>JACCZU010000151.1 GCA_013695835.1 Candidatus Aridivita willemsiae
CGGCTCAACGCCTTCGGCTACTGGATCTTTCTTGCGGCTGGGCTGTTCATGTATTCGAGCTTTCTTGTCGGCAAGGCGCCGAACAACGGTTGGTTCAACAACGCCCCGCTTGCCAACTCCCAGTTCACCCCCGGCCTCAACATCGATTTCTACGCTCTGGGGCTCATCTTCCTCGGTATCTCAACCACCGCTGGGGCGATCAACTTCATCGTCACGATACTCAAGATGCGCGCCCCAGGGATGTCGATCAACCGCATGCCGATCTTCGTGTGGGGCGAACTCGCTTTTGCCTTCTCCATCGTCTTCGCCCAGCCGGCGCTGACTGCGGCACTCGTGATGCTCGAGCTCGACCGCAAGTTCGGCTTCGCCTTCTTCGATCCCTCCAAGGGCGGCGACGTCATCCTGTGGCAGCACCTCTTCTGGATCTTCGGACATCCATGGGTCTACATCCTCATCCTGCCCGCCTTCGGGATCGTTTCTATGATCATCCCCACCTTTTGCGGTCGCCCAATCATCGGCTACACCTGGGTCGTGGTCGCCGAGATGGCGACCGCGGTGATCGGCTTCGGCGTGTGGGTACACCACATGTTCGCCACGGGACTGCCGCAAGTGGCGATGAGCTTCATCTCGGCAGCGAGCTTCATGGTGACGCTTCCGAGCGGCACGCAGACGTTCGCGTGGCTTGCGACGCTCGTCGCAGGGAAGATCAAGCTCAAGACGCCGATGCTGTTCTCGCTGGGGTTCATCGTCCTGTTCGTCGTCGGCGGGCTGTCCGGTGTCATGTTCGCATCGATCCCCTTCGACCAGCAGACGACTGATACCTACTTCGTCGTTGCCCACTTTCACTACATCATTGTTGGGGGAGTCATCTTTCCCCTCTTTGCCGGGCTCTATTACTGGCTTCCGAAGATGACCGGCAAGATGCTCGATGAAAGATGGGGCAAGACCAGCTTCTGGGTCATGTTCGTGGGATTCAACCTGGTTTTCTTTCCGATGCACATCACGGGCCTGTTAGGCCAGCCCCGCCGCACCTACACCTACCTTCCCGGGCTTGGATGGGATATCTGGAACGCGATCGAGACCGTCGGTGCCTTCATGCTCGCGTTCGGAATTCTTCTGACCTTCGTCAACTGGTTCAGAAGCGCCAGAAGAGGCGAGGCGGCGCCCGACAACCCATGGGGCGGCGACACGCTCGAGTGGGCAACGACCTCACCGCCGCCGCACTACAACTTCGAGATGGTGCCGACGGTCAGGAGCCTCCATCCCGTGTGGGACCAGGACGAGCTCAGCCACGGGCGTCAATCGCCGGAACGGGGAGGGCACCCTCTGGCGGATGGGCACGAGACCTTCGCCTCGAGCATGCTCGACGGCCGTCCCCAGGCGGTGATGGAAATGCCCCACGAGAGCCCGTGGCCGGTTCTGCTCACGCTTGCCCTGACGGTGATGTTCTACGGCGTCCTCCTCGACGCTTATGCGCTCGCCGCCGCGGGCGTGGCCGCGAGCGGCGCTGCCATGATGGGATGGTTCTGGCCGAAGGGGGAGACCCAAGAGACATGACCACCACGACGCAGGCAACACGGACGGCGGCGCCGAGGCCGCTTGAGGAGACGCTCCCGCGTCACATGAACGGGCCGGCGTCGCCGGGGTGGTGGGGCATGGTGATGCTCATCGCCACCGAGGCCATGCTCTTCGCCGCGCTGGTCGCGAGCTACTTCTTTCTGAGATTTCAGTCCGGGCCCGTGTGGCCCCCAGGAGGCATCCCCAAGCCCACGCTCGAGCTGCCGCTCATCATGAGCGTGATCCTGTGGTCGAGCAGCGTCCCCGTGCATCTCGGCGAGAAGGCCATCAAGAGGGGCGATGTCGGCAAGCTCAAGCTCTACCTGGCCCTCGGGTTCGTTTTGGGGGCCGTGTTCCTCGGGATGCAGCTTGGCATCGAATACCCCGAGAAGCTCGCCGAGTTCACGCCGACGACAAACGTCTACGGATCGCTTTTCTTCACCCTCACGGGCTTCCACGGGCTGCACGTCGCGGGCGGGCTCATGATCAACCTGTGGACGCAGATGCGGGCGTGGCAGGGGGCCTTCGACGAGCATCGCCACGTAACCGTCCAGAACTTCACCATGTACTGGCACTTCGTAGATGCCGTGTGGATCGCAGTGCTATCGACCATCTACTTGTCCCCGAATATCTAGATGAGCCATATCACCGAGCAGGAGCGAACGGGCACAAGGGCGCTTTGGTTTGCGGCGCTCGCCGCCCCCGCTGCGTGGAGCATTCAGCTTCTGACCGGAGACCAGCTGGTCGAGCTCGCCTGCGCGCCGGGCTCGAGCTCGTCCGCAATCTGGGGCGTGACATTCGAGACGGTCATTCTTGTGCTCACACTTGTCTGCACCGCTACCACAGGGCTGGCCGGCTACGTCTCCTATCGCTGCTTGCGCAAGACGTCTAAGGGCGACACCTCGACCGGCGGGCGCGCTCGCTGGATGGCGCTCGCTGGACTCTTCGTGAACGGGTTGTTTGGGATCCTGATCGTTCAAGGCTTCCTACCGACGCTGTTTCTGAGCGGTTGCGAGACCGCGCTGTGAGGCAGGACTCTGTGCTCGGCCCCGGCGATGTCTGGGGGGCGTGGCATCTCGACCCGGTTGTCATTGTGGTGGTGGCCGTCGTCGCTCTGGCCTACGGAGTGGGTGTGCGCCGCCTGTGGCGGGCGAGGCGCGGGCGTGCGCTTCCTGTGCGTCGGGTCGTGTGCTTCTACGGGGGGCTGAGCGCAGTCGTCTTTGCGCTGCTTTCGCCGCTGGATGCGCTCGGAGGGAGCCTGTTCTCGGCGCACATGGTCCAGCACCTGACGCTCATGGTCGTGGCCCCCCCTCTGCTCGTCTACGGCGCGCCGCTCGTCCCCGTCGCGCTAGCTCTGCCGTTGGGGCCGCGGCGCGCAACCTTGCGCCTCGGCAAGCGCTCCTCGCTGCGCAAGGTGGCGCTCCTCGTCGGCGCGCCCGTGACGGTATGGGTAGTACACATGGGAGCGCTGTGGGCATGGCACATCCCGAGCCTCTACGACGGCGCGCTGCGCAACGACTTCCTCCATGTCTTGGAGCATGCGAGCTTCTTCACCACGGCGCTGTTGTTCTGGTCGGTGGTGATTGCTCCCGCGCGGCGCACGGGAGCCTCATACGGGACGAGGCTCGCGCTCGTGTTCGGGACCGCGCTCCAGAGCGGCGCGCTTGGGGCCATCCTTACGTTCGCATCTGTGGCCCTTTACGCGGTTCACGCCGAGGGCGCGCAGGCATGGGGGCTTAGCGCGCTGGAGGACCAGCGCCTCGCCGGGGTGATCATGTGGATCCCGGCGGGGGCCGCCTACCTCGCTACGATGTCGATCACCTTGGTCCGCGCCCTCAAGGACATGGAGGCACGCATGCGGCGCGCCGACGATCCTTCCGGCGTTTCCCTTGGGAGCTCGAAGGAGCCGGCCCGGCCGGCGCCCGTTGCCGCGCGCCTGGGGGACAAATGACATTCACCCGCCGGGACCGCGACCGGAGGCTAACCGTCCGGCTGCTCGTGGTTGCAACCGGTCTTGTCCTGGCAGGCTGTTCCTACCGAGGGACCTCCACCGAGCTCTACCAGCCTTCGCCCACGCTCGCCGTCGCAGATGACCGGGGGGAAACCATCTATCGACGCGACTGCGCATGGTGTCACGGCAGTGAGGGAGGCGGCACCGCTCGGGGCCCGAGCGTGATCGAAGGGCTGAACGGCCCGGCGTCGATCGACTTCTACGTCTCGACCGGGCGCATGCCTCTCAACGATCCGTCCGAGCCGGCGGAGCCGAGTGGTCCGTCGTACACGCCGAGCGAGATCCGTGACATCGTAAGGTACACGACGACCCTGGGGGCGGCCGGCCCCGAGATCCCTGAGGTGCATCCCGAGGAAGGCGCCATTGGACTCGGCGCCGAGCTTTATCAGGAAAACTGCGCCGCTTGCCACTCGACGACCGCGGTCGGCGGGGTCCTGGCTGCCGAGTCGGACGCCCTGGCGCGCAGCCGGATCGCTCCCGGTCTCCAGGAGGTGGGCTCGAGGCAGATCACAGAGGCGATGCTCATCGGCCCCGGCACCATGCCGGTCTTCGGCGCCGAGAGCTTTGACGAGGAGGATTACAACTCAATCGTCGCCTACGTCGAGTACCTGCAGGATCCCGACGACAACGGCGGCGCCCCGCTCGGACACACAGGCCCGGTGACCGAAGGGGCGGTTGGCTGGATCGTCGGCCTCGGAGCGACGCTTTTTCTGATCCGCTGGATCGGCACAAGGGTGGGTGAGGAGTGAGCCACCCAAGCCATCCAGGGCGTGGCCCCGAGCGCCGGGAGGGCCCCGGCATCGCGGTTGCGTTTGGGGTGAGCGCGCTCGCTTCGCTCGGCCTCACTGTGCTCTACGGCTTCGGCGGACAGCCTCAGATCGAAGGGATCCTCTTGTTCATTGCGCTCGGCGGCCTTGGGGCCGGGCTCATCCTCTGGGGGAAGCAGCTCATGCCCAACGCCCCCTTCGTCGAGGAGCGCAAGCTGAACCTCGGTCGGCCGGAGGCGAGGGCCGAAGTGGTTGCCTCGTTGGAAGAGGCCGGGCCCGATGCCGGGCGGAGGAGCTTTCTCGCGAAGATGCTCGGCGGCGCCCTCGGCGCGCTCGGCGTCGCCGCCCTGTTCCCCATCAGGTCGCTCGGAACCGCGCCGGGGCGCGCCCTGTTCCGCACGCCGTGGGCCGGCGGCGGGCGCGTCGTGACGATCGACGGTGAGCCGGTGGCGGCGGGGGACTTCGAGGTGGGCCAGGTACTCACCATCGTCCCTGAAGGCAACCTCGAGGCGGGCGATTCGCAGGTGATCTTGATCCGCTTGGAACCCGGTGAGTACGAGCCGCCGCCTGGACGCGAAGACTGGTCGCCCGAGGGATTCGTTGCCTTCTCGAAGGTCTGCACTCACGCCGGATGTCCCGTTGGCCTCTATCAGGCGGGGAGCCAGGAGCTGTTCTGCCCCTGCCACCAATCGGTCTTTGCGGTCCTGCAGGCCGCCGCCCCGACCGCAGGTCCCGCCACGAGGCCGCTTCCCCAGCTGCCGCTCCGGATAGACGAGGATGGTTTCGTGGCAGCGCAGGGAGACTTCGTTGAGCCGGTCGGTCCGGGTTTCTGGAACAGGCCGAGTGCTTAAGAAGGTTGCACGCTGGATCGACAACCGCTTGGGCACATCGGCGTTCACCCAGGACGCGCTGAACAAGGTTTTCCCCGACCACTGGTCGTTCATGGTTGGGGAGATCGCGCTGTACGCGTTCGTGGTGCTGATCGTCACTGGGATCTTTTTGTCCTTTTTCTTCGACGCGAGTACGAGCCAGTCGGTCTACGACGGTTCCTACGCTCCGCTTGTCGGCGTCGAGGTCTCGGACGCCTATAAGTCGACGCTCGAGATTAGCCTCGACGTGCGTGCGGGTCTTGTGATGCGCCAAACCCACCACTGGGCCGCGCTCGTTTTCGTCGCTGCGATAGTCGTGCATCTCTGCCGGATCTTCTTCACGGGCGCCTTCAGATCGCCGCGCGAGCTCAACTGGATCATCGGGATAACGCTGTTGATACTGGCGATCTTCAACGGGTTCACCGGATATTCGTTGCCTGATGACCTTCTATCGGGCACGGGGCTTCGCATCGCCTATTCGATCGCGCTCTCGGTCCCCCTCCTCGGCACGTGGATGGGGTTTCTGATCTTTGGGGGCGAGTTCCCCGCGGATCAGATCATCAGCCGGCTGCTCGTCACGCACATCATGATCGTGCCGGCGCTCATCATCGGCCTGCTCACCGCCCACCTCGCGCTGCTGTGGCGCCAGAAGCACACGCAGTTCCCCGAGCCAGGGCGCACCGAGCACAACGTTGTTGGCTCAAAGCTGTGGCCGACTTACGCGGCAAAGTCTCTTGGGTTGTTCTTTGGCGTGTTTGCCATTCTGGTGCTGATGGGGGGCTTATTTCAGATCAACCCCATCTGGCTCTACGGGCCCTTCGAGCCGCAGCAGGTGTCGTCCCCTGCGCAGCCAGACTGGTACCTCGGCTGGGTCGACGGCGCGCTGAGACTGTTTCCGGCAGTGGAGCTCAGGGCGTTTGGATTCGAGATCCCCAATCCCTTCTACCCGGGCGTCCTTCTGCCCGGCGTGACCTTTCTCGCGCTCTACGCGTGGCCGTTCCTCGAACAGGCCTTCACCCACGACCGGGAGCCGCACAACCTGCTTGATCGACCGAGGGACCGGCCGATGCGAACTGCGCTTGGGGCGACGACGCTCGCCTTTTACACCGTGATGTTCATCGCATCGAGCTCGGATCTAATCGCCAAGTGGTTCACCGTCTCTGTGCTTGACCTCGTCAGGGTCTTTCAGGTGCTCGTGATACTGATTCCGCCTGCGGTCGGATGGGCGACATACCGGCTCATGAAGGCGCTTGCCGGCAGCGGCGCGCCGCGCTTGACGGAGATGCCTCTAAGCGCCCTCACACACCCCAACGGTCGTGGGAACGGAGCGTTCCCGCATCAAGAGCGGGGCAGGGACGCTCACGCCGGGGGCGCAACGGCCGGCGACGACGGAGACGGCAGGTCCGCGGCCCGGACCGGAGGGGACGGGGCACTCCCCGCCCAGAGAATCGACGATCGCGAGTAGGCGGAAGCGGGGAGCCGGCATAGGCGGACAAGAGGAGGTAACCGACGTGCCCACCAAGAAGGAAGATCTTCCGAGCACGCTGCAGAAGTCGCCCAAGAAAGCTCAGCGCACATGGGCCAAAACGCACGACAGCGCGGTCGAGCAGTACGGCGAGGGGGAGCAGGCCCACCGAACCGCTTACTCCGCGCTCAAGCACTCCTACGAGAAGACGGGGGACCACTGGGAGCCCAAGGACAGCAAGGGCCCTTCGGATCCGAGGGCTAAGAACCCGAGGGCGCGCGAGAACAAGGGCAAGACCTTCGGAGGAGTCGACTACTACGGCAATAGCAAGCAGGAGCTCTACGACCGGGCCAAGGGCCTCGGCATCAAGGGCCGTTCGAAGATGTCCAAGGAAGAGCTCGCCGAGGCGATCTCGAAAAAGCAATAGCGGCTCGCCGAGCCGACCCGTTTAGCCATAGCGGCTCGCCGAGCCGACCCGCGGCCGCATCAGTTGCGGCTTGCGGCAATCCCGTGACCGTCTGGACCCCGGGGCCTATACTCGAACACATGTTCGATATCGGGTCACCCTATCTGAACGACCTCAACGAGCGTCAGCTCGACGCCGTCACTCACATGGGAGGCCCTCTGCTCGTCGTGGCCGGGGCCGGCACGGGCAAGACCAAGACCCTGGCCTGCAGGGTCGCCCACCTGATCGCCGAAGGGACGGCACCCGAGCGGATCTTGCTTCTGACCTTCACGCGACGGGCCGCGACCGAGATGCTTGGGCGCGTCGCGCGTTACACGTCGCCGGCTCAGGCCGCAGCTGTGTGGGGCGGGACCTTTCACGCCACAGGGGCCCGCTTGCTGCGCCGTAACGGGAGCGCGCTGCGGCTGCCGCCGGGGTTCACGGTCATGGACCAGGGTGATACCGCCGAGCTGATGGGGCTCGTGCGCGCCGACCTCGGCCTTGCACACAAGGGCCGCCGCTTCCCGAAGAAGGAGACGCTCGTTGCCATCTATTCGAGGACGGTCAATTCACAGGTGAAGCTCGCCGACGTGCTCGCCGTTCACTTCCCCTGGTGCGCAGAGGAGCTCGACGACATCAAGGCGGCCTTTCGAGGTTACGCACAGCGCAAACGCGACCAGGTTGTTCTTGACTTCGACGATCTGCTGTTGTTTTGGCGGGCCCTCATGAGCGTGCCGCGCGCTGGGGCAGCAATCGGTAATGGCTTCGAGCACATTCTCGTGGATGAGTATCAGGACACCAATGCCATTCAGGCCGACATCCTGCGCGGCATGAGGGCGGGCTCGCCCGGAATAAGCGCAGTCGGCGACGACGCTCAGGCTATCTACTCGTTCCGGTCGGCGACGGTCGCTAACATACGTGCGTTCCCCGAACACTTTCCCGGCACGAGGCTCGTGATGCTCGAGCAGAACTACCGCTCGACTCCACCGGTGCTGCGCGCCTCGAACGCCGTGATCGCCCAGTCGGCAAAGATGTACGAAAAGAACCTGTGGACCGATCGCCCGGGTGAGGCTAAGCCCGTGCTGCTCACCTGCTTCGACGAGGCGAAGCAGTCGGAGGCGGTCTGCGCCGAAGTGCTCGAACAACGTGAGCGCGGGCTCCCGCTTAGACAACAGGCGGTGCTGTTTAGGGCGGCATGGCACAGCACTCATCTCGAGGTCGAGCTGGCGCGGCGCAACATTCCGTTCGTGAAGTACGGGGGGTTGCGCTTCGTCGAGGCAGCGCACGTCAAAGACGTCGTGGCGCTCCTCAGAATCATCGCCAACCCACTCGACGAGCTTGCCTGGTTTCGCGCCCTCCAGTTGCTCGAGGGCGTCGGGCCCGGCACGGCGAAGCGCGCATTGACGGAGCTTGGTGTTGGGCGCGCTCCAGGGGGGCCCGACCATGGGATCTCCCCCCTGCGGCGTCTGATCGACGCACCGCCCGAGCTGCCAGCTTCGGCGCGCCCCGAGCTTGAAGGTCTCCGGGGGCTGCTCGCAGAATGCTCGGCCGGCGCCCCGCCTGCCCTTCAGGTGGCGCGCTTCCAGACATGGTTCGATCCCGTGTGCAGGCGCAGGTACCAAGACGCGGATGCGCGGCTCGCCGACATCGAGCAGCTTGCCGGGATTGCTTCGGACTACTCGTCGGTCGACAGGCTGATCGCCGATCTCGCGCTTGACGCTCCTCATGCCACAGGCGCCCTCGCCGGGCCTCCGCTGCTCGACGACGATTACCTGATCCTGTCCACGATGCATTCGGCCAAAGGTTGTGAATGGGACTCCGTCCATGTGATTCACGCAGCCGACGGCATGATTCCTTCTGACATGGCCACCGGGGACGAGGACGACATCGAAGAGGAGCGGCGGCTTTTCTATGTCGCTCTTACGCGCGCCAGAAGCGCTCTGTTCGTCTACTTTCCGCTGCGCTACTACCATCGCCGAATGGGCCTCGCGGATGCGCACAACTATGCTCAGTTGACCCGTTTCATCCCGGCGGAGGTAAGGGATGCCTTCGAGCAGAAGTCCCTTCAGCCCCGGCAAGGGTCCGACCCGGCGGCGCCGTCGCTACGGTCCGATGCCGTTGACGCCTTTCTGGAAGAGCTGTGGTCCTAGGCAAAGCCCGGGGGTGGCCGGGGCATGCTTACAGAGGCGGGGGAGCGCCGTTGATGATCGTTGCGGCAATTGCCGGCGCCGGTGTGCGACGCTTGTGGCGCAGGCCGCTGCCGACGACGCGCGGGCGCGTGGCCTTGCCCGGCCTGCGCGAGGACGCCGAGATCCTGCGCGACCGGTGGGGGGGGCCCCACATCAGGGCCGCAAACGAGCGCGATGTTTTCTTTGCCCAGGGCTATTGCCACGCGCAAGACCGTCTGTGGCAAATGGACGTCAACCGGCGGTTTGCTTCGGGACGGCTCGCTGAGGTGTTGGGTCCCAAGGCGCTCGACAGCGATCGCTTCATGCGAAAGATTGGTCTTCACCGCGCTGCTCGAAAGGAGCTTGGCGCGCTCGACGCCGCCACCCGCGCCCTGCTCGACTCCTACACGGCCGGCGTCAATGCCTTCATCGAGCGAGACGCGCGCGGCAAGGCGCGCCCGCTCGAACATCGCTTGCTCAGGACTTTTCCCGCTCGCTGGGAGCCGATCGACAGCCTGACGGTCGGCCGGCTGATCGCGTTGGCGATCTCGCCGAACTGGACCAGCGAGCTCGTGAGGGAGCGCCTCATCGCGCTGCTCGGGCGCGATGCTGCAGCCTCGCTCGAGCCTGGAGTGTGGGAGGCGGGCGGGGACGCGGTTCCGGACACAGAGCCCGGAGCGAGGTCGGCGAGCGCAGCCGCATCCGGGGTGCCAACCGCGGTCGAGCTTCCCATCGGGCCTGGGGCAAGCAACAGCTGGGTCGTCGACGGCTCCCGCTCGGTCACAGGTAAGGCCCTTCTGGCGAACGACATTCACCTCTTCCCCCAGTTGCCGAGCATCATGTACGAGGCTCACCTGAGCGCGGCCACGGGGCTCGACGTCGCAGGCGCGACCGTTCCCGGAGTTGCGGGTGTTGTCATCGGCCACAACGCACGGATTGCCTGGGGGGTGACGGCGAGCATGGCCGACACCTGCGATCTCTTCATCGAGCGCATCGATCCCGAGTCTCCGGCTCGGACGCAGGTCCCAGGAGGCTGGCGGGAAGGCGTCGTCGTCACGGAGGAGATAGCCGTCAAGGGCAGACGCAAGCCGTGGATCGAGGACGTGCTTGTGACCTCGCACGGCCCCGTGATCACCCCGACCCCTGCGCTGCCGGCGGAGGACCGGCCGCTTGCGCTCAAGTCCGTTGTGCTTGAAACCACGAGGGGCCTCGCGCCGCTGCTTCAGCTCAACCGTGCTCGGGATTGGGGCGAGTTTCGCGCTGCGCTCGGAGCATGGGCGACGCCCGGACTGAGCTTCGTCTACGCCGACGTGAACGGGAGCATCGGCTTCCAGGCCGCCGGCACCGTGCCCGTGCGCGCCGGCGGCGAGGGGCTCGTTCCTTCGCCGGGATGGACCGGGGATCACGAGTGGACCGCCGAAGTGCCCTTCGAGGCCATGCCGAGCGCGTTCAACCCACCTGCGGGCTCCCTTGTCACGGCCAACCACGACATCGGACGTGGCAGCCGGCACTTCTTCGGACGTGAGTACGCGAGCCCTGCGCGCCATGAGCGGATCACTGAGCTCCTCGACGCGGCGGCCAAGCACTCTGTCGAAAGCTTTCGCGTCGTTCAGGCCGACGACCTCAGCCGCCCTGCGCGCGCTGCGGCAGGCATCCTCGCCGCCCATATGGCTCCCTCCGGCGGCGTCCAGCGTGAGGTGCTCGCCCGCCTCGAGCGCTGGGATGGGCGCATGACCACGGACTCGGTCGAGGCCGCGGTCTACAGCGTCCTCACCCACGAGCTTGCGCGCGCTCGTCACGGGCAGATGATCCCATCCCTGCCCGGAATCACCCGGGACGAAGAAGACGAGCTGGCGCGCATCATGATGGGCCATGGTCCTCACCCTTTGCTTGGCCCGGCGTGGTCCCATTACTTCGTCCTCGGCGAAACGACCCTCCAGGTGCTTGAGGCCTGGGCCAACGGTGGCCCGGCGAGTGGCGACGTCGTCGAGGTCGCTTTGGCCCGCTCGGTTGAGGCGCTGGCCAAACGATTTGGCGACCGCCCGTCGACGTGGAGTTGGGGGCGACTCCACACCATGACCCTCAAGCACGCGCTGGCAGTGCAGCCGCCGCTCGACAGGCTGCTCAACGTTGGGAGCTTTCCCGTTTCAGGGAACCTCGACACGGTACGGGTCAGCGCGTCGTTGCCTGCCTCGCACGAGGTTGAAGGGCCGATATCTGCCTACCGCTTCATTGCCGATACCTCGGACTGGGACAACTCGATAACCTGCATCCCGGGCGGTCAGAGCGGACACAGGGCGAGCCCCCATTACGCGGACCAGGTGGGGGACTGGCGCACCATGGGCTACCACCAGCTTGCCTTCTCGCCTCAGGCGGTTGCCCGCGTGACTGCGCACAGACTTCGGCTGCGGCCCGGCTGAACCTGCCGGCGCCGGCGCCAGCGGTCCGCCGGGTGGATAGGGTTGCGCAGGTCGCCGATCAAATGCCGCAGTAGGAGGACCCATGACCCAGACAGCAGAGACGCCCCCAGGCCTCTACGTGCGCATGGCCCCCGACGACGCCGCCGCAGTTGAGGCGCGCCTCGAGTGGGCGCGGGATCAAGACCTGGCGCGCCGTATGTGGGCCAAGGACCACACGTTGTGGGGGCCGGAGCCGGAGGAGATCTCCAACCGCCTCGGTTGGTTGAGCATCGCCGGCGACATGCTCGCGGGGCTCGGCGAGCTCGAGGCCTTCGTTGAGGGGGTCGGGCGCGACGGCTTCACCGATGTTGCGCTTCTCGGCATGGGTGGATCGAGCCTTGCGCCCGAGGTCCTGCGTCTCAGCTTCGGGACGGCGCCGGGCTACTTGCAACTGCGGGTGGTCGACTCGACACATCCCGATGAGGTCGGCGCGGTTGCCGACGAGCTTCCCCTCGAACGGACCTTGTTTGTCGTCTCGAGCAAGTCCGGCGGGACCCTCGAGACGCGCTCCCTGTACGCGTATTTCCGCTCTTTGGTAGACGACGGGAGCCACTTCGTAGCGATCACCGATCCCGGCACGTCGCTCGAGGATCTCGCGGCTAAGGGGGGCTTTCGCCACACCTTTTATGGCGATCCCGCAATCGGCGGGCGCTACTCGGCGCTTTCTGCTTTCGGCGTCGTGCCCGCTGCGCTCATGGGCATAGACGTTCGCGAGCTTCTGGGGCGCGCCGAGCTGGCGGCGCGCGCTGCGCAAGCGGCGGAGCCGGAGGACAACGCGGCACTGTGGTTGGGTGTCGCGATCGGCGAGCTGGCCCGCAGAGGACGCGATAAGCTCACCTTTGTCACCTCAGAGCCCGTGTCCAGCTTCGGGTTGTGGGCCGAGCAGCTCGTCGCCGAGAGCACGGGGAAGGGCGGCACCGGCGTCGTTCCTGTGGCGGGCGAGCCCCTCGGCGCCCCCAGTTCCTACGGCGACGACAGGGTCTTCGCCCACATCAGGAACTCGGCGCGCCCCGACGAGGAGCTCGAGGCGCGCATGGATGCCCTCGCCGAGGCCGGTCACCCGGTAATGACCGTGGCCGTGCGGGACGCAGCCGATCTTGGTGGGCATTTCTTTTCCTGGGAGTTCGCGGTCGCCGCGGCAGGAGCCGTGCTTGGGATCAACGCCTTCGATCAGCCCAACGTCCAGGAGGCCAAAGACCGCGCGACGGAGACCATCGAAGCGTTCAAACGCGACGGCAGTTTCCCCGAGACCTCACCGGACG
>JACCZU010000173.1 GCA_013695835.1 Candidatus Aridivita willemsiae
CCCTCCGGCAACCGTCGACGTCGTAGGGGATGGCGAAGGCGGTGACCTCTTCCGTTTCGAGGTCGAGCAGCATGAATCGATCCCAAGGACTTCGCTCCCTGGACTGACCGACACTGCCGGGGTTCAGCAGGCGCCTCCTGTAACCTCGCAGGGCAAGGGGCGTTCCTGCCTCCATCCCAAGCCGTCCTCCAACGTGGTCATAAAGGAACGGCAAATGCGTGTGGCCAAGGATCAGCGTCTCGGCAGACGGGTACACCTGTTGCAACTGGTCGAGCTCGTGGCGAGCGTCACCCTCCGAAAGTACGTATTTTGCCGGATCGTTCAACGACCCGTGGCCGACGACGATCCGATCTCCAACGAGCGCCGTTTCGGGAAGCCCGCTGAGGTAGTCGCGGGCGTCGTCGCCCAAGATCCCGGATGTCCACTCCAAGCTGCTGCGCGCAAGCCCGCTTATTCCTTGGGCCAATACCCTCCCGACGGCCATGAGGTCGTGATTTCCTGCAACGCATACCGCGCCGAGGTCAACAACTCTTGCTACACATTCGTTTGGATAAGGCCCATATCCGACCAGGTCACCTGCACAGATGTAGCCATCGACACCTTGTTCTTCGAGAACCCGCAGCGCAGCATCGAGAGCGTGCCGGTTGCCGTGGATATCGGATAGGACGCCGTACCGCACGAACTAAGGCTACCCCGGTGATTCGGCGTGGCGGGGGCTCACTTTGCGCAGCATCTCTTTGACCTGTTGTTTTCTGGCCGGCGACATCCTCGAGGCAACGGCCCGGCGCAGGTGCGCAGGTGTGAGCCGGGCGCGGGTCAGCGACTTCCTGGAGCCCCCAGGAACCAAAGTCACCCACTTCAGCGCGTCCTCGCCGTCTGCAAAGCGATACTTGTAGGCCTGGCCCCCCGGGCCAAAATTGATCCGCCGATCCCCCACCATGAAGGCGTGCTCGATTGCCGCCATGAACGTCTGGATCGAAGGGTGATAGGCGGCCCAGTCCTCATCGAATCCCCCATTCCAGTACGCAAGCTCACCTCCACCAGCAAGGAAGATGTGAGCGCTAATCGTCCGTCCCTCCACCTCTGTGGTCCATAGTCGGAACCGCTCGCTCCCTTGCCAGATTCGGGCGACATCCTCCAGCATCCTCTCGATCCGGGCGTTGAGGGCCTTCGAGCCGCCTCTGGGGTTCCAGCGGGCGTAGTGCAGAGTAGCGAAGTCCCTGAGTCCCCGTTGCAGGTCCTGACCACTCGTCGCAAGCTGAAACTTCGCGCCCTCGGCTTCAAGACGGCGGCGATCCCTGTTCACCTGTTGCCTGAAGTTTGCGCTCTGGGACATCGTCCATTCCTGAAAGCTCCGGCCGCTAAGAGAAAGAGTCGGCGCCGGAAGAGACATGTCCTGGTGGAGCCATGGCCGCCCCGCTCCCGGCCACGCGTCACCGATCAGCCGGGGCCACGGCGAATCTGCTCCGATCCCTTCGAAGGTCACGAGGTCGGGAGGAGTAGGGGCCTTCGCGAGGGTGGCCGCAACCAAGGCGGCGACATCGCCTTCACTGCCGGGGACGGCCAGAGGCTGCACGGGAGCCGACACCCCCGACGCCAGGAGCCTGTAACGATTGAGCCCCCCCGGCCCGGAATCCACATAGAAGGGAGCGATTCCCAACAACTGACTGCGGTCGGTGACGACGACCACCCGGGGCGAGCAACGGCTGGAAAGCGCGTGGCGGTACCACGACAGCATCCACGGCGGCGAGGCATAGGGGGCCGCCGAAGCCGTGGCAAGCTCGTCCCACTGACTCTCGATCAGAGGCCACTCGCCGACCTCGTGGAGGAGCTGTGCCTTCAGCACGGCGCCACGAGGGACTCACAACTAACCCCAAACATCGGTTCGCCCATCCCTAAGGGAAACGTCGGTTCACGCTTCGCCCGGCTGTTTGAAATGACCATAACTTTCGTTCCCTGATAACGACCGATTTAAGCCTACGTAAAAATGCTTATCTTTCGTGAAACAAGAGTGTGCCTGGAAGTTACTAGGTTACTCCGAACGAGCGAGGTTCGCGCAGGCCACGGGGGGTCACTCATCGTTCGGTCCGCTTGGCTGGCCGTAGCCGCCGCCCCCGGGGGTGCGCACGGACACGACATCTTCGGCGTCGAGCTCCCTCGACACCTTTGCAGGAAGCACCTCGTCGTTGAGGAGGTTCACCCCTGGGCTTCCGGAGCCGCCCCCCGCGCGTCCAAGGGGGCCGCGACGGCGCCTCTCCGAAAGCAGCGACAGGCTCGAGGGCTCCAACACCCGCACGGTGCGAACGATCCCGTCGCCGCCTGCGTGGCGGCCCCTCCCGCCCGAGCCATAAAGAAGCTCGTAGCGCTCGACTCGCAGCGGATATTCGAGCTCGAGCGACTCGATCGGCGTATTGAGAGTATTGGACATGCCAACGTGGATCCCGGACGCTCCGGGGGCGGTTTCACTAGCCCCCTGTCCGCCGCCGATGGTCTCGTAATACGTCCATCCCTTGCCTCCGATGACGAGATTGTTCATCGTGCCCTGGCCCTGCGCCGGCAACTCGGTTGCCTCGGCGAGCGCAAGCAGCACGGTGTCGGCGATGCGCTGGCTGGTCTCGACGTTGCCCGCAACCACGGCCGACGGCGAACTGGCGTTGACCACACTTCCAAGGGGGGCCACGATGGCAAGCGGCTCATAGACGCCGGCGTTGGCGAGCACGTCGGGGGGCAGAAGCACCCTCAGCGCGAAATAGCAGGCCGAGCGAGTGACCGCAAGGGGGCAGTTGACGTTGCCCGCCACCGCAGGAGCGGTGCCTTCGAAGTCCACGATCATGGCGTCCCCTTCGATCGTCGCGGCAACCTCCAACCGCACGTCGTCTGTGCTCGTCCCGTCACCTTCGAGCTCGCCGGTTGCCGTGAAGCGACCGTCGGGGAGGCTCTCGAGAGCATCCCTGGTGCGTCTGGCGGCGTAGGCAATCACCTCTTCGAAGGCGATCGAGACGAGCTCTGGCCCCCGGCGCGCGATCAGCTCTGTGAGCCGCTGCTCGGCTATTTGGTTGGCCGCGATCTGGGCGCGCAGGTCGCCCCTGCGCACGGCCGGCGTCCTCGTGTTCGCGAGCAGCAGCGCCAAGACGTCGTGGACATAGTCCTCTGCGGCGACGAGCTTGACCGGAGGGATGATCAGGCCCTCCTGGTAGATATCGCGCGAGTTGCCCGGCATCGAACCTGGGCTCATGCCGCCGACGTCCGAGTGATGGGCGCGCGTGACCGCGTACCCGATGGTGGAGCGTTCCACCGTCATTGGAGAGACGAGGGTGATGTCCGGAAGGTGCGTTCCGCCCGAGTACGGGTCGTTGACGACGTAAACATCGCCAGCTGCCGGTTCGA
>JACCZU010000174.1 GCA_013695835.1 Candidatus Aridivita willemsiae
CCCTCCGGCAACCGTCGACGTCGTAGGGGATGGCGAAGGCGGTGACCTCTTCCGTTTCGAGGTCGAGCAGCATGAATCGATCCCAAGGACTTCGCTCCCTGGACTGACCGACACTGCCGGGGTTCAGAAGGCGCCTCCTATAGCCCCGCAGGGCAAGGGGCGTTCCTGCCTCCATCCCAAGCCGTCCTGCAATCTGGTCATAAAGGAACGGTAAATGCGTGTGCCCAAGGATAAGCGTCTCTGCGGACGGGTACACCTGTTGCAATTGGTCGAGCTCGTGGCGAGCGTCACGAGCGGAGAGTACGTACTTTGCCGGATCGTTCAACGAGCCGTGGCCGACGACGATCCCATCTCCAACGAGCGCCGTCTCGGGAAGCCCGCTGAGGTAGTCGCGGGCGTGGTCGCGAAGGATCCCGGATGTCCACTCCAAGCTGTCGCGCGCAAGTCCGCTTATTCCTTGAGGCGATGCCCTCCCGACGGCCATGAGGTCGTGATTTCCTGCAACGCATACCGCGCCGAGGCCCACAACTCTTGCTACACATTCGTTCGGTGAAGGCCCGTATCCGACCAGGTCACCTGCACAGATGTAACCATCGACACCGTGCTCTTCGAGAACCCCCAGCGCGGCATCGAGAGCGTGAAGGTTGCCGTGGATATCGGACAGGACGCCGTACCGCACGAAGAAAGGCTACCCCTATGATTCGGCGTGGCGGGGGCTCACCCTCCGCAGCCTCTGTTTCACCTGTTGCTTTCTGGCCGGCGACATCCTCGAGGCAACGGCCCGGCGCAAGTGCGCAGGTGTGAGTCGAGCGCGGGTCAGCGAATTCCTGGAGCCCCCCGGAACCAGAGTCATCCACTTCAGCGTGTCCTCACCGTCCGCGAAGCGATACTTGTAGGCTTGGCCCCCCGGGCCAAAGTTGATCCGCCGATCCCCCACCGTGAAGGCGTGCTCGATTGCCGCCATGAACGTCTGGATCGAAGGGTGCTGGGCGGCCCAGCTCTCATCGAATCCCCCGTTCCAGTACGCCAGCTCACCTCCACCGGCAACGAAGATATGAGCGCTGATCGTCTGTCCCTCGACCTCTATCGTCCACAGCCGGAACCGCTCGCTGCCTCGCCAGATTCGGGCGACGTCCTCCAGCATCCTCTCGATCCGGGAGTCGAGGGCATTCGAGCCGCCTCTTGGGTTCCAGCGCGCGTAATGCAGGGTCGCGAAGTCCCTGAGCCCCCGCTGCAGGTCTTTACCGCTCGTCGCGAGTTGGAACTTCGCCCCCTTGGCTTCAAGACGGCGGCGATCCCTGTTCACCTGTTGCCTGAAGTTCGCGCTCTTGGACATCGTCCATTCCTGAAAGCTCCGGCCGGTAAGAGAAAGAGTTGGCGCCGGCAGAGACATGTCCTGGTGGAGCCAGGGCCGGCCCGCCCTGGGCCACGCTTCACCGATCAGCCTGGGCCATGGCGAATCGGCCCCGATCCCTTCGAAGGTCACAAGATCGGGAGGAGTAGCGGCCTTCGCAAGGGTGGCCGCAACCAGGGCGGCGACATCGCCTTCCCTGCCGGGCACGGCTAGAGGCTGCAGGGGAGCCGACAAGCCCGACGCAAGGAGCCTGTAACGGTTGAGTCCCCCCGGCCCGGGATCCACGTAAAAGGGAGCGATTCCCAACAACTGTTTGCGGTCGGTGACGACCACCACTCGGGGCGAGCAACGGCTGGACAGCGCGTGGCGGTACCACGACAGCATCCACGGCGGCGAGGCATAGGGGGACGCCGAAGCCAGGGCAAGCTCGTCCCACTGCCTCTCGATCAGAGGCCACTCGCCGACCTCGTGAAGGAGCTGTGCCTTCAGCACGGCGCCTCGAGGCACTCACAAGTAATCCCAAACATTGGTTCGCCCATCCCTAAGGGAAACGCTGGTTCACGCTTCGCTCGCCTGTTACTGAACTGACCTTAACTAGGTTGCCCGGATAAGGGCCGATTCAAGCTACGTAATAATGCTTATCTTTCGTGATACCAGATAGTGCCTGGAAAATCTTAGGTTAGCAGAAGCGCGAAGTGCGCGCGGCCCCCGCCTGTGGGGTCACCCGTCACTCGGTCCCTTGGAGCGCCGTAGCCGCCGCCCCCTGGAGTGCACACGGACACGACATCGTCGGCGTCGAGCTCCCTGGACACCTTGGCAGGAAGCACCTCGTCGTTGAGGAGGTTCACCCCTGGGCGGCCCGACGCGCCCCCCGCGCGTCCAAGGGGGCCGCGACGGCGCCTCTCCGAAAGCACGGACAGGCTCGAAGGCTCCAACACCCGCACGGTGCGGACGATCCCGTCGCCGCCTGCGTGGCGGCCCCTCCCGCCCGAGCCGTACAGAAGCTCATAGCGCTCGACGCGCAGCGGATACTCGAGCTCGAGCGACTCGATCGGCGTATTGAGAGTGTTGGACATACCAACGTGAACCCCCGACGCGCCGGGGGCTGTCGCACTCGCCCCCTGTCCGCCGCCGATGGTCTCGTAATAGGTCCATCCCCTGCCGCCGATGACGAGATTGTTCATCGTGCCCTGGCCCTGCGCCGGCAGCTCGGTTGCCTCGGCGAGCGCAAGCAGCACGGTATCGGCAATGCGCTGGCTGGTCTCGACGTTGCCCGCAACCACGGCCGACGGCGAACTCGCGTTGACCACACTTCCAGCGGGGGCCAGAATGTCAAGCGGCTCATAGACCCCGGCGTTGGCGAGCACGTCGGCGGGCAGAAGCACCCTGAGTGCGAAATAACATGCCGAGCGAGTGACCGCAAGGGGGCAGTTGACGTTGCCCGCCACCGCAGGAGCGGTGCCTTCGAAGTCGACGA
>JACCZU010000183.1 GCA_013695835.1 Candidatus Aridivita willemsiae
TCAAGGAGATCTATGCGCTGGCACTGAGCGCCGCGGCCGAGGCCGCCAGCGAAGCGACGCAGCTTTCGTGACAACCCCGCCCCGGCCTTCGGCGCCGATCTGGCCCCGAAAACACGAGAGGTGTCACGCGCTTCGCCCGATTCGGGAACGCCGAACGACCCAGTGACGGCGGCGGCTCAGCGCCGGGCCCGCAAATGGTCGAGGACGCCCTGCTCGATGGTCGCGTCGTCGCTCCAGCGCTCCTCGAGATTCTCCGTTCCCACATACGTAAACAGCGCGGCCTTCAAGCCGTCATCGTATCCAGGCCCCCCCGGCGCTCTATAGCCGTGGAGCGCAAGCAGCTCTCTCAGCTCGCCGGCCAGCTCGTCGTCGACGTCAACGAAGCTGAGCCGGTCCTTCCGAGGAAAGTAGAGGCGGTGGAGGCCGAGGAGGCGCGCGAGCTCGGGGACCGGCTCGGGATGGTCCTCGACCCTGAGGTCGACCGCCGTGTCCGTGCCGCCCCCGTAGCCCCCGGCCCGACTGACCACAAGGACGGCCGCCGACTGCCGTCCGCGCCGATCCCCTCCTGCGCCGTCCCCGGCATCCAGCGCCTCCACGAGGCGCTCGGCGAGGTCGCCGACTGCCCCCTCGAAAGCGGCGGCCATATCGTCGATCACACGCCGGCTTGCGAGGATGTTGCCCTGACAGCAGTAACCGTCGCCGGTGCGCCCGCCCGCCCACGACATGCACTCCTTGCCCGTGAAGGTGGCAACGCGCCCGGCGGCGTCGATTACGCCAATCTGACGATGCTCCTTCTGTGCGTCGGCGCCGGTGAGGGACTCTGCCACCGCCTCCGCGCTGGCCCCGGCGGCAAGGCGATCCAGCCCCTCGGGCCCGTAGGCGAGGTTGGCGAGCGCTTGGGTCGCCACCGCTCCTGCACCTGCCCGCCCCCACGGCACGGCGGCGCCGACCGCAAGGAACTTCGAAGCGACTGCGACACCCCATTCAGGTCCTGTCGACGGCGAAGGGTCCCACGCAACGATCGAAAAGGTCACACGCCTACCTTAGGGTCTCGGCGTGAAGCAGACGGAGCCTACGCCGCGGCCCCCTATCGACGCCGTCCGGGATCTATGGGAGCCCTCGGGCCCCTACCTCAACACCGCAAGCTACGGTCTTCCTCCGCGGCCCGCATTCGAGGCCCTGAACGCCGCCCTGGCGGATTGGCGCGCGGGGCGCGTCTCATGGGAGCCGTGGGCGAACAGCGTCGACCGCTCGAGGGCGGCCTGGGCCCGCATCGTCGGAGTCCAGGCCGGGGATGTCGCGGTCGGGGCGACGGTGTCGGAGCTCATCGGCCTGGTGGCTGCTTCGCTTCCCGATGGAGCCAGGGTCGTCGTCCCCGAGATCGAGTTCACGTCCATGCTGTGGCCGTTCATGGCCCACGCCGACCGGGGCGTCGAGGTCGTCACCGTGCCGCTCGACGTGGTCGCCGAGACGATCGACGGCGCAACGGAGCTTGTTGCCCTTAGCGCGGTCCAGTCGGCCGCCGGCGAGGTGGCGGATCTCGATGCGATCGCGGGTGCGGCTCGGGATCACGGTGCGCTTGTCGCCGTCGACGCAACCCAGGCTTGTGGATGGCTTCCCCTCGCCGCCGCCTCGTTCGACTTCTTCGCCTGCGGCGCCTACAAGTGGCTGATGTCTCCGCGCGGGACCGCGTTCATGGCGGTGCGCCCTGATCACCTCGACTCCATCAGGCCCCTCGGTGCCGGGTGGTTCGCCGGCGACGACGTCCACCAGTCCTACTACGGGCCCCCACTGCGGCTGGCGCACGACGCGCGCCGTCTTGACACGTCGCCGGCATGGTTCTCCTGGGTCGGCACGCAGCCTGCGCTCGAGCTAATCGAGCACATCGGGGTCGAAGCCATCCACAACCATGACGTCGCCCTCGCCAACCGCTTCAGAGACGGGCTCGGGCTGGGCCCTGGCAACTCAGCCATCGTGGCGGCCGACGTCCCCGGTGCCGAGGCCCACCTCGAGCGGGCGGGGATACGTGCGGCCGTACGGGCCGGCAAGCTGAGGGCGTCGTTCCACCTCTACAACACCGAGCACGATGTCGAAGCGGCCCTCGCTGCCCTCGCAGGCGGAGACCCCCTTCAAGAAACGCCCGGTTAAGGACGAGGACACCGGGTAGACATTCCCTCCCGGACGCTCCTGAAGGAGCTCCCTACAGCTAAGGAGCTGCACGTGAAGACCAAGCGCGCACTCGGTGCCGCAATAGCGGCGCTCATGACAACCGGAGCTCTCGGTGCCTGCGCCGACGAGGCGAGGCAGGTCGAGCAGGGAGCGAAAAACGCCGTCGAGAAGGCCGAGCAGGGCGCCAAGAAGGCCGGCGAAGAGATCAAGGAAGGCGCCAAGAAGGTCGAGAAGGAAGCCGACGAGGCGGCCGGGGGCAAAGACGACGGGGGCGGCGGGTAGAGTCGGCTCGGCGAGGCCCAAAACTGCCGCCGGGCGCACTCTGCAGGGATCGGCACCTGCCGGGAGCGCGGAGCCGGCCCTCGGCCCCTACTCGATTGCCAGCAGCACCTCGGTGGCCTTGACGATGACGGTGACCTCTTGCCCCTCGGCCAGGCCAAGGCGCTCGACCGATCCCTGCGTGATCGCCGACACGATCTCCTGACCGCCGACATCGACTACTACCTCGGCCATCACGGTGCCCGACTTGACGCCCTTGACCGTGCCCTTGAGCTGGTTGCGTGCGCTGAGCTTCATGTCCGCGCTCCTTCCTGATCGCTGCCGCCTGTCGGGAATCCCTTGTCCCCCGGCCCTGCTTGTGGGCGAGGGGGGAGTTGAACCCCCACGCGCTGTTCAGCGCACTGGCACCTGAAGCCAGCGTGTCTACCGTTCCACCACTCGCCCAGAGCAGTTCTCAGAGGGGCCGCCAAGGCTATCAGGCCCTAGCCGCCCCCAGGTGGGCATAATCATCAGTTATGGGACTAGCCAAGAACGTCGAGGAGCGCCTCGAGGGCATCGTGGAGGGCTTTTTTGCGAGAGTCTTCAGATCCGGGCTCCAGCCGGTCGAGATAGGCCGGCGCATTCAGAGGGCCATGGCCGAGAACAAGACGATCTCGGTCAACCGGATCTACGCGGCCAACGATTTCCGGATCTTCATAGGCACCGAAGACCTCGACCGCTTCAAACCCATGGAATCGGGGCTCGTCGCCGACTTCTCGGAGATCGTGATCGACACGGCAAAACAGAATCACTGGAACCTGATGGGACAACCTCAGATCAAGATCCTCGAGATGGAGGGTCTCGGCAAGGGCGAGTTCAAGCTCGAGTGCTCGATGACTGCCGACAGCGGAAGCCTCAGGCCGGCGGTGTCGACGCGCGCTCCCGATGAGGCCAACGCAGGTGCGACGCGGGCGATCTCTTCGAACACCGCCGAGCGCCTCGGGATCGCGAGCTCGGGTGCCAAGCTCGTGGTTCTCGGCGACGACGAAGGGGATGGGGCCGCGCCGAAGGAGAGCATCTCGATCACACGAACGCCAATCATCATCGGAAGATTGTCCAACGTCGACGTCGTGCTTGCGGATTCGAACGTGAGCCGCAGGCATGCCGAGCTCGCGCGCGACGGCTCCCGCTGGGTGCTAAAGGATCTGGGCTCGACCAACGGCACCTTCGTCAACGGAGCTCGCGCTACGGAACAGACCCTCACGAGTGGCGACAGGCTGACCTTCGGCAGCAGCGAGCTCGTCTTCGAGACCGTCCCTGAAGGACGCGACTCGGGCGGTCCGAACGTGACTCGGGCAGGAGGGCGCTGATGCCCGACCTCGTCCTCGACCTTCTCAAGTACGCCTTCCTAGTCATCCTTTACATCTTCGTTGCACGCGCCGTGCGCGCCGTCTTCCTCGAGCTGAGGCCTCAGACGGCCCCCAGGCGGGCGCGGCCCGCCGAGGCTCCCGCCCCTCCACCGGCGCCGCAGCGCCGGGGTAAGAAGGCACCGAAGAAGGCCGCAGTGATCGAGGGCGAGAATCTGCGCGGCAAGTCATTCGACCTCGGGGAGGAGCTCACGATCGGCCGCGCCGACAAATGCAGCGTGATCCTGGACGATCCTTATGTATCGCAGTTCCACGCACGAATCTTTCAGAAGGGCGAGGGCGTCGCCGTGGAGGACATGGGCTCGACCAACGGCACCTACCTGAACCGGCAACGGATCACGTCTCCGGCCGAGCTGCAGCGCGGCGACCGCCTAAAGATCGGCAAAACGGTCTTGGAGCTGCGCAAGTGAAAACGACGGTCGGAGTCAGGAGCGATGTCGGACTCGTGCGCGAGGGTAACGAGGACTCCTATCTCGCCGAAGCTCCGGTGTTCGTCGTGGCCGATGGGATGGGCGGCCACGTCGCCGGCGAGGTGGCGTCGCAGACGACCGTCGGCATCATCGAGGAGCGCCTTCAGGGTGGCGCGCAGGAAAACGACCGGGCCCTCGTCGAGATGCTGCGGGACGCAAACGCGGCCATTCGCAACAGGGCCGCCGACGACGCCTCGCTGACCGGCATGGGGACAACCTGCACCCTGGTCCTCGTCGACGGCAACCAGGCTCACATTGCCCACGTCGGGGATTCGCGCGCCTACCTGTTCAGAGACGGAGGTCTGACGCAGCTGACCGAGGATCACACTCTCGTCGAGCGCATGGTGAAGCAAGGACGCTTGCGTCCCGAGGAAGCCCAGCACCATCCTCAACGAAGCGTCATCACACGCGCCCTGGGCGTCGACGCCGACGTGCAGGTCGACGTTCAAGACGTCGAGCTCGAGGATGGCGACCGGCTTCTGTTGTGTTCGGACGGCCTCACCTCGATGGCGGGCACCGATGCCATCGCCGAGGTCCTCGCAGCCGAAGCCGAGCCTCAGCCGGCGGCCGACCGGCTTGTCGATCTTGCCAATCGGGCTGGGGGCGAGGACAACGTCACAGTGGTCGTTGTGGACGTATCGGCCGCCGCCGATGACGGCGGCGCGCCGGCGGCCGAGGCGGCCGCCCCTTCGGCTGCAGCCACAGAGACGGGTAAGGGCGACACGGGAGAGCTCGAGCCCGTAGAGGATGACGAGGAGTCAGAACCCCGCCGCAGGTCACGGATTCCAAGGGTGATCGCGACCGTGCTCCTGTTAGCACTCATCGGAATCGGCGGGTACTACGGTGCGCGCTTCATGCTCGACAACTCGTTCTTTGTGGGGCTCAACGACGACGACTTCGTCACGATCTACAGGGGCATCCCTGAGGAGTTCGCCGGCATCACTCTGAAGGACGAGGTGCGCGTCACCAAGCTGTCGTGGGATGAGCTTCCGACGCAAAGCCTAAAAGACAATGTGAAAAACGGGATCAAAGCCACCTCCCTCGAGGAGGCGGAGCAAACCACAGTGGATCTCCAGGACAGGACACGTGAGTTCTCCGAGTCGCAGCAAAAGGCGGGAGATGCGCCCGGCGGCAATAAGGATGCCACGGGCGGCGACGGAAGCACCGGGGGCTGAGCATGCAGGCAACTTGGCGGCGCAACTCGGAGCTGAGGCTGCTCTTCATGGCCCTGATCCTGGGGGCCGCTGCGATGGCGCTTGTCGCCCTGGCCAGAAGCGTGGCCACTCTGACTGTGGCCGCTCCCTTGATCGCAATCGTGGTCGCAGCTTACGGCGCCGCTCATATCGTTGTGCGGAGGACGGCCCCGCAGGCAGATCCGCTGCTCCTGCCGCTGGCGGCGATACTAAACGTCATAGGTCTTGCCGCCGTGTACCGGATCGACGTCGCCGAGCCCGATGCCGCCTACGGTCCTGCACAGGTGACGTGGACCGTGGTCGGAATCGTCTTCTTCATCGCAGTCCTCCTTGCAGTCAAGGACCATGCAACCCTGTCGCGCTTCAAGTACATCTTTGGGTTCGCCGGGGTGGGCCTTCTCATCATTCCGGCCACACCACTCGGAACGGAAATAAACGGCGCTCAGCTTTGGGTCCGTATCGGCGGCCTCAGCTTTCAACCGGGCGAGATCGCCAAGATCTGTCTTGTGATCTTCTTCGCTGCATATCTGGCCGAGCGCAAGGAGCTTTTGGCGATCGCATCGCGCCGGGTGCTCGGTTTCCACGTCCCCGACCTCAAGCACTTTGGACCGCTGCTCGTAATGTGGGGCCTTTCGCTTGCGGTCATGTTCTACGAAAAGGACCTCGGCTCGAGCCTGCTGTTCTTTTCGATCTTTCTCGTGATGCTGTACATCGCCACGGCCCGCATCGTCTACGTCGCTTTTGGCATGCTGCTCTTCATGATCGGCTCCTACGTTGGCTACACGGTCTTTAGCCACGTTCAGGACCGCGTGCTCGTGTGGGTCGATGTCTTCGACCCACGCTACATTCAAGACGAGGGCTATCAGCTCGCCCAGTCGCTCTTTGCCCTCGCGACGGGCGGACTCTTCGGGACGGGCCTGGGGCAAGGGCGGCCCGACATCATCCCTGAGGTGCAGACCGACTTCATCTTCTCTGCGATCGGTGAGGAGCTCGGTCTCTTGGGTACCTCGGCAGTGCTGATCTGCTTCATGCTGATGGTTGCAAGGGGCCTGCGAATCGCCACCAACGCTCGCTCGGATTTCGGGCAGCTTCTGGCCGCTGGGATGACCACCATCTTCG
>JACCZU010000191.1 GCA_013695835.1 Candidatus Aridivita willemsiae
TCCGGCATGACGGCGGCCGCCACCGGCTGCTGCGCGGCGTCGATGCTCGCAAGGACCAGTCCTACGTCTTGTGGATGCTCAACCAGCGTGACCTCGCCCGCACGCTGTTGCCCGTCGGCGAGATGGACAAGACCGAGACCAGGCGGATAGCAGCAGAGCTCGGGCTTAGGACGGCGGCCAAGCCCGACTCCCAGGAGATCTGTTTCGTAAAGGGAGGCGACGTCGCCGGCTATGTGGCCGAGCACATACCGCAGGGAAACATCCCAGGACCGATCACGGACTCGACCGGCGCGGTCGTGGGGGAGCATCGGGGGATTGCGCGTTACACGGTGGGCCAGCGCAAGGGACTCGGGATATCGCTCGGGGTTCCCGTTTTCGTCACCGCCATCGACGCCGGCGCCAACTCCCTCGTCGTCGGCGGCCGGGGTGACCTCGGTGTCGCCGGTCTCGTCGCCGAGGAGGTGAGCTTCGTGTCCGGGGCGCCTGCCGGCGGTGCGCCCGTTCTTGTTCAGCACCGCGCCCACGGCGAGGCCAACATCGGTGTGCTCAACGAGCGACCAGAGGGTTGGGAGGTCGCCTTCGCCGAGCCCGTCGAGGCGGTCGCTCCTGGTCAGTCGGTTGCGTTCTACTCCGCCTCGGAGCCCGATGAGGTGCTAGGAGGCGGCATCGTCTCGTCCACGCTGCCCGTCCTTGCCGGCGTCGGGTCGTGAGCGAGAACCACCCCACGACGTCGCACAGGCAAACGCTTACGGCGGAGTTCGCGCGCGCCGCAGCCGGCTTCGACCGCCGTACAAAGGGCCGTTTCGACGACCTCGGCGTCCTCGATTTCGCGGGGGTGGGCCCGGGCGATGCCGTCCTCGAGGTCGGTGCAGGGACGGGTAACTTCCTCGGTCTCTTCGCCCACGCCGCGAGGCTCCTCGTCGCTGTCGACCTGAGCCCGGTGATGCTTGGCTTGGCGCGCCGCTCCCATCCCCGCCTTGGCCTGATTACAGGCGACGGCGCAAGGCTGCCGTTGCGCTCGGGAAGCGTAGAGCTTGTGACCTCGGCCCAGACCCTTCATCACGTCGCGCGTCCCCTCGAGATCCTCAAGGAGATGGTGCGGGTCATGACACCCAAAGGGCGCCTGTTGATCGTCGACCAGGTCGCAACCGAGAGGTTCGAAGAAGCCGTGGTGATGAACGAGCTCGAGGTCGTGCGGGATCCATCACATGCTGCAAGCAGGCCACCGTCGGCGCTGCGCACGGTCGTGAAGGCGGCCGGGCTCGACATCGCAGACGAAAGGATCGTCGAGGTCGATGAGCGCTTCTCGGAATGGATGCTTGCGGGTGAGTTCCCGCCCAAGCGCATCGACGCCGTGCAGGCGTTCATCGGCCGGTGGGGCGATGCCACGGGCATGGACTGGCGCCATGATGGCCGGGAGTGGCGGTTCACGAGGCGGCGCATGATGCTTCTTGCACAACGGCCGGGCCCCTCATGACTGGCCGCCGGTCCGGGGGCGGCGCCCGCGCCGAGAAGCGAGTGGTCGAGCTGCGCGACGCGATCAACTATCACTCGTACCGCTACCACGCCCTCGACGATCCCGAGATTGCCGACGTGGAATACGACGCGCTCATCGGCGAGCTCATGCAGCTCGAGTCGGAGCATCCGGAGCTCGTCACTCCGGACTCACCCACGCAGAGGGTTGGGGCGCCGCCCTCGGAGCTGTTCGCACCGGTGCAGCACCGCACGCAGATGATGTCTCTGGACAACTGCTTCTCGCTCGACGACCTGCAGAAGTGGGCGCAACGGGTCATGCGGATCATCGATAAGCCAGACGGTTATGTTGCTGAGCTCAAGATGGACGGCATCGCCGTGAACCTCATCTACGAAGGCGGCGCGTTCGTGAAGGGCGCGACGCGTGGCGACGGGCGCACAGGCGAAGACATAACCGGCAACTTGCGAACGATCAATGCGGTGCCGTTGCGCCTGCGCGGCGACGCCCCCGAGGTCATCGAAGTGCGCGGCGAGGTCTATATGGAGACCGGTGACTTCGAGGAGCTGAACCAACGTCTCGGCGAAGCAGAGTTGCGCACGTTCGCCAATCCTCGCAATGCAGCCGCAGGCTCGCTCCGCCAGAAGGACCCCGGGGTCACGGCAGAGCGCAAGCTGTCGCTGATCTGCCACGGCGTCGGATACCTCGAAGGCGTGCGCCTTACCTCGCACTGGGAGGCGCTCCAGATGATTCGCTCCCTCGGCCTGCGCATCAACCCCCAGAACCGGCGCCTCGAGACCCTTGAGGAAGTCTTCGAGTTCTGCAACCACTGGCAGGAGCACCGTCACGACGTCGATTACGAGATCGACGGCGTTGTGGTCAAGGTTGATCCGATCGGCCAGCAGGAAGAGCTCGGCTACACGTCCAAGGCGCCGCGCTGGGCGATCGCCTACAAGTATCCGCCCGAGGAGCGCACGACCCTGCTCCACGACATCCAGATCCATATCGGGCGCACCGGGGCCGCGACCCCGTTCGCGAGGCTCGAGCCCGTCTTCGTTGGGGGCGTGACCGTGGCGGCAGCAACGCTTCACAATGAAGACGAGGTCGCGCGCAAAGACGTCCTCATCGGCGACACGGTGGTCGTGCGGCGCGCCGGCGACGTCATTCCCGAGATCGTCGGCCCGGTCGTCACGAAGCGAAGCGGCACAGAGCGGCGGTTCGCCATGCCCAAGAGATGCCCTTCGTGCGGATCGGACATCGTGCGCGACGAGGGTGAGGTGGTCAGCCGCTGTGTCGGGCTCGACTGCCCCTCGCAGCGCGTCGAGCGCCTCTTCCATTTTGCGTCGCGCTCGGCGATGGACATCGAAGGGCTTGGCTACAAGACGATCCTGGCCATGGTCGAGGCGGGATG
>JACCZU010000217.1 GCA_013695835.1 Candidatus Aridivita willemsiae
CGGCTCCCCACAAGCGAGACACGCTCCCCTAAGACATGGACGAGTTGTGGCTTGCACGTCACGGCGAAACGGAGTGGTCGTTGTCGAAGCGGCACACGGGCATCACCGACCTCGAGCTCACGGAGCGCGGGGTGATACAGGCTCGAGCGCTTGGGGCCAGGCTGAAGGACGACGACTTCGACCTCGTGATCTCGAGCCCACTGATCAGGGCGCGCCGCACCGCCGAGCTGGCCGGTTACGAGAACGAGGTCGTGCTTGACGACGACCTCATCGAGTACCGCTACGGCGACTACGAGGGCATGACGACCCCCGATATCCGCGCCGAGCGGCCGGGCTGGAGCCTGTGGGACGACGGCTGCCCCGGCGGGGAGGTGACCGATGATGTCGCTCGCCGCGCCGACCGGGTACTCGAGAGAGCGCGGGGGGCCGAGGGCAAGGTGCTCGTCTTCGGCCATGGGCACATGTCACGCGTGCTCGCAGCGCGCTTCCTCGGCCTCGAAGGGAGGTCCGGCTCGCTGTTCATCCTCGGCACGGCCGCCCTTTCCATCCTCGGTTACGAGCACGAGCGCCCGGCGGTGAGCCTGTGGAACGACAACGCGCATCTCGAAGGGATCACCTGAGCGAGTAGCGCAAGGATGCCCCGAACCGTGCCCCCGGCACTAGGCGCTGCGGCGGGAGAGGGTGAGCACCGGAAGGGCGCAGATCACGAGGATCGTGCCGGCAATGAGCCGAAGGGTTAGCGGCTCGGCAAGCACGGCAACCGCCAGCGACACCGTCGTCACGGGCTCGAGCGTTCCTGCCACCGAGGTGCGCGCCGATCCGATGCGAGCAATGGCCGCGTAGAGCGCCACGAAAGCAATCGCGGTGGCGACGCCGAGCGCGGCAGCGGCGGGGAGCGCGGCGGCCGAGAAGCTTTGCCCGCCGGCCACGCCGGCGACGCCCAGGCTCACGGTCGCCCCGGCAGCCGTCCATAGGGCGGTTGCGCCTGAGGCGACATCGCGAAGTACGAGCTGAGCGATGACCAGAAAGACGGCGATCGAAGCGGCGGCCCCAAGCGCGAGCAGTGGCCCGGCGAGCCCGCCCTCGGGCACGGAGAAAGAAAAGAGCGTTCCGACGCCGGCGAGCCCGAGTCCGAGGGCAGCGATGAGCTGCCACCGAAAGGGTTCCATCCTCAGCGCGAAGCTCAGCAGGGCGGTCCACAAGGGGTAGCTGTAGAAGACGAGCGACACCTCGGAGGCGGGCGATCGTTGCAAAGCGGCGAAGAACAAGGCGGCCTCGAGTGCGTAGCCGAGCCCTCCAAGAAGCATCAGCCGCACGATCAGGGCCCCTTCCATATGGGGGGAGGACTTGGTCCTGAGTTCGACGGCGGCCAGCAGGAGCGTCGCGATCGCAAAGCGAGTTGCCAGCAGCGGCAGTGGCTCGGCGCCGATCCGGTACGCGAGCTTTGCGACCACCGCAAGCGTCCCGAAGGACACGGCGGCAAGCGAGGCAAGGGCGATGCCCTGCAGTTGTGCGCGTGCTTCGGGTGGGGGCTTCAGACTGCGCCGACGGCCAGCATTCCGGCGGCGGCGAGGGCACACAGCCCTACCGTTGCAGGGACGCGTCCGGCGGGAGCACTTCGCCTCGTAAGCACGTAAGCGCCGAAGAGGTGACCTGCCATGAGGACGAGAACCTGCGCCGCGACGCGCCCCGTGGTGCCGAGCGGGTTGGGGTCCAAGCCGACGCCGGCCGCGCCGAGGAGGTCCCAGCCGGCCCCGAAGGGGTCTCCTGCAAGGGCGGGAAGCAGCTGGATGCTTGTGAACAGGCGGTTGCGGGACATCCCGAGGGACACGGCCAGAGCTGCGACGGCGGGAAGACTCGCGGCTGCCACGCTTCCGGGCGCGCCCCGGCGCGCTGCCCACCTGCCGGCCCCCCACAGCATCGCCGCCGCTGCACTGCAGGAGGCGACAAGCCCGGCCAGCGCATAGAGGGTCGCCAACGGGACGATGTTCAGCGACCCCCACAGCAGCGAATGTCTCACTGCGCCGAACAGCAGGCCGCCGGCCAGCACCCCAAGCACGGCCTCGGCGCCCCTCGGCGGTTGCCAAGCGGCTAGCAGCCCGCGCGGTCCGAGCGCCAGCCACCCGAAGACAAGCCCAAACACCTCGGCGCGCCCGAGCCACGCCTCCCTCCCGACCGCCAGGCATCCGGCGAGGGCGATGACCGTGTAGAGGGCAAGGGCCAGCCCGATCGAGCGCGGCGCAAGCGTGTCCGGGTAGGCGCTCAGGTACCACACGAGCCCGAGGGCGCCTACCGCTGCCGGCCGGACGTCTGAGGGGAGGCCGGGCGAGGCTTCGTCTCGGTCCGAGCGGACGAAGATGCGTGCCAGCGAGTCCCATGGGTCGAGCCATCGCCACACCGGCCCGGCCGCCGCGCTCACGGCGACAAGCAGGGGCCAGGCGGCTCCGACGATCAAGGCGGGGGCGATGTTCTCGAGCTCGTCGGTCGAACCGAACCGCCCGGCCGCCGCCGCGAGGACGAGCAGCGCGACGCTGAGGGCGCGCACCGCCTCCTGGGGGCGGGTAAGTGATCCCTGCCATGAGTAGACGACAAGGCCGAGCTGCGCATCGATCCTGGTCGAGCGCGCCGGCGCGGACGGCAACAGCGCAACGCCGGCGATGACGACAGCGGCCACGGCCGCCAGCAGCAGAGGTGAAACGAGCAGCCCGCCTGGGTCCGTGAGGGGATGGGCGAATATCACCTCAGGGTTGGTTCCCGCCGAGTGGGTGAGAAACAGCGAAAGGCGAACATCCACGGCTCACTCGGCGGTGGCGGCCCGTCCCTTAGCACGGCCAGCATGATAGCCTCCCGATGTCTCGATTCAGGCGGGCCGGTCACGGAGGCGGGCCTCGGCCAACGCCTCAAAGGGGGTAGTAATGCTCAAACGCAGGCCCGCAGTCGCACTGACCCTCATGGCGGTGATGGCAACCATGCTTGGACTCGCCCCGCCGGCGGCCGCCGATCACACCGATCCGCGCACGCCCCAGTCGTCGACTGAAGGCGACCCGACGACGACCTTCATGACCAGGGGCGCCGGTACCTGGGACCACATCAGGAACTTCAAAGCCAACCCCGGCACCGACCTCGAGTTCTTCAAGAAGGGCCAGACGCTCTATGGAACCTCGGGAACCCTTGGTCAAGCCGAAGCCGAGAGCGTCGGACAGCGCATCATTAGGCTTGCAAACGACGGCGTGGTTGATCCCCAGTTTGCTGCCGACCATGGGTCTGCCCACTGCGAGACCAACAACCCGGGCGGCACCACGGGGCTCCAGCACGATGCCCAGATCACGCCCAAATCCAACGCACAGCTCATCATCGACACGACCGATGCAGTCGGGCGTTGCCACGATGAGGCCAACGGAGGGCTCGAGCTCATAGACGTCAGCGACATCAACAACGCGCGCTTCAAGCCTCGTGAGATCCACCTCACGCGGCATTTCGGCACGTCACACACCGTCACCGTGGACGCCACCAGGCCAGGGATCGTCTACAACAGCACGGCTTCCTTCAGCAACCAGTACTGGATCGACGTCCTCGACATTCGGTCCTGCCTCGGCCTCGCGGGCAAGACTCTGTCCGCAAAGCGTGCGGCGTGCAGGCCGAAGGTCTTCAGGATCCCGTTCCAGGAGAACTGGTCGAAGCAGCTCAACAACATGACTCCTGACGACCCCAACGATCTCGAGGACGGCACCGCAGCCTCGTGTCATGACATCTATGCATCCCCCGGCCGGATCTACTGCGCCGCGCTCAACGCAACGCTCATCTTCGACGTCAGCGGGCTTACGAACTCGACCGGGGGCATCAAGGGCACTCCGCTGCCGTGCCCGGTCGTGGACGCCACCGGGGGCAGAACTGCGGCCAAGGTCACCGACTGCGGTCAGAACGCGGAGCCGTTCAACGTCCCGAATCCCGCCCAGCAGGCGCTTGGGTGGAAGTTCCTCGGCACGGTCAACCATCCTGGCCGGCACTGCAATCCACTGCCGGCGCCGCCGAGCCCCAAGACATGCAACTCCAACACCTACGTCAGATCCGATCAGGGCGTCGCGGTTTCGCACGAGTCGGACCCAAGCCCCAACGCCGTCGGCAAGTACATGTTCGTGACCGATGAGCGCGGCGGCGGCGTCGTCCCACCTGGGGCCTCGTGCAATCCGGGGGTCGACAACCCCTACGGGAACGGCGGGATCAGCGTCTTCAATGTCGCCACTCCAGGAAACATCAGGTACGCGCTCGAGCCCGACGGCAGCAATGCGATCTGGATCGGCAAGGAGGAGGTCCCGGCCGCGACATTCTGCACGGTCCATGTCATCGAGCACATCCCCGACGAGCAGCGCATCATTGTCGCGTACTACAGCCAGGGCACGAAGATCCTCGACTACTTCATCGATGACAACGGCAGGTTCGTGTTCCGTGAGACCGCCTCCGTCATCTTCAGCGGCGCCAACACGTGGTCGGCGGAGCAGTTCAAGATGGTCAACCATGCCGACGGAACGCGGACCTACTACTTCATGTCGGGAGACATCCAGAGGGGCATCGACGTCTTCAGCTGGAGGGGCCCCCGGAACCCGATCGGCGCGGCTCCGCCGAGCGGCGGGACGGCCGCAACGGTCGGGGGCGTGCCCCTGTCGGGCGGAGACCTGGGCCTTCTCGCCGCCGCGCTTGTGCTGCTTCCCGCAGCTGCATTGATAGGGCGACGGCGCCGGGTCGTAGGCCGCCTCGGCTGGTCGATGTTCTTCCGCTTCTAGTCGAGAGGTGAGGGTGCGGCCCGCCGCTGTTGGGGGCCGCACCCGCCCTCACTAGGCTCCCAGGGAGCCGTCATCCCACTGCTCTCGTCTCTGCTGTGAAACGAGACGGCGAGGAAAAAGTTGTCTGTGGCCCGCCATAACGCCATGTTGCTCATCTTCGCTGCGGGTGTCGCGGCGCTGCTTGGTGCTGCTTGCTCGAGCGAGCCAGGCCCCGGCACCCGTACGCCGCCCGCCCAGGAGCGGTCACGGGGCCAGGATCGCTCGCCGGCCCCCGCGCCTCGGGGAAGTCATGGCGGAGGGGGCTCGTCTTGTCCCAATGCGACCGAGATTGCCGGTGACTCAGAGGCCCGGACCGGTGGGGTGGTGAGGGGCGATGTGACGGGGGACGGCACACCCGACGAGGTGTGGCTGGCACTCGACCGCTCAGCCCCAAGGGGCTGCCGCGCCCTCGTGGTTGCCCGCTCGGCCGGGGCCACCGACGTGCTGTCCCTCGGGCCGCGCACCATCGCGCCCAGCCCTAACCCCCCTGCGATCAGCTCGCTCGCCGCCGTCGACGACCGTGCCGGCCTTGACGTCGTCGTCGATCTCGAGGCGGGTGCATCCACCTCGTTCGCCGGAGTCTTCAGCTTCGGAGGAGGCTCGCCGGCGCGGCTCGGCGGTCCCGGCGGGAGCTCGTCTGTCACCCGTGACCTGTTTGCCTACGGCGGCAGCGTCGGTCACCTCGAGGGAGTGGACTGCGCCGGCGAGGCAGGCTCCGGAAGGATCGTGGTGTCGACGGCGGTGCCGCGTGGCGACCGTTACCTGGTGACGCGCCGATTTTTTCAGACGGAGGATTCCAAGCTCAGGCCGCTGGCCGAGCTCAGACAACGCCTCGTCGTCTCGCCCCGGCGGGTGGGGAAGATGCCCGGGCTCGTGCCCTCGCCGTTCCCGAGCTGCCGGGCCTGAGGCGCACGCGCTGCTCACGCGGGCACTAGCCTTTATCTTGTAAGGCTATGGCCGACAATTACCACTTCACCGAGATCGAAGACCGCTGGTCGAAGCAGTGGATCGCGGACAAGAAGTGGGCCGCTCCGGTCCATCCGAGGCCCAACAGCCGCTATGTCGTGACCATGTATCCGTATCCCTCCGGCGACCTTCACATGGGCCACGTGGAGATCTTCACGATCAACGACGCCATCGCCCGCTGGTCCAGGATGCGGGGCTTCGACGTCTTGAACCCCATCGGCTGGGACGCTTTCGGTCTGCCGGCCGAGAACGCCGCCATCCGGCGGGGCATCAATCCGAAGCAGTGGACCTACGACAACATCGCCAAGCACCGCGCCTCGATGGAGCGTCTCGGCTACTCCTTCGACTGGGATCGCGTCTTCTACACATGCGATCCGGCCTACTACAAGTGGAACCAGTGGCTGTTCCTGCGCTTCTACGAGAGGGGGCTGGCCTACAGGGCCAAGGCGGCGGCCAATTGGTGCCCCAACGACATGACCGTTCTCGCCAACGAGCAGGTCGTGGCCGGGCGCTGCGAACTCTGCGGCGCTGAGGTCGAGCGGCGCTACCTTACCCAGTGGTTCTTTCGGATCACCAACTATGCGGATCGCCTCGTCGACGATCTCGAGCTCAACACGGGATGGAACGAGCGCCTCAAGTCCATACAAAGGAACTGGATTGGCCGATCGCCCGGCGCCGAGGTCACCTTCGTCATCGAGGGGGTCGACGATCCCGTCACCGTCTTCACGACCCGGCCGGACACGCTATGGGGGGCAACCTTCTTCGTCCTCGCCCCCGAGCATCCGCTTGCCGAACAGCTCGTCGCCGGGTCGGCTTACGAGCAGGACCTTGCGATCTTTCGGCGTGAGGTCGCCTCTCTTACGGAGATCGATCGCACCTCAACCGAGCGCCCCAAGAAAGGGATGTTCCTGGGCAAGTACGCGCTCAATCCCGTCAACGGCGAGCGCATTCCGGTGTGGGTCGCCGACTACGTCTTGCTCGAGTACGGCACAGGCGCCATCATGGCGGTCCCGGCCCACGACGAGCGGGACTTCGAGTTTGCTCGTTCCTACAACCTGCCCGTGCGCGTCGTCATCCAGGAACCAGGGGGCGACCTCAACGGCGCCACGATGTCCGGGGCCCATTCGGGTGACGGGTTCATGGTCAACAGCGGCGACTTCGACGGCACGCCCACCGAGTCGTCGGTGAAGGTTGTCACCGACTGGCTCGAGTCGCAGGGCACCGGCCGGCATACGGTCAACTTCAGGCTGCGCGATTGGTTGATCTCGAGGCAGCGCTACTGGGGCACGCCAATCCCGATCGTGTATTGCGAGGAGCACGGAGAGATGCCCGTGCCCGATGAGGATCTTCCCGTGGAGCTGCCCGACGTCGTCGACTTCAATCCGACGGGTCAGGCGTCCCCCTTGGCGACCGCTGCGGAGTGGGTGAACACGACCTGTCCCAAGTGCGGGAAGCCTGCGCGGCGGGAGACCGACACGATGGACACGTTCGTGGACTCTTCGTGGTACTTCAACCGGTATCTCGACCCGCACAACCACAAACTTCCCTTCGACCCCGCCATCGCCAACGCGTGGATGCCCATCGATCAGTACTCGGGCGGAATCACTCACGCGGTGATGCACCTGATCTACGCGCGGTTCTTCCAGAAGGTCCTGATGGACCTCGGCATGGCCGAGGATCCAGAGCCGTTCCCATCGCTGTTGAACCAAGGCATGGTGACAATGGGAGGCAGACCGATGTCGAAGTCGCGCGGCAACATCGTCGAGCCGGCCGAGGCGTTTGGGCAGTACGGCGCCGACGCGCTGCGGCTTTACATGCTGTTCTCCGGGCCCCCCGAGGCAGACTTCGACTGGCCGGTCGAGGGCGTGGGGGCCGTCGGGCGCGTTACCTTCCCGTGGCTCCAACGGGTGTGGAGGTTGTGCGAGGCCATCGATCCGTCCGGCGCCGGGGGGCAGGAACCGGGCCCTCCCGAGCTCGCCCTGCGTAAGCAGGTTCATCGCACGATCGAGGTGGTGACCCGTGATTACGAGGCGTTTTCCTTCAACACCGCCATAGCCCGAATGATGGAGCTGGTCAACGAGGCCTATCGCTACCGCGCTGCCGGCGGCGACAACCAGACGGTGCTGCGCGAGCTGGTCGAGGCGCTGCTGAAGCTGCTTGCCCCAATGGCGCCCTATATAACGGAGGAGCAATGGCACAGGCTCGGGCACTCGGGCTCAGTGCACGATGAGCCGTGGCCCGTCTTTGACGCCGGGCTGGCGGCCGCCGAACTCGCCACCATGGTCGTACAGGTAAACGGCAAGGTGCGTGACACGATCGAGGTTGCCCCCGACGTCGCGGCCGCCGAGATGGAGCGCCTTGCGCTCGCCTCAGACAAGGTCCAAGGCCATCTCCACGGCCTCGCTCCCTCCAAGGTCATAACCAAGCCGCCGAAGCTAATCTCCCTGGTGGCCCCGCAGCCCTAACCCACCCACAGCCCTCGCCCACCGGCAGCCCTCGCCAAGAATCTCTTGGGGACCCAAGCCGCTTCCGGGCGAGCGCCGGCATCTCGAGCGTCAGCATGGCCGCCGCGTGCCCGGCGTCCATTCCGAGGACCGCTGGCCACCTCACAAGTGGTTGCGGGGGCCGAGAATGCGATATGCCCCTCCGGCCCAGCCACCGCTGGCCAGCGTGCCCGCCATCCATTCTGAGGACCCCTAACCACCTCACAAGTGGTTGGGGGGGCCGAGAATGCGGGCGATACGCCGCCCCCTCCGGCCCAGCCACCGCCCCGCGTGCTCCGCCGCCCATTCCGACCGCTGGCCATCTCACGAGTGGTTGCGGGGGCCGAGAATGCGATACGCCCCCTCCGGCCCAGCCACCGCTGGCCCACCGCTGGCCGCGTGCCCCGCCATCCATTCTGAGGACCCCTGACCACCTCACAAGTGGTTGCGGGGGCCGAGAATGCTTGGTGTCGCACCGGTCTGCTTTTCTCTTGGGATGCGCCACTACGAACCGGGACGCCTTTGCGCGGCCATGGCCGCCACTCAGCACGGGCTCATAACCCGCGCTCAGGCCGTTGCTGCCGGCGTGACTCCTCGCTCAATCGACGGCCGCGTCCGCTCCGGGCAGTGGAGGATCGTGCTGCCGCGCATCTATGGGGCTGAGGAAGCACCCCGCACATTCGAGCAAGACCTCATGGCCGCCACTTTGTGGGCGGGCGAAGACTCCGCCGGCTCACACCGTTCTGCCGCAGCAATGTTGAGGCTTGCCGGGATCCCACGGCGAACCCTAGAGATAAGCACCCCCCGTAAGCTTCGAGCGAACAACATCACGGTGCACCGCACACGAGAGAACCTGCGGAGCTGTTCGACTGAGGCCCAGGGCATTCCCGTCACGACCGCGGCGCGCACCCTCGTCGACCTTGGTGCCGTTGTGTCGCCCGAAACCCTTGAGATCGCCCTTGACGACGGGCTCCGACGTCGTCTCTGCTCGGTGTCCGACCTCGAGATTCAGATCGAGATCCTATCGGCTAAGGGACGTGCGGGGCCGCGCTCCTTGCGTCCGATGCTGCTAGTACGTAGGGAGGCCGGCGTGGCCCTCGAAAGCCCCCTCCCAAGACTGTTGAGGTTGATGCTCAGGGCCAAGCTCCCGATGCCGGTTCCGCAATACCCCATCATCGCCAATGGGGAGCTCCACGCACGCGCCGACTTTGCCTATCCCTCGGCGCGCATCGCGATCGAAGCCGACGGAAACCGGTACCACTTCACCCAAGCAGACCGAGATAACGACCGTTACCGCAGCAACAGGGCTCACCGCCGCCGGGTGGATCCTCTATCACGTCACCTGGGGCGATTTAGACAGACGCCCCGAGAGAGTCATGGCCGAAATCCGGGCGTTGCTGCGCCTCCACTTGGCGGCTTGAGAGCCGCCGATGTCATTCTCGGCCCCGGCAACCACCCGTGAGGTGGTCACACGTCCTCAGAATGGACGGCGGGCCCGCAGCCGATGGCCCTGGTTCGATCTGAGGTGGCCCGGGCCCGCGCGGCTAGAAGATCTCGGGACAGTAGGGGGCCCGGTCGGTGGCGAACAGGGCGTCGGCGCGCCTGATTGCGCCCTCCGATCGCTCGGCTATCCGTCCGGCGCGGTGGAGATCCCTGAATCCAAAGCCGCCGAGATAAACGGCGCCGA
>JACCZU010000246.1 GCA_013695835.1 Candidatus Aridivita willemsiae
GCTGAGGAGCTGCACCGGGATCACGACGATCGCAACGAGCTTGAACATCGTCAGGGCGTTGCGGGTGTAGACCTTGACCGAAGCATCGACGACCTCGCCGATGCTGAGGGGGCGAAGGTTGGGAGCAGTCATCGGGGCAACACTATCTCGTCGCCGTCACAGCCAAAAGGCCTCTTCAGCAGCCCACGGGCGTCGGTTTCTAGCGCCCGGCCGTCTCGGTGACAATCAGATCGACCACGTCTTCTAGGCGCCCCGCGCGCTCGTAGGCGCGGCGCTGCCTCGCCGCCCCCGTGCCGCGCTCGAGGGCCGCGCCGACGAGTGCGTCCACGACGTCCCAGTCGCCGAGATCTTCGAGCGAATCTCTAAGGAAGTCGAGGAACTCCTTGATGACCTCTGCGGCGGGACGCGCCGTCCGGTTGGGGATGTCGATCAACGTCGCCTCCGTCCCGTGACGCGCGGCGTGCCACTTGGCGGCCCTCACCAGCTCGGGTCGGACGTCGGGGGCCGCCTCGCCCCGCACGGCCGCGGCGTGACAACGGTGTGCGAGACCCCGGGCGAGCCCCGCGATCATCACCGCCTCTTCAACGGTCGTGCAGACATCCGTGACGCGAAATTCGAGCGTGTCGAAGCGAGTCGAAGGGCGCACGTCCCAGTAGATCTTGGTGGCCTCCTTGATGCTGCCGGTGGCGACGAGGACCTCCATTAGCTCGTCATACTCGGCGCGCGACGAAAAGTGCCCTGGCGTTCCGGCCATCGGCCACCGGCCCCAGATGTCGGTGCGAAAGCTCGCATAGCCCGTGTCCTTCCCCATCCAGAACGGCGAGGTCGAACCGAGGGCGAGCATCGGGCCAAGCCACGGGGAGGTCCGGTTCATGGTCTGGATCGCGCTCTCCTGATCCCGGATGCCGACGTGGACGTGGAAGCCGAACACGATCTGCTCGAGGGCAATCTGCTTGTGGTCCTGCGCGAGGCCAAGATAGCGGGGCTTGGGCGTGACCGATTGGTCCTCCCAGGACGAGAACGGATGAGTGCCGGCCGCGCCTATGAGGGTGCCGTCCGTAGCGGCGGCGGCAATGACCTCGCTCCTTGAACGAGCGAGCGCAGCGCGCACGTCGTCGAGCGTCTTGCACACCGGCGTGCCGATCTCGACCTGAGACATCCTGAGCTCTGCCTCGACGGTTCCCCCCGAGGGGTCGGCCTCGTCGAGGATCGGCTGGACCCGCTGGCAAAGTGCGCGGGTGGCCGGATCGACGATCTGATACTCCTCTTCGACTCCGAGCGTGAAGTCGCCCGAATCCTGCTGCGTCATGACCCCCTTAAGGTTTTCCGGTGCGCCCGAGCCGCCCCGCGGCGTCGGGCAAGCGTTGCCGCGCCGGCCGGCGGCTTGGCTTGACTAAGGATTGACTCTGGCGATGGCGATGCTAACGACTCCGCCGTCGAGCGGCACCTTAGCGCTTGGGAGGCCCTCGGGGGGCGCCTCGCCCACGTGCGTCGAGGCGGCGAGGACCTCGTCTGCGATGCCGTCCCTGTGAGCGGTGAGCGCGGCCGCGACTCCGTCCTCGGCTGCGTCGAGCCATAGCTCGATGCGGTCCTGCACCGCGAGGCCGCCGGCCTTGCGGAGGTCCTGCACCGCCCGAACGACCTCGCGAGCGGACCCTTCGGCGACGAGCTCGGGGGTGAGCGCGACATCGAGAGCCACGCCGTAAGGCCCATCCTGAGCGAAGACGAAGCCCGTGCGGCCCTCGACGCGCACGTCGACCTCCGCTCGCTTGAGCTCCTCGGCGCGACCTTCGACATCGATGGTGGCGACCCCGTCGCCCTCGAGCTTGGCGACGAGCGCTGCCGCATCGGCTGCCGCGAGGGAGCCGGCAACGGCTCCGACCGACGCGCCGAAACGGGGGCCGAGCAGCTTGAAGTTGGGCTTGACGGAGTAGGTCACGAGCTCTTCGAGGCCGTGAGCAACCTCGATCTCCTTCACGTTTAGCTCATCTCCGACAAGCCGCTCGAGCCCGGTGAGGTGCTCCCGCTCGGCGAGGGGCATAACAACGAGCGCGCGCCGCAGCGGCTGACGCACGCGCACCTTGGCGTCGGTTCGTGCCGACCGGCCAAGGGTCACAAGCCGGCGGGCCAAAGCCATGCGAGCGCGCAGCCCGTCGTCGGCGCGCAGGTCGTCGGGCTCCGGCCACAGCGCGAGGTGGACAGAATCGGGCTCCCTGGGGTCAACCGCTGCAAGGTTCGAGAAGATCTCCTCGGCAACAAACGGTGTGTAGGGCGCAGCCAGCTTGGCGACGGTGACGAGGCACTCCCACAGCGTGAGGAAGGCGGAGCGGGTGTCTGCGTCTTCGCTCGAGCGCCAGAAGCGCCGGCGGGATCTCCGCACGTACCAGTTGGAGAGGTCGTCGACGAAGCGCTCGAGCCTATGGCCCGAACGAGTCGTGTCGAAGTCCTCGAGGTCTGCGGTCATCGTGCGCACCGCGTCGTCGAGCTCGGCGAGGATCCAGCGGTCCATCTCCGGGCGCTCGGCCACGGCGACCGGCGCGGCACTTGGGTCAAAACCCTCGAGCGCAGCGTAGGTGACCCAGAACGAGTACGTGTTCCACAACGTGAGGAGGTGCTTGCGCAGGGCCTCTTGAACGATGTCCATCGAAATCCGGCGCGCCGCCCACGGCGTGCCTCCTGTGAGCAGGTACCAGCGAAGGGCGTCTGCCCCGTGGGTGTCGAAGACCGTCCATGGGTCGATGACGTTGCCCAGAGACTTCGACATCTTGCGTCCGGATGCGTCGACCATGAGTCCTCCGACGACGCAGTTCTTGAACGAGCTCTGGCCGCGCACCAGCGTCGACACAGCAAGCAGCGAGTAGAACCAGCCGCGCGTTTGGTCCATGCCTTCTGAGATGAAGTCGGCGGGAAAGCGCCGCTCGAAGACCTCTTCATTCTCGAACGGGTAATGCCACTGCCCGAACGGCATCGAGCCGGAGTCGAACCAACCATCGATGACGCTTAGGACCCGGCGGGCCGTGCGAGTGCACCTCGGGCAGTCGAAGGTGATGTCGTCGACATAGGGTCTGTGGGGTTCGAAGTCGCCGAGGTCGGCCCCCGTGAGCTCCGATAGCTCGGCAAACGACCCGACGCAGGTCGCGTGACCCTCCTCGCAGCGCCAGATGGGCAGTGGAGTGCCCCAGTAGCGGTCGCGCGACAGTGACCAGTCGACGTTGTTGGCGAGCCAGTCGCCGAAGCGCCCGTACTTGATCGTGGCCGGCTGCCAGTTGACGTCCTCGTTGGACGCCTGCAGCTCGGCGCGCATCTGCGAGGTCCTGATGTACCAGTCGAGCCGCGGGTAGTAGAGGAGCGGCGTGCGGCACCGCCAGCAGTGGGGATAGGAGTGCTCGTAGTCCTCGGATCTGAACAAAAGCCGGCGGCCCTCGAGATTCTCGATGATGCGCGGATCGGCGTCCTTTACGTACATGCCGGCGAAGGGGATGCCTCGCTCGACGACGTTGCCCGAGGGGTCGACCATCTGCTCGATTGGGAGGCCGTCGCGCCGGGCCACCGCCATGTCGTCCTGCCCATAGGGCGCAAGGTGCACGATTCCCGAGCCGTCGTCTGTGGTGACGAAATCTCCGGGCACGACCCGATGCCCCTGCTCGCCGGACGCAACGAACGCAAAGGGCGGGCTGTAGCGCCGCCCGAGGAGGTCGGCGCCGGACATCTCAGCTTTCGGCCGCACCTCCTGGCCCATCAGCGCGGCCGCCCGCTCCTTGGCGACGATGAGGTCGTGGCCGGCGCGGTACGGGTCCGCAACCCTCACGTAGGTGATGCTGGGACCGACCGCCGCCGCCATGTTCGCAAGGAGCGTCCACGGTGTAGTGGTCCAGATCAGCAGCGCCACACTCGGCTCGTCGGCCAGAGGAAAGCGGACGTAGACCGACGGATCCGTGACCTGCTTATAAGCGTCGGGCTGGTGCTGTTCGTGCGCCGACAACGAGGTCTCGCAGCGTGGGCAGTAGGGGACGACCTTGAAGTCCTCCTCGAGGAGGCCTTTGTCCCAGATCTGCTTGAGAAGCCACCACACGGTCTCGATGTAGCCCCTCGACATCGTCCAGTAGGCGTCATCGAGGTCGACCCAGAAACCAAGGCGGCCGGTGAAACGCTCCCAGTCGTCGACGTAGCGTTGCACCGACTCCCGGCACAGCCTGGTGAACTCCTCGATGCCGACGTCCTGCTCGATCTGACGCTTATGGGTGATGCCGAGCTGCTTTTCGACTTCGACCTCAACGGGAAGACCGTGGCAGTCCCAGCCCCCCTTGCGATGGACGTAGTGGCCGCGCATGGTCTGGAAGCGGCAAAAGAGGTCCTTGACCGCGCGCGGCTGGACATGGTGGATTCCGGGCCTCCCATTGGCGGTCGGCGGTCCCTCGTAGAAGACCCATTCGGGGCGACCCTCGCGCTCGGAAAGCGAGCGCTCGTAGACGCGTTTCTCGGTCCAGGTGCGCCGGATGCGCGCCTCGAGCTCGGGCCACGCCACGCGCGCGTCGACGGGACGGTAGGAGGGCTGGCCCCCGGTTGACCTAGACACTGTCGACCAAGGTTAGCCCCCAGTGCGAGCGTGGAGGGCGTCTCCTTCGGCGGTCACGCGGAGCCCGACCGTCTCCTTCTCCGGCCGGCCGAGCCTGGCCCGCGAGGCACGCCGAGCCTGACCCGCGAGGGTAAGGCCAAGTGGTCCGCCTGTGCTATCTTTCGGCGCCCATGAGCCCCGCCAAGAAGCCCGCCGCCCGCAAGTCCTCGGCCAAGAAGACGGCCTCGACGGGCGCGTCCAGGGCCACACCCAAGCGCTCGGCGCCGAAGGAGACGGCCAAGAAGAGCGTGGCGCGCAAGACCCCTGCGCGCAAGACCCCTGCGCGCAAGCCGGCGGCGCGCACGGCGTCCGACCAGGGGAAGACCGGGAGGGCGCCGCAGGCCACCCCGGCGGCCAAGAAGCCCGCCGCCAAGAAGGTGGCCGCGAAAAAGGCGTCACGGGGGGCGGCCCGCCGCCCATCCGGCGCGGCCAGGCTCGACGCCGCCGCGCTCGCCACGATCCGCGAGCAGCTCCTCGTCGAGCGAGAGGAGCTCAAGGGCAGGGAGGGCGAGCTCGGGGAGGAGTCCTTCGACAGCTCCCAGGCCGAGATGATGGGCGAGATTGGGCTCGATGACGATTTTGCCGACGCCGGAACGGCGACCTTCGACCGGGAGCGCGATCTCTCGATCCGCAACAACATCCTCGATCTCATCGAGCAGATCGACCACGCCCTGAGGCGCCTCGACGAGGGGACCTATGGTCAGTGCGAGAGGTGCGGAAGGCCAATCGAGGCGGCGCGCCTCAAGGCGTTGCCCCACGCCGTCTTGTGCCTCGACTGCAAACGCAGGGAGGAGCGCGCCCGGTAGCGGGGGCCGCGCCAGTGCGCAGCGAGGGGGGACCGGCGACCGGAATGGGCAGGGGCATCTATCTCAAGCTCATCGCGATCGGCGGGGTCATCGTGGCGCTCGACCAGATCACCAAGCAGATCGCTCTCGATGCTTTGACGAGAGGCCCCATTGATCTCATCCCCGGAGTGCTGACGCTGCGGCTCACGTTCAACTCGGGCGGCGCTTTCGGCGTCCTGCAGGGCTTCCCGACCTTCTTTCTCGTCGTGACCCTGATCGTGCTTGCGAGCATCTTTCTGTGGGTCGGCCGGCTCGAGGACGAGAGCATGCTGATTCCGCTCGGGCTCGTGCTCGGCGGGGGCGCAGGCAACGTCGTCGACCGTGTCTGGCGCGACTTCGACGGTAAAGTCGTCGACTTCGTGGATCTCCACGTCTGGCCGGTGTTCAACCTTGCCGATTCGGCCATCACCCTCGGGGTGTTGTCCATCCTCGTGCTGAGCATCCGCTTACAGAGGGGCGCTCAGGGCGAGCCTGCGGCGTGATCTCGTTCCGTCCCCTTCCCGCCGAGGTCGGCGAGCGGGTCGATGTCGTCCTGGCGCGCCGCGCCGCAGTGGCAAGGCGGCTCGCCCAGGCCGCTCTGGCCGCAGGAGAGGTGAGGGTCGGGGGCCAGACGGTGCGCCCGAGCCGCCGTCTCGAGCCCGACGACGTCGTCGAAGGGCGGCTCGAGGACTCAAGGGGCGCTCCGCCCTCGCCCGAGGACATCCCCCTCGACATTCGCTACTCGGACGAGCGCGTGCTTGTGGTGTCGAAGCCCCCCGGCCTTGTCACGCATCCTGCCGGCGGCCACGCCGGCGGGACCCTGGTCAACGCGCTGCTCGGGCTTGGTGGACCGCTGGCCGGCTTGGGCTCGGCCCGCCCGGGAATCGTCCACAGGCTCGACAAGGACACTTCGGGCTTGCTGCTCGTCGCACGCGACGACGCGGCCCACGAGCACCTCACGGGGGCGCTCGGGGCGCGCCGGATCGAGCGGCGATACCTGGCCCTGGTGCGCGGGGTCATGCCGGCGCGCTCGGGGACGGTCGACGCCCCGATCGGCCGCAGTCCCCGCCGGCGGACGCTCATGGCCGTCGTCCCCGATGGGCGCTCTGCGATAACCCACTACAGGGTTCTCGAGGCCGCCCCCGAGCTTGCCCTCGTCGAGCTGACCCTCGAGACCGGGCGCACCCATCAGATCAGGGTCCACCTCGAGCACCTCGGGCATCCCGTGATGGGGGACGGGACCTATGGTGGCGGGGGCGATCAGGCGAAGCGCCTGGGCCTCGAACGCCCCTTCCTGCACGCGTGGCGCCTGGCGTTTCCTCATCCTGACGACTTCAGGCGCATCGAGGTTGCCGACGATCTCCCCCAGGACCTCGCCGCCGCCCTCGATCGCGCCGGCCTGGCGACGCCCTGACCCACCGGCTTGGCCTCCTGAACCCTCGGGTGTGGCGCAGGTGGTTGCGCGCGGCGGAGGCTGGATGGTAAGAAAACACATCGCTGTTATTTCCTCTGAGAAAGCCTCCAAGCCTTGAGCTTCGTACACCTTCACGCCCACACCGAGTATTCGATGCTCGACGGCGCCAGCCGCATCGGCGACATGTTCGCCGCCGCCGCCGACGCAGGCATGCCCGCCTGCGCCATCACCGATCACGGGGTCATGTACGGCGTCCTCGACTTCTACAAGACGGGCAGGGCCACGGGCGTCAAGCCCATCGTGGGCATGGAGGGCTACCTCTTCTCCGGGGACAGACGCGAGAAGCCCGCCCAGAAGGACAACACCGAGCGGACCTCGCACATCACGCTGCTTGCTGCCGACGACACCGGCTACAAAAACCTCGTAAAGCTGTCTTCCAAGGCCTGGCTCGAAGGTTTTCACTACCACCCACGCGCCGACCACGAGATCCTCGCCGAGCATGCCGGGGGCTTGATCTGTCTCTCCGGGTGCCTCTCGGCCGAGATACCCAAGCTGATCGTGGCTGGGAACCTCGATGGGGCGCGCTCAAAGATCGCCCACTACAGGGAGTTATTCGGCGACCGTTTCTACCTCGAGCTCCAAGACCACGGAATAGGGGTCCAGAAGCCGCTCAACGACAAGCTCGTCGAGCTCGGCAAAGAGATGGGGATTCCGTGGGTCGCGACGAACGACTCTCACTACACGCACAAAGACGACTCGGGCGCACACGACGTCCTTCTGTGCATCAACACCGCGACCGAGCTTGCCGATCCCGCCCGCTTCAAGTTCGACTCGGACGAGTTCTACCTCAAGACACCTCAGGAGATGGCCGCCAAGTTCGAGGCGTGGCCGGGTGCCTGTGAGACCACGCTCGAGGTCGCCGACCGTTGCAACGTCACGATCGCGCTAGGCAACCTGTTGTTGCCGCGCTTCGAGGTCCCCGATGGCGCGACCCTCGACGACCATCTCGCCGAGCTTACGCGTGAGGGCCTAAGGCGCCGCTACCACGCCATAACCGCACCCGCGAGCGAGCGCGCCGAGTACGAGCTTCGGGTCATCAAGGACATGGGTTACGCGGGCTACTTCCTCGTCGTCCAGGACTTCGTCAACTGGGCGCGCTCTCAGGGGATACGCGTCGGACCCGGGCGGGGGAGCGCAGCGGGCTCGATAGTTTCCTACGCGCTCGGCATAACCGAGCTCGACCCACTTGCCTACGATTTGTTGTTCGAGCGTTTCTTGAACCCGGAACGAATCGCCATGCCGGACATCGACATCGACTTCGATGAGCGCAGGCGAGGCGACGTCATCCGCTATGTGTCTGACAAGTACGGCTCGGACCACGTCGCGCAGATTGTCACTTACGGCACGATCAAGGGAAAGCAGGCGATCAGGGACGCGGCGCGCGTGCTCGGTTTCGCCTATGGGGAAGGTGACCGCCTCACCAAGGTCTACCCGCCCTTGATCCAGGGCCGCGACGCAGGCTTGCAGACGGCCCTCGACAGCGCGCCCGAGCTAAAGGCCGCCTACGGGGAGGAGGGGCCCGCCAAGGAGATCATCGACACGGCCCTCAAGATCGAGAACCTCAAGCGGTCCGCCGGCATTCATGCCGCCGGGGTAGTCATAGGCCGCGACCCGCTCATCGAGCACGTGCCGCTCAAACGCGGGGAGCACGGCGAGGTCGTAACCCAATACGACATGAACGGCGTCGAGCAGCTCGGCCTGCTCAAGATGGACTTCCTCGGTCTGCGCAACCTCACGGTGATCGAGCTTGCGCTCGAGAACATAAGAAGCAACAAGGCTCAAGAGGTCGATGTCGATTCCCTCGACCTCGCCGACGAGAAGGTTTACGAGATGCTGCGTGCGGGGGGCTCGGACGGGGTGTTCCAGCTCGAGTCGGGAGGAATGCGGCGCCTTCTCGCGCAGCTCAAGCCGGACCGCTTCGAGCACATCGTCGCCCTCATAGCCCTCTACAGACCCGGGCCGATGGAGCAGATACCCGCCTACATCGAGCGCAAGAACGACGCTTCGAAGGTCACCTACCTTCATCCCTCGCTCGAGGACATCACCCGCAACACCTACGGGATCCTCGTCTACCAGGAACAGATCGTCCTGCTGCTCCAGAGGCTCGCTGGGTACACGCCCGGCGAGGCCGACCTCGTGCGAAAGGCGATCGGCAAGAAGAACAGGACGATCATGGCGGCCGAAGAGCCGCGCTTCATCGGTGGGTGCGCCAAGGCGGGTTTGAGCGAAGGCGAGGCGCGCAAGCTGTGGGCGTTGATCCAGCCGTTCGCCGACTACTCGTTCAACCGCGCGCACTCGGCTGCTTACGCTTACGTTGCGTATCAAACGGCGTGGCTCAAGGCGCGCTATCCCCTCGAGTACATGGCGGCGCTGCTCACTTCCGTCAAGGACCGCAAAGACGACAAGCCCAAATACCTGCACATGGCCAGAAAGATGGGCATCGCCGTCGACATCCCCGACGTCAACGCATCTGAGCGCGACTTCACCCCCGTTGGCGACACCGTGCGCTTCGGGCTCTCGGCGGTGAGACACGTCGGGGAAGCGGTGGTCGACAAGATCATCGAGGCGCGTCGTAGCAAGGGCGCCTTCGAGTCGTTCTTCGATTTCTGCCGCAAGGTCGACTACACCTGTCTCAACAAGAAGACGGTCGAGTCCCTCATCAAGGCCGGCGCCTTTGAGTCCCTCGGCCACACGAGAAAGGGTCTTCTCGAGCGCTTCGAGGGCATCTGCGGTGAGGTAATGGATCAGCGACGCAGGGAGGAAGCCGGGCAGTTCTCGTTGTTTGGAGGCTCGGGCGGTGACCAGGGCGGCGCGCCATCACTGGATCAAGCCGGAATCTCGCTCGATGAGTACCCGCGCGACCTTCTGCTTCCGATGGAGAAAGAGGTCCTTGGCCTTTATGTCTCGGACCACCCCCTCCTTGGCGTCGACGGCCTCCTGGCGCGCATGACGGATGCTTCGATCGTGTCGCTGGGAGACCAGGCGCCGGGGGCCGTTGTGACTGTGGGCGGGCTCGTCGGGGGGCTCAGAAAGAAGGTCACTCGGCGTGGCGAGGTCATGGTCCTGCTCACCGTTGAAGATCTCACCGGCGCGTCCGTGGAGGTCATCGTTTTTCCCAGGGTGCACGAGCAGTTCGCAGCCGTTGCACGGCCCGACGCCGTGCTCCTTATCAAGGGGCGCGTCGATCGCGATGCGCGCGACGACTCGGTCAAGCTGGTTGCGATGGAGATGGCCGAACCGCATCTCGGCGACGAGCGCCCTCTTGTGATCAACCTCCAGGCCGAATCGTGCACGACGACGGTCATAACCACGCTCAAAGACGTGCTCGGGGGCCATCCCGGCAGCACGCAGGTGTTCCTTCATCTTGCGAGGGGCTCGAGCACCACCGTGCTGCGTCTCGGCAGCGAGTTCTGGGTGAACACCGCCAACGGTCTTCACGCCGAGCTAAAGGCGCTGTTGGGGCCCGCCGCCCTGACGCCGCTTCGGGCCTAGCCCGCCGCTAGTCTTTGTCCTTGCCGCGCCGGACCGCGTCGTCGATCTCCTTGATAGCCGAATCCACGCCCTCATAGCCGATCGTCGACGACTTCTTGTCGGGCTCGAGCATCTTGTAGACGTCGAAGAAGTGCTGGATCTCGGACAGCACGGGCTCGGGAAGGTCGCCGAGATCGCTGATCTTCTCGTAGAGGGGATCGTCCTTGGACACGCAGATGATCTTTGCGTCGCGCCCCGCTTCGTCCTCCATGAAAAAGACCCCGAGAGGGCGCGCCTGAATCCAGCAGCCGGGGAAGGTCGGGTCCTCGAGCAGCACGAGCGCATCGAGTGGGTCCCCGTCTTCGGCGAGCGTGTCGGGCACGAAGCCATAGTCGGCCGGGTACTGGGTCGCCGAGAACAGCCGGCGGTCGAGCCGCATGACCCCCTTGTCGTGATCCCACTCGTACTTGTTGCGGCTCCCTTTGGGAATCTCGACAACGACCTCGACGTAATCGTCCATCGCCGTCATCATCCCCGTTCTGCGTCGAGAGCGCCAGCGGAGGTCTTCACTCGGGCAAGAGGCGCAACCGCGCGCAGTGGCGGGGGGCAACGACAGAGAAGTCGCGCCGGTCGAGCGTCGCGACCTTGGCCTCACCGAGGCGCTCACAGGTTGCGATGACCGAAGCGTCCACAAGCCCGAGATCCATATTCGAGTAAGTCCGTTCGAGCTCGGCGCTTCTTTCTAGATCACGCTCGGCAAGGCCCTCGAGCCGGTAGGCGCCACCGGCGACATCGCTCACGAACACCTCCCAAGCCTCGCTGCCGAGCAGCTTCAGGACCCAGTAATCGATCTCGACGAGGACCAAGCTCGGAACGACGAGATCTTCGCCGAGGGACTCGACCATTGCGACGCACGCATCGTGAGCGGGATCACCCGAGTCAAGCAGGGCGAGGACCGGGCCCGTGTCGAGGATCAGGGCCACCTCAGGTGAGGTGACGCTTCGTGAGGGGCTCGTGCTCATTGGTGGCGGCGGCCCGAGCGGCTCCGAAGTCGCTGCGGGCCACGCCAAAGTGCGGCTTTGTGGACGCGCGCAACTCCGAGGCCGTGGCGGCCACGGTTTCCCGCAGCAGGGCGGCAAGGGACAGGCCCCGCCTGCGCGCCTCGGCTTCGAGGACGGCGAGATCGTCCGGGTCTGCGGCCAGGGTTGTGCGGCGGGTAGCCATGCATCTGATGCTAGCATCTCTTCTGGGGGGGCATCGATCGGAGGACTTGAACGACACGTTCGAGAGGGCGGTAGGACACACCTAGGCTTCAGGGCATGGTGGAGTCACACGCCCCGAATGGGGCGGCGGTCGACGCCCGAGGGGAGGGCGGCAGGGCCCGGAGGGTGGCGGCCGCCTCGCTTGCCGTCACCGGCGTCCTTCTGGTCGCGAAGCTTGCTGTGTGGGCGACTACGGGTTCGCTTGCCGTGCTCTCTCAGGCGCTCGACTCGGGGGTCGACATCGTCGCGCTCGGGCTCATGTACGTGGGCGTTCGGATAGCCCACAAGCCTGCGGATGCCAGCCATCACTACGGTCACGCAAAAGCCGAGAACCTCGTTGCCTTCACCCAAACCCTGATCCTGGTGGCGGTTGCCGTCGTGGTGGCGTCGAACGCGGCTTGGGAGCTCACGGGTGCACCGGTGGAGGTCAGGACCCCGTGGTATGCGCTCGCACTGCTTGCGGGTTCGGTGATCGTCGACGCCGCCAGGGCTTGGTACCTGACCGCAGCGGCGAGGGCCGAGAGGTCCGAGGCCCTTGCTGCGGGAGCCCTCAACATTCTCACCGACGTCTCCACCGCCGTGGTTGCGCTCGCAAGCCTCGCGTTTGTGCGCTCCGGGCTCAAGCAGGCCGACCCCCTCGGCGCCATCTTCGTTTCGCTTGCCGTGGTGGCGGCGGCCGCCAGGCTCGGCAAGAGGTCGATCGATGTGCTCATGGACCGGGTGCCGCGGGTCACAGTGGAGGCCATCGCTGCTGCGGCCGCCGGAGCGCAGGGGGTTGCCGAGGCGCGCCGCGTGCGCGTGCGCGGCACGAGCGAGCATCTCTTCACGGACGTAACCGTGGCGGCGGGGCGCATGGCGTCTCTGGAACGAACCCATGACATCGCCGAGAGGGTCGAGCAGGCAATCGAGGAGGTGTCGCCCGGATCTGACGTCGTCGTCCATGTCGAGCCCACCTCTGCGTCTGGCGATCTCATCGAGCGCGTTCTCGCGGCGGCAAGCAGAAGCGATGACGTCTATGAGGTTCACAACGTGCTCGTCCACGAGATCGACGGCGGCGGCAAGGGCGTCAAGCGCGTCGCCCTTCATGCGAAGGTGAACCCCCGGCTGTCGCTCGACGAGGCCCACGAGCTCTCGGAGCACATCGAGGCCTCCGTCCTCGCCGAGCTCGAGCGTGCCGGGATCGGCGCCGAGGAGGTGCGCATCGACACCCACATGGAGCCACTTGAGACGGCGACTCCTGGGCGCGACGTGACCGAAGACAGAGATGACATCGTCGCCGCCGTGCGCGACCTCACAGTGGAAGAGCCCGACGTCATCGATTGCCACGAGGTCGTCGTGACCGAGGTCGACGGGAGACTGTCGCTCGTAGTGCATGTGAGCGGACGTCCTGAGCTGCCGCTCGGGGAGATACATGAGGCGACAGAGCGCATCGAGGACCGGATCCACGCGCTGCTGCCCGAGGTCGGCCCCGTCCTCATCCACTTCGAGCCCACTTGACGTTCGTTGGGACCGACGGCCGCAAGCCCACTTGACGGCGACGCTACTTGCCGGTGGCGCCGTCGAGCATCTCCCTGAGGATGTCGGCATGACCGTTGTGGCGCGCCGTCTCTTCGATCATGTGGGTCATGATCCAGCGCAAGGTCTTCTCGGAGTCCGGGTATTCGGCAACGTCGTCGAGGGACGCACCTGCGACGGCCCGGTCGCTTGCTTCGATCTCGGTCATGTAGAAGCCGACGATCTGCTCCGGCGTCTCGCCGGGCTCGACCCGCCAGTCGGCGTCGGGATCGTCGCCGGTCCACGGTACGTCGAGCTCCTCGGCGCGAAAGACGATGCGAAACCACCAGCGCTCCACATAGCCCAGGTGTTTCACGAGCCCACCCATGCTTGTCCCAGAAGGCACCATGGGGCGTCGCCAAGCGTCCTCGGCGAGGCCGCCGGCCTTCATGAGGAGGGTGGCGCGGTGGTAGGCGAGCCACGCCCGCAGCATGGTCGGCTCGGGCGCCGACGATGGCGGATCGATGCGCTCCATCCGGGCACAATACGCCGGGAGCCACGCAGCGCCGGGACTTGCCCCGCGTAGTCTGCGGTCCCGAGGCGGCCCCGCGTAGTCTGCGGTCCCGAGGCGGCTCCGCTACCGGCGCGGCTCCGCTACCGGCGCGGAACAACTAACCTCAACGCCATGCTCGAGATGATCGACGGCAGGCAGCAAGGCGGCCCTGTGTACATCCAGAGGCCAAAGCCGGCGGGGACGGCGGCCGATCCCGAGAGCGCGGTTCGATCCATCGTCCAGCGCGTGCGCGCGGAGGGGGATCGGGCCCTCATCTCTTTCACCAAGGAATTCGACGGCGCCGACCTTTCCTCCGGCGACGTGCGCGTCGATGCCGCAACGATTTCCCGGGCGACCGGGCTGGTCCGGCCCGAGCTGATAGACGCGCTCGAGGTCCTTACCGAGCGGCTGCGACGGACCTCCGAGCACCAGCTCCCCAAGCCGTGGATGGAGGAGTCGGCCGGGGAGCTCGTCGGTGAGGTGATCCGTCCCCTGCGCCGGGTGGGGATCTATGCCCCAGGTGGGCGGGCCGCCTATCCGTCAAGCGTCGTGATGGCGGCGGTGCCCGCTACGGTAGCGGGGGTCGGAGCCATAGCCGTGTGCTCGCCGCCGGGACCCAGCGGTGAGATCGCCGAGCCGGTTCTGGCTGCGTGCGCGGTCGCAGGCGTCACGGAGGTCTACAGGATGGGCGGCGCTCAGGCGATAGCGGCGTTCGCTTACGGCACCGAGTCGGTGAGGCCCGTCGAGAAGATCGTGGGTCCCGGCAACGTCTACGTGACGCTTGCCAAACGGCTCGTGCAGGGCTGGGTGGGCACCGACACAGAAGCGGGCCCCACCGAGCTGCTCATCCTCGCCGACGAGCACGGCCCCCCTGATGTGATCGCCGCCGACCTGGTTGCTCAGGCGGAGCACGGTCCGCTCGGCTCCCACGTGCTCGTTACGCCCTCCCCCGAGCTCGCAGAGGCCGTGATGGGCGAGCTCGAGCATGCGGTAGCTCGCCACGAGCGCGCCGACGACGTCGAGAACGCGCTTATCGAGGGCGGGCGCGCCGTGCTCGTGCGCGACCTGCGTCACGGCCTCGAGACCGCCAACTCGTTCGCGCCCGAGCACCTGCAACTGTGCTTCGAAGGGGCGCGCGACGCTCTCGAGGAGGTCCGCAATGCGGGGGCGGTGTTTCTCGGCCCCGGCTCACCCGTGCCGGTGGGGGACTACGTCGCCGGCACGAATCACATCCTGCCGAGCGGCGGGACCGCGCGCTGGGGCTCCGGGCTCGGCGCCGGGGACTTCGTCAAGAGGATCTACGTCTCTGAGGTGTCAAGCGAAGCTCTTGAGCGGCTTGCACCTCACGTCGACGCGCTCGCCGACGCCGAGGGCCTCCCCGGCCACGCCCGTGCCGTTAGGGCGAGGCTTGGGGCGCTGAGGAAGGGACCGGTCCCCCTCGGGGGACGTGACACGACAACTTGAGCCTCCGTGAGGCGGCCCCGCTGGCGGTGCGTGAGGATCTCTTGGACGTCGAGCCCTACGTCTCCCCCCAGCGCCCGGCGCGCTATCGCTTGAACACCAACGAGTCGCCCTATGCGCCCTCGGCTGCATTTCTCGAAGATCTCGCGCGGGCAACTTCTGAGCTGCAACTCAATCGCTATCCCGACAAGGATGCGGTCGCGCTCGTGAACGCTATCGCTCGCCATGAGGAGTGGCCCCCCGAGGGAGTATGGGTCGCCAACGGTTCCAATGAGATCCTGCTCCACCTCCTGCTCGCCTACGGCGGTCCCAAGCGCACCGCGATTACGTTCGAGCCGACCTACTCGTTGCACTCGTTGATCCCGAAGATCACCGGGACGCGCGTCTTGTCACAGATGCGCGACGAAGAATTCGAAGTAGATCTCGATGCCGCCGTGCGCGCCATGACCGAGGTGGGGCCCGAGATCGTCATGGTGTGCTCCCCGAACAACCCGACGGGCGTGCTCGAGCCGCAGGCAAGCATCGAGGTGCTGCTCGAAGAGGCGCCGGGGCTCTTGGTCCTCGACGAGGCCTACATCGACTTCGCGGGGAGCGAGGCCAGCGCCCGCGCTCTGCTCGGCCGTCGCAACCTCGTAATCACCCGCACGTTCTCCAAGGCATGGGGCCTCGCCGGCGCTCGCATCGGGTATCTGCTAGCCGACCCGTCCGTGGTCGAAGGAATCGCGCGTGTGCGTTTGCCCTATCACCTCTCGGCGTTGGGCCAAGTGGCCGGCGAGGTGGCGCTTCAACATGCAGGGAAAGCGGCCGCTGCTGCGCGCGCGGTCGCCGGAGAACGCGACCGCGTTGCCATCGAGCTGCAGGCAATGGGTTTGAAGACGATCCCGTCGCACGCGAACTTCATCCTGTTCGAGGTCGAGGATCCACCGAGGGTGTGGCGAGCGCTTCTCGAGCGCGGCGTGCTCGTGCGAATCTATGCGGGGGTGGCGCGCCTCGAGCGATCCCTAAGGGTCACCGCAGGCCTCCCCGAGGACAACGACGCCTTTCTCGACTCCATGGCGGAGGTCCTCGATGAGTGAGCCGGCAAGAACCGCTTCAGTTGAGCGGCGTACAACGGAGACGAAGGTGAGCGTCGCCCTCGACCTCGACGGTGGGCCCGTGACCGCCCACACGGGCGTTGCGTTCTTCGACCACATGCTCGACCAGCTCGGTACGCACGCCCACATCGGCCTCGCCGTCGAGGCGGCAGGGGACCTCGAGGTCGACGCTCACCACACGGTGGAAGACACCGGCATCGCGCTCGGCGAAGCGCTCGGGCGCGCGCTTGGTGACAAGCGGGGGATCCGCAGGTACGGGGATGCGCTCGTCCCCATGGAAGAGTCGCTGGCTCAAGTCGCGCTCGACATCTCGGGGCGGGCGCTGCTCGTTTACGACGCTGCGCTCCCCGCCACCGCCGTCGGCGCCTTTGATGCCGATCTCGTTGAGGAGTTCCTGCGCGCCCTCGCACGGACGGGGGGCTTGACCCTCCACGTCCGCCTGCTCGAGTCTGCGAATGCCCACCATGCGATCGAAGCCATCTTCAAAGCCCTCGCCCGCGCCCTCGGTGATGCCGTCGCGCTCGAGGGGCGCGCCGGCGACGGGGTTCCGTCCACCAAGGGAGTGCTGTGAGAAAGGTTGCGGTGCTCGATCACGGGATGGGCAACCTGCGCAGCGTCGCAAAGGCGCTCGAGGCGGCGGGTGCAGACGTGACCGTCACCTCCGACGCCGCCGCCATCAATCGCTGCGACGCGGCCTGCCTGCCGGGTCAGGGGATTTTCGACAACTGCATGGCGAACCTCGCGGCAGAGGGCCTCGAGCTTGTCGTGAGGGAATGGGTCGACGCCGGCAGGCCCCTGCTCGGGATCTGCATAGGCATGCAGGTGCTGTTCGAGACGAGTCAGGAGGGCGGCGGGTCAAAGGGCCTCGGCATCCTCGGCGGCGGAGTCACCCGCCTGCCCGACACGGTCAGCGTCCCCCACATCGGATGGAACCAGGTCGAAAGCGGGCGCCTCGCAGCTCTCCGGTGGCCCGGCCCGGCCTCTTCTTCGGGTCCGGCCCCGTATTTCTACTTCGATCACTCCTTCGTCCCCCGCCCCTCCGATGAGGCCATCGTCACCGGGTGGTGCGAGCACGGCGAGCGCTTTGCGGCCATGATCGCAGCGAGCTCGATCACGGCCACGCTCTTCCACCCTGAGAAAAGCGGGCGGGCGGGCATCGCCCTGCTCGAGGAGTGGGTGGCGGCCGGCACGGCGGCGATCCGGCCCGAGGGGGGTCCCGCGTGGCCGGCTCCGATTCGAGAAGGGGACCGCGGGGCTTGAGCTTCACCGTCTATCCGGCCGTCGATATCTCGGGCGGCCGCTGCGTTCGTCTCCTCCAGGGTCGTTTCGGGACCGAGACCGTCTACTCGGACGATCCCGTTGATGTCGCCTTCGGCTTTTCAGCTGCGGGGGCGCGCTGGCTCCACATCGTCGACCTCGACGGCGCAAGGACGGGTGTGCCCGCCAACCGCGCTCTGGTGCTCGAGGCGATCCGGGTGGCGACGTGCCCCGTCCAGGCGGGCGGCGGCATGCGCACTCTGGAAGACGTCGAGGAGGCCCTCGTTGCGGGGGCGAGCCGGGTCGTGCTCGGGACCGTCGCGCTCGAGGACCCGGCCGCAGTCGCAGCCGCGTGCCGCCGCTATGGGGAGCGGATCGCCGTGTCCCTCGATGCGCGTGGGGGCGAGCTGTCGTCGCACGGATGGACCGTCGGCACGGGTATGCCCGTGCTCGAAGCGGTGACGGCCTTCGAGGAGGCCGGCGTGGCGCTGTTCATCTACACCGACGTGACGCGCGACGGCACCATGTCGGGCCCCGATGTGGCCGGGCTCGACACGCTCGCAGACGCCACGTCCCTGCCGGTCGTGGCGTCGGGAGGGATCTCGTCGCTCGACGATCTTCGCTCCGTCGCACGGCTGCACTCACAGGGGGTCTGCGGCGCCATCGTGGGCCGCGCCCTCTACGAGCACAAGTTCGGCGTGGCGGATGCCAACCAGATCGCAGACCAAGCGGCCGGCGAACAGAGGGGGCCCGACCCATTCCTCTGACGATCCCTCTAACGATCCCTTTCTCTGTCAATCTACCCGCGGAAAACGGGGGTAAATCGACATAGGTACGCTCACCCGGAGGTCTTCCAGAAGCGTTGCACCGCGAGTTGCGGCAACAGCTCTTGTACGCGGGAGGGGTCGGGACGTCCGGGAAGTGGCGTCTCTGCGCTTGCCGCACCCGCTGCCACTCCCGCCGCGAGCGCGCCCTCGAGGGACTGTTCCCTCTCGACTGCGCCCGCAAAGTTAGCGACGAACGCATCGCCTGCCCCAATGGGGTTGCGCGCCGCTACCCTGGGTGCCGCCATCCATAGGCTTTGCTCCCGAGTGGCTGCGGCGACCCCTGCGGCCCCAGCGGTCACGAGCGCGGTGCGGGCCCCCCGCTCGGCGATCCCCCTCGCAGCTTCGATCGAGCGCTCCCGGGCGTCGGGGGCCCCCGCCTCGACCTCCTGGCCGGCGCGCCCGTAGAGCACTCCCTCCGCCTCCGACAGACTCGGTGAGACGTAGTCGGGGCCCGCAGCGAGCGCGGCTTCGAGGACCGGTCCGGAGGCGTCGACGAGCGCGCTCATGGACGCCCCGTGGGCGGCTTTGACCAGCTCCGCATACGCATGAGGCGGCGCGCCTGGCGGAACGCTCCCGCTGCACACGAGCAGCTTCGCCCCGGCGTCGCTGTGCCCGCTGCCGCGGATTGCCGCGGTGACGGCGGCGGCGTAGCGGGACCATTCGGCGGCGGAGATTTCGGGGCCTGGCTCGTTGAGGACCGTGATCCGGCCCCCATGCTCGACGATGATGACCGCGGCGCGGACTTCGCCCGACATCGGGATGGCGGTCGCACCGAGGCCTTCGTCGTCGAGGAGCTCGGCCACTGCGCGCCCCGTCCTGCCTGCGGCGAGAACAACGACATGGGCGGGGATGCCGAGCGCCCGGGCCGCGCGCGCGACGTTGACGCCTTTGCCGCCGGGGGCAACGTGTGCATCGGTGAACCGCAGCACCTCGCCGGGGCGGATGGCGTCGATGGACAGAACCCGGTCGGTCGTGAGATTGGGCCCGGCTATCAACATGGCCGAAGGTTACGTCACGGTCCTCCGA
>JACCZU010000251.1 GCA_013695835.1 Candidatus Aridivita willemsiae
TCGGGGTCTCGGTCTCGGACGGTGTTGGGGTCGGGGTCTCGGTCTCGGACGGTGTTGGGGTCGGGGTCTCGGTCTCCGATGGGGTCGGCGTCGGGGCGGGCTTGTTCAAGACCTCGCCGTAGTCGACGGCGAACGGGAAGCTTTCGACCTGGAGGTCGGCGGTCGCCTGCTCCATGAACGCCGCCCAGATGGCGGCGGGAAACGATCCCCCGGTGACCTCGATGCCGTGGACGGGCCGGCACACGACCGGATCCGAGCAGTAGGTCATCTTGGGGGTCACGAGACCTCTGTCCGGGACCCTTTCGGCCGGGTACCCCATCCATACGACGGTTGTGAGCTGCGGAACGTAGCCGGCGAACCAGGCATCGACGTTTTCCTGCGTTGTCCCGGTCTTGCCGGCCACGGGACGCCCGATAGCGGCTGCGGTCGCGGTGCCGCCCTCGACGACGTGTGTAAGGGTCTCGTTCAGGATGTCCACGGAGCTCGCTTCGGCTACTCGCCGCGGTTCCGGCACGGTAACGGCTTCGCACCTCTCCAGTTGATCCCGGACGAAGCTCTTGACGCAGTCTCCTCCGGCGTCCGTGACCCTCACGATCGGAGATACCTCAGGCAAGGTCCCTCGGCTCGCAAAGCTCGCAAAACCGCGCGCCATCTCAAGCGGCGTGACGTCCAGGGTCCCGAGGGCCAGAGAGCAGTTGGGAGCGATGACCCGGGAATCATCGGTGCCATGCCGGTCGAAGCTCATGTCGGCCAAAAGATCGGCCACAGGTCCTGGGCCCAACTCGTCAATGAGCTGCGCGTAGACGGTATTGACCGAGTTGGTGGTCGCCTCGTCGAGCGAGATGAGTCCGTACTGTGCGCCGCCGAAGTTTTCCGGCGTCCATAGGCCATCCTCTCCGGCACACGTCGGATCCGTGATCGTGACCGGGCTCCCTCCGGCAAAGAAAGAGCCGGGTGAGATGCCGCTCTCGATCGCACTGAGCAAGGTGAAGGGCTTGAAGGAGGATCCGGCCTGGCGGCCCGGGTAGCTGGTCGCATAGTTGAAACCCCGCGCCGCCCTCACGTTCATGTATCTCTTGCCACCCACCATGGCGCGCACGGCTCCCGAAGGCGTCATCGAGACCAGCGCGGCTTCAGGATCACTTCTCTCCGTGAGAGTCGACGACACAGCTTCCTCTGCGTATCGCTGCATGTCCAGATCGAGCGTCGTGTGGATCTTGAGGCCTCCCGTATAGAGCCGCTCCCCGAACTGAGGGTAGAGGTAGTCCTTTCTCAGCCACTCCATGAAATAGGCGGCCTTTTGTCGTTCCACCCGTCCGAGAGCGCCGCTTGCGAGCTCAAGCTTCTCGCGCTTGGCCGCGCGCAACTCACTGCGGTCGATGTAGCCCTGCTTTCGCATCAAACGCAGTGTCCTATTGCGCCTTCCCTTGGCGTCTCGCGGCACCTCATCGAGCTGATAAGACTCCGGTGAGGGGATGATTCCGGCCAGGTATGCGGCCTCCGACAAGGAAAGGTCTGTGGCGTGTTTGTCGAAATAGCTTCGCGCGGCGGCCTCAATGCCGTACGCACTGCGTCCCAGGTAGATCGTGTTCAGGTAGAAGCCAAGAATCTGCCTTTTGGAGTGCTGGCGCTCTAGCTTGACGGCCAGTATCGCCTCTTGTGCCTTTCGTGTGAGCGTGCGCTCGTCATTCTTGAGCACGGCAATCTTGACGTACTGCTGTGTAATCGTTGAGCCGCCCTGTTGGATCTCCCCGCCCGAGAAGTTTGCCCATGCTGCTCGCGCTATGGCTCTGACGGATACGCCATTGTGCTCGAAGAACTCACGGTCCTCGGAAGCAATGACCGCCTCACCGATGTAATCGGGAAGCTCGTCGATATCGACGAGAAAGCGGCGCACCTCGTCCGAGTAAGTCCCGATAAGACGGCCGTTGCGATCGTAGACCTCTGCAGACGAGGCGAGCTCAACGTTTTCCGGCAACGGTATCGCCGCAAACGCATAGGTGATCGACAGTATGCCGACGCCTATGAAGGCGGCAACAAGGGGCAGCAGCCACCCAAAGCGGAGCCAGAGGGGAGGGCGCTTGATCGGCTTCGAAGTCTCACGACTGGTCACTCAACCAGTCTAGGTGCGCCTCGTTTTAGCGGCCCGGCCGCGTCTGCTCGGCTTGGGCTATGAACCGTCGGCCGGCGGTGTAGGCGCGTACCAGATGGTTCCACGAACAGTCCACGCACACTTCCACGACGTAGCAGGTGAACTCATCGTGCTTGACCGCCAGCTCTGTAAGCCACCCGGCGGGATATACAACTCGGCCGTTGTTTGACTTGAGCGCCTCGCCGTAAACGTACCGAACATGCCTCAGCGTGGCGTGCGAGCAAACCGGGCACTGAGCCTGGATCTCCTCGCCGATATTCTTGGCGGCCCTCATCAGCTCGGGGTGCGCGTCGCAGACATCGGTCGTCGCGAGAACCCCACGGCGCAACGAGGAGATCACGGCGCGGCGCGCCAGGCTGTAGTCGACAGTCGGCCCCACCGGGGCGCGTGGGGCCTGAGTGGGGTCAAACGACCGGCCCATGGTTGCCATCCCCAGGATGGTAAACGGCCGATAGCACAACGGAAACGGCGGGCCTGGGCCTTGGGAGGGGGGAGGGCGGGAAACCCACAAGGTCCCCCGACCGCTCCCCGCATCGCCCTGCCGGGGCCTCCCTACGGTGTGGTAACTTCCTATATATCGACCCGATATATCGACCCGATAGGAGCGGCTTCACATGAAGCAGCAGGGAATGATCGACCTCGCCGTCCTCGGACTGCTGAAGGAGCAGTCTATGCACGGCTACCAGCTGCGCAGGCAGCTGACCGCCAAGCTCGGCCCCTTCTGGCAGGTTTCGTGGGGATCGCTCTATCCGACCCTGAGAAGGTTGGCGCGCTCGGGCGCGGTCGAGAAGGTCACTCAGTCAAGGCCCGCTGCCCGGGGCTCCGGCCACAGCAGGAACGTCTTCAAGATCACGGGGCAGGGCGAGAAGATGTTCTCCGCTCTGCTCGAGGAGACCGCCGTGCAGCCCGACCAGGAGCAGTTCACGCTCAAACTGGCGTTCTTCAAGTATCTACAGCCCGAGAAGCGCGTGCTGCTTCTCGAGCGCAGGCGCGCCTATCTGCAGGAAAAGCTGGCTCAGTTCAAGGAGAACCTCCGCCTCTACAGGGAACGGAATGACAGCTACTCGCTGTCCCTGCAAAACCATGGCATGGCGGTGGTCGAGGACGACATCGAATGGATCGAAGGTTTGATCACGGACGAGAAGGGGGCGCTGCCGGCCGCGGATGGAGGAGCTTCTGCGGCGCGGGACACGAGCCTCGAAGGTAAGGCATCAAAGGCGCAATCGCGCCCAACGGGTGGGAGTTGAGAGTGGAAAGAAGGGAGAGAGGCATGGGTAAGGTTCGCGTTGGAATCATCGGGGTAGGCAACTGCGCGTCATCGCTCATTCAAGGCATCGAGTACTACGCAAAGGCGCGTTCGGACGAGCGTGTCCCGGGTCTCATGCATGTCGATCTCGGCGACTATCACGTCTCCGACATCGAGTTCTCGTGCGCTTTTGACGTCGACGTAAACAAGGTGGGACACGACCTTTCAGATGCCATCTGGGTGGAGCCGAACAACACCACGAGATTCGCCGACGTGCCCGAGACGGGGGTTGTGGTGCAGCGTGGCCACACTCTCGACGGACTGGGTGAGTACTACCGTGAAACCATCACAGAGTCCCGCGCCGAGCCCGTGGACGTCGCGTCCGTGCTGCGCGAGACGAACACCGACGTCTTGGTCAACTACCTTCCCGTCGGCTCAGAAGATGCCGCACGCTTCTATGCGAACCAGGCACTGGAAGCCGGGGTCGCGCTCGTCAACTGCATGCCCGTGTTCATTGCCACAACCCCCGAGTGGGCCGACCGGTTCACGCGCAGGGGGGTGCCCATCATCGGCGACGACATCAAGAGCCAGGTGGGAGCCACGATCTCCCACCGGGTGCTGGCCAAGCTTTTCGAAGATAGAGGAGTCGTCATCGACCACACCTATCAGCTCAACTTCGGCGGCAACATGGACTTCAAGAACATGCTCGAGCGCAGCCGTCTCGAGTCAAAGAAGATCTCGAAGACACAATCGGTGACCTCACAGATCAAGACCGGCATCGATTCCGAGGACATTCACATCGGGCCAAGCGACCATGTCCCGTGGCTCAAGGACAGGAAGTGGGCATACATTCGCATCGAGGGACGGGAGTTCGGGGACGTGCCGGTCTCGATGGAGCTGAAGCTCGAGGTGTGGGATTCGCCGAACTCGGCAGGCGTGGTGATCGACGCGGTGCGCTGCGCCAAGATCGCCCTCGACAGAGGCATCGGCGGCCCCCTGCTTGCGCCGAGCAGCTACTTTATGAAGTCACCGCCGTGCCAGTACTCGGATACCGAGGCGCATGAGGCCGTCGAGACCTTCATTGAAGGCGGCGCTCCGCTCAGCGCCTGACATCAACGGCGAAAGTCGTCGTCCCAACCTTCTCAAAGGAGAGCCCCTCTGAGCGATAAACGGGGCTTCGTCCTGCTGCTTGCGAGCCAATCGTTCTCGCAGGCGGCAGACGGGCTCGGCCAGGCAACCTTTGCGACCGTTCTGGTGCTCGACGCTTTGACACAAGGCGCTCCTGAGCGCATCCTCAGCCTCTTTGTCATCACGCTCGTCCCCTACTCGCTGGTTGGTCCCTTTGCCGGAGTGGTGGTCGATCGCCTGCCGCGGCGCGCCCTCCTCGTAGGCACGAACGTATTCCGCGCCGTCCTCCTTGGCACCGTGTCCCTGTGGGCGGGGCTGCTTCCAGGCGAAGGTGCGCTCTACGCCGGGGCCCTCGTCCTGCTGGGATTCGGGAGGCTCTACCTCACCACAAAGAGCGCGGTGCTGCCGATGGTCGTGCCGGAGGACCGGCTCCTGCGCGCCAATGCTTCCTCCAACGGTTTCGGAATGGTGTCGGGCCTCGGGGGCGCTGCCGCCGGCGTCCTCCTCGCCGGGCTGCTTGGGACCACGGGAGCTTTCGCGCTCACCGGCGGTATCTACCTCGGCTCGGCCGGCCTGGCGACGCTGATCTCGCTTCCGCCCCGCGCCTCTCGCTCGGAGAGGGAGCCACTCGGGGCGGCGCTTGGCCGGGTTGCCGGCGACCTCCTTGTTGGCCTTCGGCTCGTGTGGAACAACCTCAGAGCCCGTCTGCCCTTGACGGCCATCTTTCTCGCCAGGACCGTCGCCCTGCTCATAGCGATCGTCGCCGTCCTCGTGATCAAGACCGAGTTCCCCGAGGCCGGGGACCGATTCGGACGGCTCTCGGCAGGCGCGCTTGCGCTTGGTGCCGCCGGCGCCGGCGCATTCATCGGCACGGTCACCGCCGGCGTTCTCGGGCGTCGCCTAAGCGAGCCGGTCCTGATGCTCGCCGGCCTTGGGATCTCAGGAACCGGCGCCGTGGTCCTCGGCGGCATCATCGACCTCTTTGCCGTGTCCGCTCTCAGCTTCGTCGCCGGATACGGCGCTTTCGTCACCAAGGTCGCGGTCGACGCCCACATCCAGGAGGTGCTGCCCAACGACACCCACGGGCGGGCCTTCTCGCTCTACGACATCATCTACAACATGGCGAGCGTCGTCGCCGCCGGAATCGTGGTTGCATTCGGGGCCGTGTCGCTGAGAGCCCTCGTCCTCGTCTCGGGCGCCGCCGCTCTCGTTCTGGCGGGGCTGCTCGGCATGGCCATGAGAAGGGCGGGGATGCTCGAGGCCGGGGGGACGGCGGCGGCACCCGAGCCGGGGGCCTAACCGCGGCCGCCGGCCGGCGGCCGCCTCGCCACCATCATCAGCTCTGGGCGCGAACGATCGGGACGGACCGTCGCATAGTCGCCGGGTGTCACGGACCACACTCTCTCGGGTATCAAACCAACTCCGATCGCCAGGAGTCTCAGCTCGCGCGGCGTGAACACGCTGGTCCGTCCGGTCCCCCCACGGGGCGGGGCGGAAGGCTCTGCGATGGTCCCCCTATCGGCGTCAAGGGTCGCCACCATCCCCGGGTCCATGGCTGCGCTGTAGGCGTTGAGCGTCGTGGCAAGCACCCCGGCACCGGGGCGCGCCGCTTCCGCCATGCGTCTCAGCACGAGCGAGTCATCGTCGCCCATCGCCCCGAACGCGCCGGGATAAAGCGAGACGACTGCGTCGAACTCATCGTTGAACGGCATCTGGCGGGCATCCACCTCGAAGAATGATGCCGCCGCGCCTGCTGCGCGCGCTCTCGCAGCGGCAGCCTCGAGTGGGGACCGGTCGGCGTCCACCGCGGTGACGGCCATGCCTGCCAGGGCGAATGCGACGGAATGCTCGCCAACCCCGCAACCGACGTCGAGCACGCGGTCCCCGGCCTTGAGCTTCAGCAGCTCGATGACTCTGAGGGCTTGGGCGCCGGGAACCCCCTTGGGGGATCTCATCCGCCGGGGTGGTTTCCTTGCCCCGCCCACCAGGCATCGAGACGGCGGTAAGCCTCGGCCTCACCGAGGATGCCTTCCTCGAGCCGGAGCTCGAGCAGGAAATCCATCGCCCTCCCAACAACGGGCCCAGGCGCCACGCCTAGATGAGACATCACCTGGTGGCCGTCAAGTTCCGGCCGGATGCGGCCGAGCTCTTCTGTTGCCGCCAGCTCCGCGATGCGGACTTCGAGGTCGTGCATGCGGGCCTGGATCCTCGCCGCCTTGTCGGGGTTCCTGGTCGTGCAGTCCGCACGTACGAGGTCGTTTAGGAGCCCGAGCAGGGGGCCGGCGTCGCGCACATAACGCCTCACGGCCGAATCGTTCCAGCCGAGCCGGTAGGTGTGAAACCGGTGGTGCATCCGGATGAGCTCGGTAACGGTGCCGACGACCTCGTTGGGGTAGCGAAGCGCCCGCAGACGCTCGCCTGCCATCTTTGCGCCGACGACCTCATGGTGATGAAACGACACTCCCTCAGGACCGATGCGGCGAGTCCTTGGCTTGCCGATGTCGTGGAGCATCGCAGCGAGCCTGAGCTCGGGAACCGGATCCGTGCGCTCGATCACTGCGAGCGTGTGCGAGAAGACGTCCTTGTGGCGGTGGACCGGGTCCTGCTGGAGCTTCAGGGCCGATAGCTCGGGAACGACAAAGCCCATGATGCCGGTGGCATCGGCTATCTGGAGGGCCCGCCCGGGGGCGAGGCCGAGCAGAAGCTTGGTCAACTCATCTCTGGTGCGCTCAGCGGACACCGTCGCCATCAAGTCTCTTAGGTTCGCTATCGCCTGTACGACGCGCTTGTCTATGCGGAAATCGAGCTGCGACGCGAACCTAAAGGCGCGCAGCATCCTGAGAGGGTCGTCTGTGAACGACTCCTCGGCTTCGATTGGCGTGGTCAACAGACGCTCCTCGAGGTGGCGGCGGCCGTTGAAGGGATCGAGGAGCTCGCCGCCGGGCAGCCCGAGCGCCATAGCGTTGACCGTGAAGTCGCGCCGCGACAAGTCGGTTACGACATCCCCGACAAAGGACACGTCGGGATGCCTGGAGGCCGGTTCATATCGCTCCGTTCGAAAGGTTGTGATCTCGACGTGGGCGCCGCCGACCTCAGCGCCGACCGTCCCGAAGTCGATGCCCTGTTCCCAGACCCTTGTGGTCACCTTCCGGAGGATGGCAAGGGTCTCCTTGGGGCGAGCATCGGTTGAGAAATCCAGGTCGCCCACAGCCCTCTCGAGCGAGATGTCGCGCACGGAGCCACCGACGAGGTAGAGCGCGCGCCCCGAGGCTCGGAACTCGCGGGCGAGAACTAGTGCCGGTGACCCTTCGGCCAACAACCTCTCAGGTGCCGTGATCTGTGCGGGAGGGGACATGCCTTCAGAGTAGAAGACCGCATCTTCATGCGGTTCACCTCGTCCACAGCCACGCGCAGCGGGACCGGAGAACAAACACAGGCTCACTGCTCCTGATAGACCTGACCCATGAAACAGCTCACCAGGGCCAATCTTCGTCACCTCAAGGCCCTTCTCAAGAAGAGCTCGAATCCGGCAGCCACCGTCTACGACAGCATCGGGGCCGGCTTCTTTCTCGAGCCGGCCCCCGGCTGGCTCAATCTCGGTTTGTGGGAGGGGCCGGGCGAAGAATCGGCCGCCGAGGGAGCCGCACAGCGCCTCGTGGCCACGCTCGCCACCGAGCTTCCCCGTGACGCCGTCGTGCTCGATGTCGGCAACGGGCTCGGGGCTCAGGACCTCGTCATCAAGGAGGTGGCTCGCCCGCGCCGGCTCATCGCCCTCAACATCACCGAGTCGCAGCTGCGGGCCGGCGCGCAGAGGCTCAGGGTGGCTGCGGCCCTGCCGGTCGCCGGCGATGCAACCCGGCTGCCTCTCGCCGACGGAAGCGTGGACGGAGTCATCAGCGTCGAGGCCGCCTTTCACTTCTCGTCGCGCTCCGAGTTCTTCGCAGAGGCGGTCCGTGTGCTGGCGCCGGGCGGGGTGCTGACGATGTCCGATATCTCCGCCGAGCGCATCTGGCCGCGCAGCCCTGCCGAGCTCTTCGCCGGGGTCTTCAACGTCAGGATGTGGGGGCTCTCGAGAAGGAGTCTTATGCCGTCCGGGTCCATCGCGGCCGCCGCGCGTTCGGCCGGTCTTGTGGATGTCGACGTCCGGCCTGTGGGCGAGCGCGTGTTCCCGCCGGCCCTCGAGTTCTTCGATGCCCGGTTGAGAAGATCGGTGAACGAGCCCTGGCACTACCGGCTTGGCGCGCGCCTGATGCTGAGCGGGTGGCGGCTGCTTTACCGGCGCAGGATGCTCGACTACATCCTGCTCCGTGCCGCGGCGCCGGCTTGCGGTGCCGCAGAACAAACGGCGCCCACGAGCTAGACGGGCTGGAGGCCTTCCTGTTGCAGGGCGATCTGGAAATCGTGTGGGTTGGTCGCCGCGCTCTTGGCTTCCTCGAGCTCCACAAGGCCTGCTCTGAACAGCGCAAGTAGGGCCTGGTCGAAGGTCTGCATCCCGTAGAAGCCCGACTCGGCAACGATGTCCGGGATCATGTGCGTCTGCTCGGGGTTAAGGATCAGGTCGCGGACCCGACCGTTCATCACCAGGATCTCAATCGCCGCCACCCGCCCCCCGCCGGCGCGCTTCAGCAACCTTTGCGACACCACCCCGGCGAGTGATCCGGCAAGCGCAACGCGCGCCTGCTTCTGTTGGAATGGCGGGAAGAAATCGATGACGCGGCTGACCGTCTCTGCAACGTCGGTGGTGTGAAGCGTAGCCAGGACGAGGTGACCCGTCTCCGCCGCCTGAAGGGCGGCGCCAACCGTCTCGGCGTCGCGGATCTCACCGACGAAGATGACGTCGGGGTCTTGGCGCATCGCGGCCCGGAGCGCGGTGGTGAAGTCCTTGGTGTCCTCGCCGATCTCTCGCTGACTGACCATCGCCACGTCGTCGGCATAAAGGATCTCAATCGGGTCTTCGATCGTGAGGATGTGGCACGCTCTCGTCGAGTTGATGTGGTTCAGGACGGCGCCTGTGGTCGTGGTCTTGCCTGAAGACGTGGGGCCCGTGATCAACAGCATGCCGCGGTGCTCGTTGGCGAGGGTCTCGATGGCGGGCGGCAGTCCAAGCGCGGCAAAAGAGGGGGCGCTTGGAAGCACGAGTCTCGCCGCTATCGCTACGCTTCCACGCTGTTTGTAGACGTTGACGCGAAAACGCCCGACGCCGGGCTCAGAGAAAGCGAAGTCCACCTCGCCCGCATGCTCGAGCTGGTGCTTTTGCTCGTCGTTCATAATCTCCATCGCCGCTGCCACACAGTCGAGTACACGCAGGGAGTCGAAGCTCGCCTTCACAAGGTTCCCGCTCACACGGATGCTCGGGGGGCCCCCGGGCTTTATGTGGAGATCCGAGCCCTCCTGGTCAACGAGATACCTCAAGAAGTCATGAATATCGGCCACGCCTACCCCATTCCTCATTTAGGGGCGCCGGCCGCCGTCTCGCCGCCCGGGACCGCCACAAACCTTTTTTCCGTCTTGGGTTCAATCGGCAGGGTGAGCGCGCCGATTGAGTAAGGGCTTGACCCCCCAGGTCGCTTCGTTTCGCGAGTCGCCCCGAGGGTAGGAAGCAAGCAGGGCGAGCAGATGTCACTCGCCGTGGACCCTAGCGAGGAGCAGAGGCATGAGTACGGAAGACACAGAAAGAATCAAGATGAGCAGGGCCGAGGCAGGCCGCAAAGGTGGCCGGACCACCAAGGATCGCTACGGAGAAGGCCACTTCGGACGCATCGGAAAGATCGGGGGGAAAAAGGGCGGCGAGACGACCAAGCGCCGCTACGGGTCGGAGTTCTACCAAAAGATCGGGCGCATGGGGGGCTCCAAGTAACCTCTTTGCGGCATCCGCCAACATCGTCTCGAGGGGGCCCTCCGGCGTAGGAGGGCTCCTTTTCTTATGCTGAGGCCATGACTGGTCTCGGCTTTACTCGCACAGGGCGCGGGATGGCTCCGTTCGTGGTCGGGGTTACGCTCCTGCTGACCGCAGGGGTGGCGGACGGCCGGGCGGCCCCCAAAGAACCAAGGTCTCCTGCTCGTCTCGAGCTCGTCGGCATACCTCCGTCGCACAGCCCGGGTGACGAGCTCAACATCGCGCTTGAGGTCGCCAACAGGTCTCAGGAGGTCATCGAAGGCTTCAGCCTGAATGTCTCGGTCTTCGAGCGCGTCGACAGCCGCTCGACGCTCCATGCCGTCTTCGACGAGCCCCCCGCTTTCGAAGACAGCTCGTTCGGAAAGGACTACGAACGGCGACTCCCTCCGGGGGCGTCGACGACGGTGGTGCTCGAGGAGACGACGGAAGAGATAAGCGTCCTCGCCGAATCAGACGACGGAGGCGTCTATCCCGTAAAGATCGAGCTTTTCGACTCCGAGCACACCAGCTTCCTGGACGACAAGCCGGTGACGGTGCCGCTCATCTACTACCCCTCGGAGCCGCAGACGCCGCTCAACCTCTCACTGGCCATGCCCCTAAACAACATCCCGAGACAAGATCCACAGGGGGCATTTCCGGCCGCCGCCGGCGCCAGATCTCCGCTTGAGGAGGCGGTCGCTCCGGCCGGATGGCTGACCCAGACCGTGCGTGTCCTGAGGCGATGGACGGCCGCCGAACCCGAGCCCGCTGCGCCCACAGGGCCACCACGCGGCACAAACCGGTCGGGGGGGCGGGACACTCCGGTCCCGCCCGGCGGACGGGGCCCGGGCGATCGAGAAACGTCCGGGCGGGCCCCGGGCGCTCCCGGCGGCATCCGTCTCGCGCTTGCCCCTCTGCCCCGCCTCGTCGAGGAGCTCGCATCCATGCGCGAGGGTTATCGCCGGGTCGCCGGCGGGGCCACCACGCAGCTCTCGGCCGGTTCGGCCGGCGCGGTCGGGGCCGAAGTCCTCCTCCGGAGGCTTGACTCCCTGCTTGCGCGACCGAGCGTTCAGCCGATGGTCGGCCCATACTCGTTTGCATCTCTGCCGGCGCTCGAGGGCAGCTTCGGCTTTCCCGACGGGACCGCCGGACAACAGCAGCTAACCGTCGGAGAGCGTGTCCTCGACAATGTCCTCCAGACCGAATTCGAGCCGGAGTGGGTCATGGCCCCCGAGGGGCGACTCGACGTTACCTCTCTCGAGTCCCTCAAGCTGGGTAACCGGGGCGACATGACCCTGTTCGCCGAGGACTCGCTGCGGAGCCCGGCGAACCCGTCGAACGCTGGCTGTCCTGAAGGGTCCCCAAGTTTTGCTTGCCCCGTGAGCACCCGCACGGAAGGGGGCGCAACGACCGGCTACGTCATCGACGGTGGGCTCGAAGTGCGATTCGAAGAGCTCGCACGCCCGGGCGAAGACGCCCTCGATCTTCAGAAGCTGCTCGCCGAGACGGCAACGATATGGGCCGAGCTGCCCGGCCGTAGCGGGCGCGTCGTTCATGTCACTGCTCCGGCGACGTGGCGGCCCGAGCCCGCCCTGATGGAGCAGCTCTTCGAGAGCCTCGCCACCTCCCCATGGCTCACCACGGTCACGCCCTCTGAAGGCCTCGACGGAGCGCAACCCCCGGCCGCCAGGGCGCTGGTAGAGAGGCTTCCTGCCTCCGAGGCACAGATCGAAGCGATCCCGGCGCTCGATCTGGGATCGGCGCACGCCACGATCGAAAGCCTCTCGGCTTTCGGTGCGCCCGATTCGCTTGTCGATCGCCTGAGGCGCAATGTCCTCGTCTCTCAGAGCAGCCTGTGGTGGGGCGAGGCCGGTCTCCTCGAACAAGGGGCAGAGTATGCAGGGGGCGCCGAGGACCAGGCAAACGACGAGATGAGACTGGTGCGCGTCGGGGCACCGGAGCGGATCACGCTCACCAGCCGCACCGGCAGGGTCAAGCTCGAGGTCTTCAACGACGCCGCCTATCCGGCAAGAGTGGAGCTGGTCCTGTTCTCGGCGCCACTCAACCTCAATGAACGCATCGTCAAGACCATCCCCGCCGGTAAGCAGCTGCCGCTCACCATCGAGACCGCGGCAAAGACAAGCGGCACCTTCCCCCTCTCAGTGACCGTGGAGACCTCGGACGGCTACGCCATCCCAGGCAGGTCGACCGATGTCCTGATCACATCGACTCAGCTCAACCGGATTGCGCTCGGTCTCACCGTTGGTGCGCTGGTCTTTTTAGTCTTCTTCTATCTGTCCCGGGCGATAAGGCGTCGCAGAGCGCGGCCCCGTGAAGATGGGGCGGGAGCGCCGGCCGCTTGAGCTCACTCGCCCGTGCGACGGCGCTCATGTCCGTCGGTACGGTGCTTTCACGCCTGACCGGCCTCGCTCGGCTTGTGGCAATAACGGCAGCCCTCGGGGTGAAAGAAACAGGTCTCGCCGACCCTTACAACTTCGGCAATACCGCACCCAACATTCTCTATGAGTTCCTCCTCGGCGGCATCCTGACCTCCGTATTCGTGCCGGTCTTCGTCGAGCTCCTCGAGAAAGAGGGCCGCGACCGCGCGTGGGCCATTGCGAGCGCGGTGATCAACCTGTCGATGGTGTTCCTCGTCGGCATGTCGGCGGTGGGGATCGCCCTGGCGCCGCTCATTGCTCGTTTCTACGAAACCGACGCCGCCGGCCAGCAAGAGGCGCTTACATTCCTCTTGCGGCTGTTCATTCCGCAAATTATCTTCTACGCCCTCACCGCCATCACTGCGGGACTGCTCAACGCGCATAAACGATTTGGCGCCCCGATGTACACGCCGGTGCTCAACAACCTCGCCGTCATAATCGTCTTTCTCACCTTCAGACAGGCCTATGGAAGCGTGACTCTAGGCTCCGTTACAAACGGGCAGCTTCTGCTCATAGGCGGAGGAACCACGCTCGGAGTTGCTCTGATGGCCGTGGCACAGCTACCCTTCCTACGGGGTCTTGGCCATTACAGGTTGAGCTTCTCGATCAAGCATCCCTCTGTTCGCAAGGTGGCCGGCCTGTCGGTTTATGTGATCGGTTACGTCATGGCGAATCAGATCGGCTACCTCATCGTGCAGCGGTTGGCCCGGGGCCAGGAAGGCGCTTACACAGCGTATGTCGCTGCGTTCACGTTCTTCATGCTCCCGCATGGCCTCTTCGCAGTCTCGGTCATCACTGCGCTCTTGCCCACCATGAGCGAGCACGCCGCGAATCAGCGTTGGGGTGAGTTCACCGAACGACTTACCACGGGGCTGAGCGCAACATTCTTCCTGGTCTTCCCCGCAGCGGTCGGCTACTTCGTGCTCGCCGAGCCGATCGTCAGGCTCCTCCTTCAAAACGGCGTCGTCACCGTCGAGTCCACCGAACTGGTGGCCGGCGTGCTGCGTTTCTTCGTGCTTGGGCTCGTGCCCTTCTCGCTGTTCCAGCTGTTCCTGCGCGCCTTTTATGCCCTTCAGGACACAAAAACCCCTTTCCTCATCAACTGCGCGGCGGTGGCAGTCAACATCGTTATCAACGTCATCGTGTTCCAGTTCCTCGGGGTCGCCGGTCTGGCTGCCGGTCATGCAGCCGCCTATGTGTTCGGAGCTGCACTTCAGGGACGAGTCCTGTCAAAGCGAATCGGAGGCTTTGATCGCAAGCGCATCATTTCGAGCGCCGGCAAGATCGTCGCGACCGGTACGGGAATGGGTGCAGCAGTGCTTGCCGTATCTCTGCTTATCGAGAGGAGCGCGGACATGGCCACTCTGCCGGGGCAGCTCGCCGGTGTCATTGTCCCAGTTCTCGTGGGTGCCGCCGTCTACGCCTGGCTGTCCTACGCGCTTAGGGTCGAGGAGCTGAGGTCCATCGGCGCACTCGTGCTCAGGCGCCTCCGCTAGGGGCCGCCT
>JACCZU010000265.1 GCA_013695835.1 Candidatus Aridivita willemsiae
CCGCCACCCCCACCGTTGCCGCCGCCGCCACCGCCGTTGCCGCCGCCGCCACCCCCACCGTTGCCGCCGCCGCCGTCGTCATCGTCGTCATCGCAGTCGTCGTCGTCCTCGCAATCGCCTGAAGGCGAAGCCGGCTCGGTGGAGCCTTCTGTCTGGGCTATCGAGAAAGAACGCGCGAGGGCAGACTGTTGCCAGGAGCCGAGCATGAAGAGAGCAGTGGCGAGCGCCACAGTGAGTGCAACCAGCTTGGACTTGATGACGTTCACTCATCCCCCCAAGGTGAGGTATGTGCACGTGTTGGAACACTTTACGTCAACCATGAGTTGCCCTTCGCGTTCGAGACCAAACCTGGAAACACTTGTAAGAGGGATCATGCGTCGCGCCTAAGGCTTAAACGAACGAAGCCCGAAAAGGTCACGGTTGGACTGAAGTTATCTAGGCGCGGGTGCCTGAGTCAGGAGTGCCTTCTGACAATAGATGGACCGGGGGCCGGGTGAGGATTGTTGATTCGGTCCGAAGGATCCAGATGCTCGGGGCCGTCGCTGGGGCTCGTTGCCGGCGTTTGCGAGTGTGGTCCTGCGTCAATCGTGATGTGCCTCCAAGTCCAGAAGGATCTCTTTGACCTGCGGGCCCCCTCCGTACCCGCCGAGCGTGCCGTCCGATCGGACAACGCGATGACAGGGGACCACAACAGGGATGGGGTTGGTCGCACACGCCGAGCCGACGGCGCGCGCGGCTTTGGGCTTGCCTGAGCGCGCTGCTACCGACGCATAGGAAGCCGTGTCCCCGTAAGGGATCTCCAACAGGTGCGTAAGCACCGCGCGGCGGAAACCCTGCGCTAGTCGGAAGTCGAGTGGCACGTCGAACGAGTTACGGCGACCCTCGAAGTACTCGTCGATCTCTCGGGCCGCCGCATCGAGCCGCCCTGGAGCGTTCAACACCCGAGGGCTGATCCGTTCTGCGAGCATCGAAAGCACGGACTCCCGGTCTTCACTGCCAAATGCCACGCGCACGAGGCCCTGATCGGTGGCGGCGAGGAGCAGGGAACCGATCGGTGTGTCGATTGCGTGGTAAGCGACGTCAAGGATTCCTTCTGCTGTTGCCGATGCGACCAGGCGTGCGTGCAATCGTCGCTGTGCCTCTGCGTCGTCGACGAGGAGGGAAGCGAACATACTTGCACTCCCGCCGTTGTCCACTCTGATTGTGCTCATGAAAGTTCTCCTTTGTAGGTGGCTCGGAACCTCTTGATTCCGTCGGCTGCAGCCCTCCGAGCTGCTGCCTCGCTGTTGCCGAGGATTTCGGCGACCTGCGCGTAGGGCATACCTGCGATGTAGTGGTAAGCAACCGCCTCGCGCTGCTTGCTCGGGAGTTCCCTCAGCGCCTGCCACAACTCGTTTTCGCGGGAGCCGGGCTTGTCTTGCACCGGCGCCGGCATGTCCGGCAGGTTCTCCACCGGCACCGGGCCGCGCGCCCGTGCGCGATGCCGGTCGATCGCCTTTCGCTTCGCGATGGTGACGAGCCACGCCTCGATGTTGGTACCCGGACGAAGGTCGGGGTAGGCCCCCAACGCAGATAGGAACGTCTCCGACCACACGTCCTCGGCTTCATTCGGCCCGATCACCGCGCGGCATACCCGCAGGACGACAGGCCCATGGTCGACGACGACCTGCTCGAAGGGCCTCATTTCACATCCTGTAGGCTCGTCACGGTCGCGGGCTGCGGTCCCCAGAAAGACGTCGTTGCATTGTGTGAGTCTGCATGGTCCTTCCCTTCCCCGTCGTTCGAGACTAATTGAGTCGTCAGCATGTAGACGCCCGGCGCGTGCGTTTCGTGAGTTCCTGAGCCGCCGCTCGCTGAAAACCTTTGACAGGCCCCCCCGGTTTCGAAGGACATGAGAGAACTCTCATGTCCTTCTCATCGTCCTCTTACGCCGGATGGATACCTTTGAGGGGTCCCCATTTGGTATGAGGAGGTTCGCAGTTGCACGAGCACGAGGTTTACGTCGAGCCTGCAGGGGTTCCTCCCAACTCTCCGGTAAGACTCCTGCCGTGAACGGCGGGATCCGGTTATTTGCGCAGTCATCATCAGCGCAGGCTCGTTGGGTAATCATCAGCCCGGGGCAGGCATTAGCCGATGAGACCAAGTGCCGCCGCACTATCGGGTCGAGGACGGTAGACAACCTGAGGGTTCCATCCGGCGCTAAGTGCGTTCTCAGGGGTACAAGGGTAAAGGGAACGATCTACGTCGGGGCTCGATCGGTGCTGAAGGCGAAGGGCGTGCGTGTCGTGGGGAACATTCAAGCCGAGAATTCACGAAAGGTTGCCGTGCGGCGTGGATCGAGAGTCGGGGGGAGCATTCAGATTGTCCAGGGCAAAGCAGCGCGCATCAAAGGCACGCGAGTGAAGGCCGACATCCTCTTCGATGATCAGAACGGTCGGGTGCTGGCAAAGGGTAATCGGCTTGGCGGTAATCTCCAGGCGTTTCAGAACACAGGCGGGGTGAAGATCGCCCTCAATAGGATCGACGGCAACCTCCAATGCAAGGAGAACCGTCCGACTCCCGTCGGAGGCAACAACAACGTGCAGGGCAGCAAGGAAGATCAGTGTTCCCGCCTCTAGCACCTGATGCAACCGAACTGAGCCAGTAAGACAATCGCCCCCAAGCCCGCCTCGAGGCCTGGGGGCGATTCGCTAAACGGGGCGGACGGTGCAGGAGTGGATCGCCGAGCTGCGTACGGGTGAGTGGATACCCGAGCTTGCCTACCGCTTAAAGTCAGCTGCCCTTGTTGGAGGGTCCAAGTCCCCTCCCGAAAGCAGTGGTTGCAGCTGCCCTCGGAGGACGATGCCTCGTTCGACTGCTTCGAGCACGAGTCGATTGCGCCTAGCGAAGGCAAGGCGAAGCTCTTCGGGCGTGAAGCCCGCTGTCTGAATTCCGGGAGGAGCCCCTTCGAGCAAGAAGCCCAGCCGCTCGGGAAGACGAGCCGGCAGTTCTTGAGAGACAACGACAACGTCGATGTCACTCCACAAGTTGAAGTCTCCTCTTGCAACCGATCCTGCCACTACCGCGGCCAAGAGATCGACGCGTTCGGCGAGATCCTCAACGTAGCGTTCCGCCGTCCCGATCAGTTCCAGTTGATCTCTCTTCGGCGCGCGGCGAGAATCTCTTTCATTGGAGTGCGTCCCAGGCCTCATCGACGATTTGGATGATCGCTTGAGAATCCTGCAGCGCCTGCCTCCAGTCGGCCGCGTCGTAGTGGCGGCCTGGGTTGCCTGCCGCGTGGGCATCTGGATAGCGCGCCGGGATGTAATGCCGCCCGAGGCGGTGGCCCGCCGAAGCGGCTTCGTCCCCGATAGCCACACCGGCTTCCCGAGCGGTTTCGATCAGCCGGTCCAAGTCGTGTCCCCAAGGTCCTCGACCAATGCCATGGAGCAGCCCTTTGAGCGCCAGCTTCGCAGCCTGCTCGCTTGAGAAGCAGGCCCAGTTGTACAAGTCCCGGTCGGCTTGCGCCCCCGCCCCTTCGAGGGCGCGGCTCGCTTCGGAGCGCCAGCGTTCATACTCTTCCGCGTCAACCACGGGGGGCCGGCTGGACTCGAACCAGCAACCAGCGGATTGTGTCCGCCGCTCTGACCAACTGGAGCTCCAGTCCCCAGGCCCAGAACTCTAACGCCCGCTCGTCCACCGGAGCCGGGGTCACTTTCCTGGGTCCGCAACAATTTTCGACAACGGTGAGGGGAACCTTGACAACACTCGGGTGCCGCCGAACCACTCGGTTAACCGCGCCGCTTCGTGCTCGAGGGCGCGCAGTCCCTCAGCGCCGATGTCCTCGAGCAACTGAAGGACGACTTCGCCGGAGTCGCTCTGGCGCCATCCGCCCACGATCCGGCCGTCCCACCACAGAGTGGGGCCGGCGTTGCCGCTTGTGTCGAACAGCTGCGCCTTGTACGGGCCGAGGTACCAGTCCCGCTCAAACCAGCCCATCGTCGTTGGATCGAGCGGCGGAAGGAGAGCGGCCCACGGGGCGACCGGATCGATCGCCTCGAGGTCATCGCTCATGAGATATGCAGTCTGCCCGGCGACATCGACCTCGACCGCCTTGAGGTCGGCAAGTGCCTTCCGCACCTTCGCGATGGTCGATCCCAGCCACCA
>JACCZU010000280.1 GCA_013695835.1 Candidatus Aridivita willemsiae
CCGCATTCGAGAACGCGGGTCTGAGCATCCCCGACCGACCAAGCTCGCGCGCCTCGAGCTCAAGGGCGGGGGGCGCGACCCCAAGTGCCTTGGCGATCGCGGCCGTCGCAGTCGGGTCGGTCGACTCGAGATCGCCCGCCGCCTCCCCCGATCTCGAAAACCACAACCGGCCCGCTTCTTCGTACACAGAGGTAACCCCTCCGGAAGAACGCTGGAGGAACTCTTGGCCGGAGACGCGCACAAGATGCTTGAGCACCCACGCGGTGCCGATGGTGGGGTGGCCGGCGAAGGGAAGCTCCTCGGCGGGGGTGAAGATCCTCACGGAGTAAGCGTCGCGCTCGGTGCCGGTGACGAACGTCGTCTCAGACAGGTTCATCTCGGATGCTATCGCCTGCATCTGCGCCCTCGACAGGCCGGCGGCTTCGGGAAAAACGGCGAGTGGATTGCCGCCGTAGGGCTCATCCGTGAAGACATCGACCTGAAGGAAATCCACTTACATCTTCTCCGGAGCGCTCACGCCCAGAAGACCCAAGCCGTTGGCGATCACAGCTTTGGTTGCTACGCACAGTGCAAGCCGCGCCTGCGTGAGCTCCGTGTCTTCGCTGATGACCTTGCAGTCCCTGTAGAAAGCGCTGAACACCGCCGCGAGCTCCTCGACATAGCGCACTATCCTCTGAGGTGCGCGCAATGCCGCGGCCTCGGGAAGGGCCTCTTCGAAAGCAGCGAGCTTGTTCATCAAGTCCTCTTCGCCGGAGTGCACCAGACGACGGAGGACGCCCGCGTCCAGGTTTGGCTCGAGGCCCTGGGACGAAGCGCGCAGCAGGATCGAAGAGATGCGAGCGTGCGCGTATTGCACGTAGTAAACCGGGTTCTCGGGGGCCTGGCGCGTGACGATGTCGATGTCGAAGTCGAGCGGCGACTCCATTGCCCTGGTTAGAAAGGTGAAACGGGCAGCGTCGACCCCAACCTCGTCGATGAGCTCGTCGAGCCCGACGTACACTCCGGCCCGCTTGGACGCCTTCAAGGCGGCGCCCCCGCGCGCGATTGTGATCATCTGCACGAGTGGGACCTCGACGCGCTCGCGCTCGAAGCCGAGCGCTTCGGCCGCGGCGAGCAGGCGCGGCACGGTCCCGTGATGATCGGGGCCCCACAGATAGATGAGCCTGTCGAAGCCCCGCCCGAACTTGTCGGCGAGATAGGCGACGTCGGAAGCAAAGTAGGTCGGAGCGCCGGTGGAGCGGATGAGAACGCGGTCTTTGTCGTCGCCGAATCGGGACGATCTAAACCACACCGCGCCGTCACGTTCCTCAACCGACCCGTTGTCCGTTAGACGCCGTAGGGCCACATCGAGGGCTCCCGACTCGTGGAGGCTGCGCTCCAGGAACCACACATCGAAATGGGTCCCGAAACGTTCGAGCGACGCCTTGATTCTGCTCAGGACGCGTTGGGAGCCCATGGCGACGAAGGCGTCGACTCGCTCCTCCGGCGGCTTGTGGACGTGGAGATCACCGTCCTCGGCTGCGATCTCGGCCGCGAGGTCGGCGATGTAGTCGCCCCTGTAACCTCCCTCCGGAAGCTCCGCCTCGATGCCGAAGCTGCGCAGGTAGTGGGCCTCGATTGAGCGGCCGAAGAGCCTCAACTGACTTCCTGCGTCGTTGAAGTAGTACTCACGAATGACCTTGTGCCCCGTCGCCTCGAGCAGGTTGGCGAGGGCATCGCCGATTGCCGCATGGCGGCCGCTCACGACATTGATCGGCCCCGTGGGATTCGAGGACACGTATTCCACGTTGACCTGCGCCCCGGCGCCGGCGTTGGTTCGGCCAAAGCCGCCCGCAGGATCGGCCGCCCGCCGGACGACGTCGTGACGCCACGCCGGGGACAGGCGGAAGTTCATGAACCCGGGCCCGGCGATCTCGACGGCGGTGACCTGATCGGAAGGGGGCAGGTGCTCGAGGAGAGTCTCTGCGACCTCTCTCGGGGGCCGGCCGGCCCCCTTCGCCCCGGCAAGTGCCACGGACGTCGCCCAGTCGCCGTGCTCCTTGCGTTTGGGCCGCTCGAAGCGGATCTCCGGCGCCACCTCGAGCTCAAGCGAGCCGTCGGCGGCTGCAGCATCGAAGGCTGCGGCGACGAGCTCGGTGAGGTGGTCGGTGATCATCTTCTGTAGTCTAGATAGTCGGTCCCGGGCCCCCGTAGCTCAGGGGATAGAGCACGCGCCTCCGGAGCGCGGTGCGCAGGTTCGAATCCTGCCGGGGGCACTCCCTACATTTGTGCACCAAACCGTCCGGGACGCCTTGCCTGTACGGCGATCCCGCAGCACCTTCGAGGCCGCCTTGGCTGCCTTGGCGCCGGTCTTGCGGCTCCGTGGCATCGACTTCACCTCCCTCTCTTGTGGCTTGATGATA
>JACCZU010000293.1 GCA_013695835.1 Candidatus Aridivita willemsiae
CAGCACAAAGGAGTCGTGGCAAAGGCGTTGGGAAAGCGCTTTCCCTCCCTTGCAAACAGCTGCTTCACGGATGGCATGACCTCGAGGCCGCGTGTCTGGTCGTCGGTAATGATGATCAGGATGTTGGGTGTCGGCGGGCGCCCGCCTGCATCGCCGGCGGTGACGCAGGCGCCGCAAAGGGAGAGCGCAACGGCAACTACGAGTGCCGGCGGGCGCTGTGGGATGCGGATGCTCAACGTCGCTCCTTCTAGAGAGACCAGAGTTCTTCCGGTCTGTCCTCCACGATAAGGCGGGCGACGTCGATACCCATCTTGACGGAGTGATCCATGTTCGCCATTTCGTAGCGCCACGCGCCGAAGCGGCCGCGCGAGTAGATTCCCCTCGCCATCAGCCACGGCTGAATGGTGCGCAGCGCCTCGTCCCGTTTCACGGTTGGTACCGGATAAGCGTAGGGGATGTCTTCGAGGTGGGCGGTTGCGACCGGCGGCCGGCCCCCCACGACTCCGCCTGCGCGCAGGCCTTGCTCGACGCGCTCTTCGAGTCCAGAGCGCTCCTCGGGCTTGTATGGCGAATACGACGTCTCGGTCATATAAGAGCAGTAACGCTCCACGTCGCCGCCCGGCACATTGAAGGGCGAGTATTTCGCAAAGTTGGTTGCCCGGTAGAACGGAGTGTGCTCCTGAGGAAAGTACATCCATGACTTGTCGTCTGTGAGCGGTGTCTCGTAGCCGACGCCGACCATGTAGACACCGTTGTGCTCCAAGAGCCCTGCGGCCCTGCGCACCTGCTCGGGGCAGCGGCCGAGGAGCCCCACGAGCACGTCGAGAGGCATGGTCGATACAAGGAAGTCGAAGGACTCGATCGCGCCGTCGCTGCACCGCACCTGCTTGTCTTCGACGTCGATGCCGACCACAGCCCGCCCAAAATCGATGTTGGATTCGAGCTCGAGGCCAAGCCGCCGGTAGATCTCGCCGGTCCCGCCCCTTGCCGGGAACACAAAGGTATTGTTCGGCCCCCACGCGATATCGTCCTCACTCAGGATCAGATTACGAAGCGCTCGCCTGTAGTCCACGACGCTGACTCGCTCGGCAATCCAGTTGGACGCCATCCGCTCGGCCGGGGTTGCCCATACCTTGAAGTTGTAGGGTGCCATGAAGTGTTCCGTTATGCCCTCGCCGAACGTCGCCCTCATCCATTTGGCGAAGTCCATGCTCGGGTCACCGCCGGCCGCCTCTATGAGACCGACAACACACTCGTAACCGACCTCCTCGGGGAGATGCCTGAGGTTGTTCTGAAACGGATACGGTACCCACCGGTCGCTGTGACGGACATAGGAGGATCGTTCGTGCCGGTAGACCTCATCGCCCATGACTTCCTGCAGCAGCCGGTCGAACTCGCCGAAATGGCTGAACACGACGTGGCCCCCATGGTCCCAGGTGAAGCCTTGGGGGTCCACGACGGATGAAGCAAGCCCGCCCGGCCCGGCGGCGCCTTCGATCAGCGTCCAGTTCCGATGGCCCATGGCTTTGAGCTCGCGCGCGCATCCAAGCCCGCACGGCCCGGCGCCAATGACTACTATTCGCCGGCCGTCGGTCATTGTGTGGCGCATCTCCATATCTCGCCAAGCTTGCTTGAGGGAAAAGCGGCTGCGAACACCGGTTCCTCCAGCCGGTCTCTGTACTGGGGAGGATATTCCTGCCCCGGTTCTTGATCGTCTCCGATTGTGTATTTGAGGATGTAGTCGGCCATCTCTTCGAGATCGATGTCGTTTGCTCGAACGGTGTCCATGTTCAGCCAAAAGGCCAGAGGTCTCTGGTTCTCGAACAGTTCGGACGCCTCGACATCATAGTGGCGCGCCACCCACGCCTCGAAGGTTTCGATGTGGATCGGCCATGCGCCGGTGGCCGTTGGAGCCGGCACTTGTCCGTGGTCGGCCGTCATTGCGAGGACCCATCTCCGGCGTCCGATCTCGGCGTTGAGGAAGCTCACCAGATCCCCGAGCGCGGCATCGGAGTACTCGAGTATGTTGCGCTCCTCCGGGTTGAGCATGTTCCAATCGTGCCCCACCTCGTCGATTTGCTTGTAGTTCGTGAAGAACAGGTCCGGGACGCGGTCGTCCCCGTAGCCCTCACGCCTGATGAGCTCCTTGATCAACCTCGTCTGATAGAGGGCCCACACCGGAGTGTGCCTGAGCTCGGCGGGATCCTCGAGCATGTCGTGGCCAAGCCAGCGCGAGTCAAGCTTGCCGTCGTCGCCATCCACCCTTCGGATGTCGGCGTCGAAGCCCGGGACCTCCTTTAAGTAGGGGGGGAGGCTGTAGTACTCGGGATTGCTTACCAGAGCCCCGTTTGAGCGCTCGACGATGATCGCAGTGTCCTTGTCCCCGCCGGGGATGCCGGCACCGTGGCCCATCATGCCGAGGTGCCACCCTTTGTAGGCGAGCATCCCCACCTTCGAGGCACCCCCTGTGGACCGGTCGAAGATGTCGGCAAGGGTCGTGGTTTTGAGGTATTTGGGGCTCCGGCCTCCGTAGGAGTCCGCCACGACCCGGTCCCCGATCCTCAGCGGGATGTCGACGATGCCGTGCTGCTTCGGGAAGGTCCCGGTGCCGATGGTTGCGTGGATGGCCGGGGTCACGGACGGGGACGAGCCCACGTTCGCCCCCGCGACCGACGTCCCTGAGGCCATCAGATCGCGCAAGACGGGCCAGGCGCCCGGCCAGGTTTGGAGGACGTCCGTGCCGCCGCCGTCCCACACGACGGTCACGATGGCGCGCGGCACGCCCGCCCGCCGTCCTCGAGGGAGCAGCGCCTCGGTGACCGGCCGTCCTGGGCGGCCCTCGGGAAGCGTCGTATGCAGCAGCTCGGCGAGCGTCGGAGCGAGGTCCGCAACCGTGACCGGGCGCGCCGGCGCGATCGAGCCCTGACTCCTTATGAAGCCGGGCCCGTAGAAGACCAGCGGCACGCGCTGCATGTAGGGCCACGGACCGGAGTGGCCGTAGGTCGTGAATCCCCCGAAGAAGTTCGGCGCGCGCGGGACCGGGATCATCTCAGGCGAGCGACCGGCAGCGTAGCCGCGCCTTATCCGCCTGAGGTGCTCCACGGGCAGCTCGCACGAGGCCGCGAGCCAGCCCATCTCGGCTCGGGAGGTCGGCTGCGGCGAGGGGAAATCGTATTTGCCCCGGACCTCGGGGGGGCCCGCCGCCTGGGAGGGCCCGTCCTGTTCCGGGCTGCACGCCGCCGCGACGGCGAGAGCGAGGAGGGCTGCCACGAACGCCTTTCTCATCTTCTGTGAGCCGTCACAGGCTTACGCCTCCATCGGGGTTGTCCGACCGGCAATGATGCCCCACCCGGAACCAGTAAGGGGCCGTCATGCTCGGCCCCACCCTCGGGGACTGCCCACTGGTGAAACCTGGAAACAGGCGGCAACGCGGGACACTTCGCTTCCTTTCCTTTATGCTCGCCACCGGGATGTCGCCGCTTTGAAAGAACCGGCATGATTAAGTGTCCTGTGCCAAGGACTCGACTCGTTTCTCCAGAGGGCCATCGGCGTCCCAATGACGGAAAGGGCATACTCCCGGCGTGAGCGCGAGCGACGTACCCACGATCAGGCTTCTCGGCGTTGATCTGGCGCGCCTCGAGACGCAGGAGGCCCTGGGAAAGATTGAGGATCTGTACGGCTCGGGAGAGCCTTCTCTTATTGCTTTCACAAACGCTCATACCCTCAACCTCGCCGCCGAGCAGCCCACCTACAAGAAGACCCTCGGTCGTGCGGCGCTCCGGCTGAACGATGGCAAAGGGGTCATGATCGCGGCATGGTTCCAGGGCAAGCGCTTTCCCCATGACCTAAACGGCAACTTCTTCACCCCGAGGATTCTCTCCCTTGCCGCCGAGCGGGGCTGGTCCGTGTATTTTCTCGGCGCTGCCCCCGGCGTGGCTGAGGTTGCAGCTGGGCGGCTCGTCAGGCTGCTTCCCGGGCTCAAGGTCGTCGGGGTCCGTGACGGGTACTTCAGTCCCGCCGAGGAGGGATCGATTGTCGAGCGAATCCGTTCGAGTGGGGCCGATGTAGTGCTAGCCGGCCTCGGCAATCCGCTGCAGGAACGGTGGCTTTTACGCCACCTGGCCGGTACGGGAGCACGGATCGGGGTCGGGGTCGGCGCATTCTTCGACTTTCAGGCCGGCGAGGTGGAGCGGGCTCCCTACTGGATGAACCTGCTCGGGCTCGAATGGCTGCATCGCCTCGTCCTCGAGCCCAGACGGATGTGGCGCCGCTATGTGCTTGGAAATCCTCGCTTTTTGTACCGTGCCGCCAGAGAGGCGCTTGGGGGCCGGGCAACGCGCGTCAGAGGGCCTATCGACGAGCCCGAGACAGGGATCGGCTCGGCGATCCCGCAAGAAACAGGCAACAACTTGGCGATTCCACAAGAAACAGGCAACAACTTGGCGATTCCGCAAGAAAAAGCGGCCGGCTCGGTGGTCCCGCAAGAAAGGGGCAAGCGAAGCAAGGCTCGCGGCGCATCGGCTTCTTCCCATAGTGATCTCCCGCGACGCGAGCAGCCGATGGCCGAGCAGATCGACCTTGCCCCCGCGGCGCCGAAGGACGAAGGCTCCTCCTCCGAGGAAGCCGAGCACGTTCAGCGCACCCGGTGAGCAACGGATCGGCTCGGCGATCCGTCGAGAGTGAAGGATCGGCTCGGCGATCCGTCTCGTGTTTCATTGTTGCAACCAGAAACCGGCCCGACGACCTCCTAAGAACGATTGAAAGCCTCGTCCACCAGACGGTGTTACCGGCCGAGCTGTGCATCGTCGACTCAAGCGATTCAACTCCGGCGCGGCAACGCATCGAAGAGCTCTGCGCCGCGGCGGGCCTGGCCCTCGACTATCACCACCCTGCGCGCCGAGGACTGACGATTCAGCGCAATATCGGCATCGACCGGACCTCCGGGGACCCTGTCTTTCTGATCGACGACGATGTTTATCTGGCCCCCGACTGTCACGCCGCCATCCTCGATGAGTACGCTCGCTGGGGCCCCGAGCTCGGCGGAGTTCGCGCCTCGCCCGTTCACCCGGCGCGTCCCCCGCTCATCTCGGTGTTGTGGCGCAAGCTGTTCGGCATCGGCGGGTGGTGGCCGGAGGCGAGCGGCAGGATGAGGCCCGGTTTCTGGGTTGAGGGCATCTCCGAGGCTGCGGGCGTGAGAAAGATCGAGTACATGACCGGATGGTTCATGTCGTTCAAGCGGGAGGTGTTCGAGGACTTTCGCTTCGACGAGAACCTGTCCGGCTACGGCCACAAGGAAGACGTCGATTTCACCTACAGGGTGGCGCGCCGTTACGTGCTCCTCCAGACGCCTCGGGCGCGCTGCGAGCACTACCAGACGATCTCGCAGAGGCTGTCGTCACATCACCTCATGCGGATGAACTTGGGCAATCAGTTCTACCTTCACCGCAAGAACATGCCCCAGGACCTCAAGCACAGGGCCGCTCTGTGGTGGGGGCTTCTCGGGCTGTTCGTGCTCAATCTCGGCAGGGGCGCGGTAAAACGCGATCCGGGCATTGTGACCGGGATGGTCGTGGGTGCGTGGGAGCAGGCCCTCGGGAAAGGCTTGGTCGATCCTGCCATCGAGCGTGCGAGGTGATGCCTGAAGCGGAGGATCTGCGGCAGTCGGAGAGTGAGGCAGCGGCGCCGCTCGGCGCCAAGAAGCTCGACTACCCGTGGACTGTGCTTGTGGTCGACCCTCTAGCGGGGCCGCTTACGAAGCTGCTCGCAGCGAGGAGATGGTTGACCCCCGACCAGGTGACCGGCTTGTCGCTCGCGCTTGGGGTTCCCGTTGGTCTTGCCTTTGCGACTGGAACAAGGGCCGGGCTCAGATCAGGGGCCGGGCTCTTCTATGTGTCGTTCGTATGCGACTGCGTGGACGGCAAGCTGGCCCGTGCCCTTGATCTCTACTCGGCACGGGGGGTGGCCCTTGATGAGTGGGCAGACAAGGCGAGGCGAGCCAGTGCGGCCCTTGGGCTCGCCGTTTATCTGGGGCGCGTGCGGAGCCGGCGAGCGGCATTGTGGGCGCTCGGTTTCGGTGCGCTCAGCGTCTACTTCATGGAGATCTCGGGGGCCGAGAGGCCGGCGCCGGCGACGCCAGTGGGCGGCCGCTGGAGGCAGGCGTTGGCGCGCCGGCGCCTGTTGCCGACCCCGGGCATGCCCGACGTCTCGGGGATCGTGTTCGTCCTCGGCCCGGCTACGGGATGGGTGCTCCCTGGCCTCGGGCTCGGCACCGCCATGGTTGCCGCAGGGATCGCCCTCACCGCTAAACGCACCCGGGCGGCCTCGTGAGCAGAGTCCTGCTGCTCGGGCTCGACGGGGCCACCTACTCCGTGCTCGAGCCCGCCTTTGGGGCCGGCCACATGCCGGTGCTGAAAAAGCTGCTCGACCGCGGCGCCTCCGGGATCCTGACCTCGACGGTCCCCCCCTACACGCCGCCGGGCTGGACCTCGATCTTCACCGGCGTCAACCCAGGAAAGCACGGCATCTTCGGGTTCACGCTCGGAAACGCCCAGCGCAACGACGGGCTCGTCCGCCTCGACGTGGTTACTGCGCCGGCGATCTGGAACGCCGCCAATGCGCAGGGAGCCCGCATCGGGTTGTTCAACATCCCGATGACCTATCCACCGCCGAGGGTCGACGGCTTCGCGGTGGCCGGCATGCTCACTCCCGAAGGGGGGGGCACTACTCCTGAAGGCTTCACGTTCCCCGATTGGCTCGGGGGCGAGCTGGCGCAGGCTGCCGGCGGCTACGAGATCGACATCGAGGTCAACTACGACGTCGACTGGCGTTCCACCGACATCATCGAGCGGCTCTCGAGGAACCTGGCGCGCAAGCGCTCGGCGCTTCGTTACCTTCTCGAGACCGACGGCGACCTGCCGCTGCTTTTTGCCGTGCTCGAAGCACCCGACCGCCTCATGCACGTCCACTACAAGTACATCGATCCCCGTTGCGAGCACTATGGGCGCCCCGAGGCCGGTCCCATCCGGGAGCGTGCGTGGGCGTTCTTCGACGAGATGGACGCAGTCATGGGCGACCTCGTCGAGTGGGCGGGCGGCGACGGCTACGTCGTAACGATGTCCGATCACGGCTTTGGGCCTAAAGACAAGGTAGTCAACGTCAATCGTGCGCTTGAGGAATGGGGTCTGCTCGCCGTCGGAGGAGCCGGGCGCGCCGGGCGCTCGGCGCAGCTGCGTAAGGCGGCTCGGAAAGTAAAAAAGGTCGTGCCGAAGGGGGCGTGGAAAAGGGCGAAGTCGGCCGCGCACGGCAACATCGATTGGTCCAAGACGCGGGCGTTCTCGTCGCCCAATCCGCAGCAGGGCATCTACGTCAACCTGGAGGGCCGCGAGCCGAACGGTATCGTGCCTGCTGCCGCCTACGAGTCGGTGCGCGACGAGATCATCGAGCGTCTCGGCGCCCTCGTCGATCCCGACGACGGGAGGCCCGTGGCCGACATCATTCACAAACGAGAGGACGTCTGCTTCGGCCCCGAGGCCGAGCGCGCCCCCGACCTCTTTCCCGTCTGCCGGGCCTATTCGTATGAGCTCTCGGAGGGGTTGTTCTCGCCCGGCATCCTCACCGACTATCGCCACCTGCCGCGCGGCTTTCACCACATGGACGGGATCTTCGGGATTGCGGGCCCCGGCGTCGAGCCTCAGCCAGGACAAAGGGCGAGCCTCTACGACATCATGCCGACGGCGCTCTACCTCGCCGGATTAGAGGTCCCCGAGGTCGACGGCGAGGTCCTAACCCATCTCCTGTCCACAGACATCGTGCAAGGGCGTCCCCCCGTGATCCGGGCGATGGATCTCCCCGTGGCCGCCGCGGGGGCCGAGGCCAAGCCCTACTCCGCCGAGGAAGAGGCCCAGATCGAGCAGTCCCTGCGCAACCTCGGTTACCTCTAAGACGGCCCCTAGCCCGCCCGGGCAGGTTCCGTCGTCCACCGTCGCTATGGGGCAGCCAGCGACGAAGGTTGCCGGTCGCCGGGCATTTTGGGCCTGCCCCCCGGCTTGGTCGCGGCACCGTTATTGCTCGGGCCTCGCGTGGCGTGCGCCCGGCGCCTGCGCAGGGCTGACCATACGGCCATACATTGGATATGGTTGAACATATGAAGACGACCCTCAACATCGACGACACGGTCATGGCCAGGCTCAAGGCCGAGGCGCGCGACCGTGGTCAGACCATGTCTTCTCTGGTGGAGACGGCGCTGCGGATGCTGCTCGACCATGACAAGCAGAAGCCGCCCGAGCTGCCTCCGCTTCCACGTTTTTCAAGCGGCGGCCATCGGGTGGATGTCGCCAACCGGGACGCACTGACCGAGGTGATGGAGGCCCACTAGTGTTCGTCGTCGACACGAACGTGCTGCTTTATGCGGCCGACTCCGACGTGCCAGAGCACGATCGGTGTCGCGTGGCGCTGGAGAGGTGGCGGGCCCAGATGACCCCGTGGTATGTGACCTGGGGTGTCGTATACGAGTTCATGAGGGTGTCGACCCACCCCCGGGTTTTTCGCACGCCCTGGCCGGTCACCGCGTCATGGAGCTTCATCCGGGCAGTCCTTGCCTCGGCCGGCGTGGGCGTTCTGGTTCCGACGCACAAACATGCGG
>JACCZU010000013.1 GCA_013695835.1 Candidatus Aridivita willemsiae
GTAGAAGTAGCCGTCGGCATCGGCCGTGGCGAGGTCGCCCGTGTGAAGCCAACCGTGGGAATCGATCGTCGCCTTTGTTGCGCCCTCGTTGTTCAGGTAGCCCTTCATGACCTGGGCCCCCTTGATCAACAGCTCTCCCGTGGCGTCGGTGTCGAGGTCGTCGCCCGTTTCGAGGTCGGTGATGCGCGCCTCGGTGTTGGAGACCAGAGGCCCTATCGACCCCGGCTTGTTGTGTCCCGGCTCGTCGAAGGTCGTGTGGGTGACCGGCGAGGTCTCGGTGAGGCCATAACCCTGGATGACGAGACAGCCGAGCCGCTCGGCCGCCGCTTCGGCGAGCTCGGAACCAAGCGGGGCTGCGCCGGACATGATGACCTCCAGAGAAGAGAGGTCGAAGTTGTCGACGAGGGGGTGCTTGGCGAGGCCAAGAACGATCGGCGGCACGACGTAAGCGCGCGTCACCTTGTGCTTCTGAATCAGGCTGAGGAAGCCCTCGAGGTCGAAGCGCGGCATTGTGACGACGGTCGCTCCAGCCCCGAGAGCAAGGTTCATCAAGACCGTCATCCCGTAGATGTGAAAGAAAGGAAGCACCGCGATGACCGTGTCCGCATCGCTTACCCGGATGGCCTCGCGGCACTGCGCGACGTTGGCAACGAGGTTGCGGTGCGTCAGCATGACCCCCTTGGGCAACCCGGTCGTGCCACTCGAGTACGGAAGCACAACCAAGTCCTCGCCCGGGTCGATGTCGACGGCGGGTGGGGCGCCTGCGCTGCTAAGTTCGGCGAAGGGGGTTGCGCCCTCGGCCTCCCCGAGGACGAAGACCTCGGCCACGCCCGACCGGCTCGCGCCGCTGTGAGCGGCCTCGAGGAACTGTGGGATCGTCAGCAGAAAGCGGGCCTTGGAGTCGTTGAGCTGTGACGCGAGCTCGTCGGCGGTGAACAGCGGGTTGATCGTTGTGTTGATCCCGCCGGCCATAGCGACGCCAAAGAATGCGATGACATACTCGGGCATGTTCGGTGCGTAAAGCGCAAAGACATCGCCCTTGCCGAAGCCGCGTTCAGCAAGCCCCGCCGCCACACCCTCGACCGAGGCTTTCAGCTCGGCGAAGGTCACGGTCCGCCCGCTCGGACCGTCGATCAGGGCGGGCTTGTCCCCAAGCTCGGCGGCGCGCTCGAGCACGAACGTGGCAAGGTCAACGTCGGGGATCTCGATGTCCGGATACGGGCTGGCAAAGACCATGATCCTCCCCCTTGATCGCCGTTCGCCGAGGCTGCGCGGTCACCAGCCTATCGCCGCGCCGTGTTGATCTGCGGTCCGGCCGAGCCGGCCCCGCTTCTGATCTGCGGTCCCGCCGAGCCGGCCCCGCGGCGCGTCTGATCTGCGGCCCGCTCACCATGGTCGCTGAGTGATGCCCCCGTCGAGCGTCACGGTCTCTCCCGTGATCCATGAGGCGTTATCGCTCAACAGAAAGACGGCGAGCTTCGCTGCGTCTGACGGCTCCCCGATCCGTCCGAGCGGGTAGCGGGCCGACACCTCCTCCTCGCGGCCCTCGAACAGGGCTCTTGCAAAGCGCGTCCTCACAACCCCGGGGGCGATGGCGTTGATCCGCACCCCTGGCGCAAGCTCGGTCGCGAGCTGCTTGGTCATGTGTATGAGCGCCGCCTTGCTCGCGTTGTAGGCGCCGATGTGAGCCCCCGGGCGCAGCCCTCCCGCCGAGGCGACGTTGAGCACCACTCCTCCGTGCGCGCCCATCCACGCCCGCCACGCCTCCTGTATCCAGCCGAGCGGGGCCACGAGGTTTACGTCCATGATCTTTGCGACCGCGCCGAGGTCCGCTTCGACCAGCGGCCCGTATTGAGGGTTGGTCCCCGCGTTGTTGACGAGGAGATCGAGCGAGCCAAAGCGCGCAACACAGCTCGCGACCGCAGAGGCGCGATGCCCGCCGTCATCGGAGCTTCCGGCAACCCCCATGGCCCGCTCGCCGGCGCCGAGCCCCTCGAGCGCGGCGTCGAGGTCATCTTGTTTCCTGGCGGTGAGCAAGACGCTCGCGCCTGCGCCGAGGAGCTCCTCGGCGATCGCAAACCCAATGCCGCGCGTCCCGCCGGTGACAAGCGCGACCCTGCCCGCCGGCATTCCCTCCGCCCCCGGCATTCCCTCCTCCCCCCTTGGGCTCACCTCGGGGGCTCGAAGCCGGCTACGAGGCCGAGTCTTTCCGCAGCGCGGACAAGGCGCCGGTCAAAGGTCACGAGGCGAGCACCTGCCAGCGCTGCAAGGGCCAGGTACTCGGCGTCATAGGTCTTTGCCCAACCGAGCTCGCCGGCAATACGCCATGCTTCGTGGCCAAGCCGTGGGTGGCGATGCTCTTTGATCGCCCCAGAGCCGATTAGCTCAAGCGAACGCTTGGCCTCCTGTGAGGAGATCAATCCTCTATAGACGTTGACATGCAGGACGGAGCGGGTCTCCGACCACAACAGGGGAGGAGCCGCCGGCTCGGCACCTTGCAACTCTTTGAAGCCGGCCTCGTGCAGGGAGAGAACCAGGGCGGCGTTTGCGTCGAGGATCAACAAAGCCGTTAGTGGCTATCCCGTTGCTCCCGTACGAGGGCCACCCAGTCCGGCATGGGCCTGCCGTTGTACATGGTCCTCAAGCGTGGCGGAAAAGCGTTGGGCGCATCGGCCCCGGTCGCCTCGTCGAGGTCGGCGGCTTCAATGAAGTGCTGGGTCCCAATCTTGCTCGAAGGCAACCGGCCGGAGCGGATCCACCTCCGGATAGTCTCGGGGTTCTTTCCTGTTCTACGCGCTGCCTCAGGGACGCTTAGCATAGTAGATGAATACTACTACAAGTAGATAAGGCGGTATCGGTGGGGACCACACGCGTGGGGCGGGACCTCTTCGTCGACTGCATCGTCGGCGAGGGCGTTGGCGCCGTGTTCGGCAACCCAGGGACGACCGAGCTCCCGGTCATGGAGGCGCTTGCCGCACGCGGCGAGCCGCCCTATTACCTCGGACTGCAAGAGATCGTGTGCCTCGGCATGGCCGACGGCTACGCCCAGGCGACGGGGCGACCCGCCGTGGTCAACCTGCACGCAAGCCCCGGGCTCGGCAACGCGATGAGCAATCTCTACAACGCATGGCGGGGGCGCACACCGCTCGTCGTCACGGCGGGGCAGCAGGACACGCGCTTCAACCTCCAGGAGCCGCTTCTCTTCTCCGACCTCGTCCGCCAAGCGTCTCAGTACTGCAAGTGGACGTGGGAGATCCGGCGCGCCGATGAGATCCCGGGCGCGGTAAGGCGCGCCTTCAAGGAAGCCGCCACTCCCCCGACCGGCCCGGTGTTCCTGTCGCTGCCCATGGATCTGCTGGACGGCGAGGTCGCCGGCGGGCCGCAGCCGCCGACCCGCCTTGCGCCGCCTGGCCCGCCCGATCCCGGCGCCCTCGAGGCCGCTGCCGGTTTTCTCTCCGACGCCCGCAGCCCCGTGATAGTCGCCGGGGACCGCGTCGATCGGGAGGGCGCAAAGTCCGAGCTTGCCGCGCTTGCGTCCGCTCTCGGCGCGCCGGTGTGGAACGAGCCTTACTCCCAGCGACTTCCGATGGCCCCCGACCATCCCCTGTTCGCCGGATTCCTGCCCACCCTCGGTCCCGTGATCAAGGACCGGCTCGGCGACGCCGACGTGGTCCTCATCGCGGGGGGCGAGGCGTTTCTCATGTATCCGCCATTCGAGCCCGGCTCGCCGTTCCCGGACGGCGCTGCCGTCATCCACCTCGACAGCTCGCCGCAGGAGATCGGAAGGATCTTCCCCGTCGACAGCGGGATGGTCGGCGACCTTCGGGCCGCCCTCGGCGCACTTGCAGGGGCGGCGGGCCCGGGGGCCGCAGAGGACCGGAGGCGCGCCGTCACCGAGCGCATCGGGAAGGCTCGAGAGCAGTTCGCCGCCGCTGCCTCAAGCGATGGCTCGGACCCACCGGGGGCGGGCGCCCTTCTCTTCGCGTTGTCGGAGGCGTGGCGCGGCCACATCATCGTCGACGAGACCGTGAGCTCTGCGGCTTCGGTGCAGCGCTGCTGTTCCCACTCGCCGCCGTCGGAGAGGTATGGCCATCGCACCGGGGGGCTCGGTTGGGGGCTGCCCGCGGCCCTCGGTGTTGCTCTTGCCCGGCCGGGCGAGCGCGTGTTCTGTTTGCTCGGGGACGGAGCTGCGCTATATGCCGTACAGGGACTCTGGACGGCGGCCCGTTACGGGCTCGACATCACCTTCGTGATACTCGACAACTCCGGCTACGAGATCATCAGGGCCGGCATGCGTCGTCAGGGCGGGCCGGCCGGGAGCGCCGGCATCTATCCCGGAATGGACATCGACGACCCGCCGATCGACTGGGCCGCCCTTGCGAGGGGGTTCGGTCTCCGCTACGCCGAGATCAAGGACGTCGCCGGCGCCGCAGAAGCTGCCTCCGAGCTGAGCGCAGGCGAGGGCCCGGCGCTGCTGAGGGCCCCCATCGCTCCTGGGTTTCAGTTTCCTTCCTGATCACGCCTTTTCGTACACCGAGACGTGGTTTGTGCTTGCCGAGTTGAAGGGCTCTCTGTTCCAGCCGGAGAAGCGGGAGCGCAGCCGCAGGCCGGCGAGCTCGGCCATGAGGTCGAGCTCGGACGGCCACGCGTAGCGGATCTCGACCGGATAGATGCGCGTACCGGCGCGCCCAACCGCGGTGTGGGTGGACCTGACCCGCTGGTTGACGAGGTCATGGCGCGATGTCTCGAGCACCACCTCGTCGACCTCGACACGCTCAACCGCGATTCGCTGGTGTCCCTCGAAGCGCGCAAGGTCGGGGACGAAGCACTCGCACACGAATACACCATCGGACGTGAGGCGGCCGGAAACGTTGGCAAAGCACGCAACCTGATCCCTTTGAGTCAGCAACCCGAACAGCGTGTTGAAAACGACGAAGACAAGCGAGAAGGTCCCTTCGACGTCGACCGCAGCGAAATCACCGATGGTTACCCCCACGTCCTCACCCCCCGGTTTGGCGCGCAGCTTTTGGACCATCGCAACCGAAGCGTCGATGCCTTGAACCTCAATGCCTTTGTGAGCAAGAGGGAGGGCGACCCTTCCCGTGCCGATGCCGAGCTCTAGGGCCGGGCCCGCTCCGGCAAGCTCGGCAAGGAAGTCGACCGTGGTAGGTGTGTCGAAGACGTGCTCGTGCCAGTCGTCGTAGACGTCTGCGATGCTGTCGCCGTAGGTCGCAGGACCATAAGAGCCCATCACGAGCCGGTCGGCCACATCACGCGCTTACTCCTCGGTCACCGGGTCGAAAGGTAATAGTCCTCGCCCTCGTCGTTCCATTCGAGATCGATTGCACCCTTTGCGCTCGCCGCCTTTGCGAACTGCAAGAACCCGCCGTAGCCGTACTCCTTCTCACTGAAACCCGGCCGCCTCTTGCGAAGCTCATTCTTCAGACCGGACAGCGGCGGTGCCCCGGTGCGCTCCTCGAAGTCCTTGACGACGTCGCGCAAGAGCTCAAAAGCTTGCTGCTCGCCCCCGCCTTTGCGCGGGTAGTCGACGGCGGGATCTCCTTCGGCGCTGCCCGCACGAAGCTCGATCACGTCGTTGGACTCGAGGTTGCGCATGAGCTCGCCCCATGTCCTGAAGCCGTAGTCACCCTCGGAGAAGGTGGGGTCCTTTCGGAGGATGGCGCGCTTGATCATCGATGAGATCACGGGTCCGTCCATCGACCGCTGGAGCCCAGACAGCGTCGTGGTCACGAGCCGCGACATCTCGGAGAGCTCGGAGCTGCTGCTGCCGCTTCCATCTCCCGAAGCATCTTTCTTGCGACCGCGCCGGCGCGGGGTGTTCCTGCCCTCACCGGTGCCCAGAAGCCGCTCGTAGAACAGGAACTCGTCGCAGGCGCCCGGCAGCAGCTCCGATGTGCTGCCCTCGACGCCGACGCCGATGACGCGCCGGTTGAGCTCGCGCAACTTGAGCACCAGTGGCGTGAAGTCGCTGTCGCCCGATCCGATTACGAACGTGGTTATGAACTCTCTTTGAAAGGCGAGCTCGACGGCGTCGACGGCCAGCTTGATGTCGGCGGTGTTCTTCTTGATCATCCCGGCGCGCTGAGGCATCTCTATGAGCTCGATGCGCTGGGCAACGGTGTCGGCACGATGATCAGCGAACAGCGTCCAGTCTGCATAGGCGCGCCTCACAACGAGGCGCCCCCGCTCCGAAAGGGCGTCCACGATCACCGACATGTCGAGCTTGCCACCGCGTTCGCGGGCGCCGATAGCAAGGTTCTCGAAATCCAAAAACAGCGCTATGCGTTCCTCTTCGTTTGCCATTACCTCACCTCAGTAGTCGGCCGCATCTCCGCTCAGACCCTCACTTCTTCCACATACGGCGGACGATCTATCGCCTTGACGGCGATGCGTCCCCGGGCGAGCTCGACGAGTGCATCTCCTGCGAGCTCACGCCTCCATCCCTTGAGAAGTCTGTGGTGCGTGGCATCGAGCTCGCCGGACACGACCTCGGCGATGAGGGCTTCCGTCTCGCCCCTCGTGGTCACGAGCTCGCTCGCCATCTTCGCATGCTCGCAACGCGCCCGCACGAGCGCATCGCCGATTCCGGACAACATCCTGGCCCGCATCTGCGCGTTTCTGGGGGGACCCTGCGAAGTGACTACCGGCGCAGCGGATCGGCCCTTGTCAACGGCTGAGGCGATGTCCCTCCAGGAGCGCTCGACCTCTTTGGCGTTGACGCCCCGGATGCGGCCTAGCGCCGCTTTGTCGGCGGGGGCACGCCGGGCCATCTCCACGAGCGAAGCGTCTCTCACGACCCAGCCGCGCGGGATGTCGCGCTCTTTAGCGGTCTGCTCCCGCCACCATGCAAGCTCGCGCAGAACCGCAATCGCGCGCCCCGAAAGCGATCCGCGCCCCCCCACTTTGCGCCACGCGTCGTCGATCGAAACCGAGCGGGAGGCGGCCTGCTCGATTGCTTGCATTTCCTCCTCGACCCAGGGCGTTCGCCCAAGGGCTTCGATGGCTGCGTTCAGCTTGTCGGCGACGGGAAGGAGCCACCGAACGTCGTCGGCTGCGTAGGTTAGCTGCGCCCCCGTCAGGGGCCGCCTGCACCAGTCGGTGTAGGACTCTCCCTTCTCGAGGGAAACGCCGAGCACCTCGCTCACGAGGCCCCCGTAAGGCAGCGATGCGCCGTGCCCGGCGAACCCCGCAGCGCGCTGAACGTCGAAGATCCGAGTGGCCGTGACCCCGTACTGCTCATGGAAGATCTCGATGTCCTGCCCGCCGGCATGAACCACGACCTCGACGGCGGGGTCCTCGATCACCGCCGCCACTGGAGCCATGTCGACCTCGGCGAGCGGGTCGACAAGAAAGAGCTCATCGGGAGTGGCGATCTGAGCGAGGCAGAGGCGCGCCCTGTACGTGCGCTCCCTGAAGAACTCGGTGTCGAGGCCGATCCTGCCTGCGTCGCGCGCACGCCCGAGGGCATCGGCGAGCCGGCGGGGGTCGTCGACGACCACTGGAGCCGTGTCACGTCTCAAGCTCAACGCGGCTGGAGTCCAAGCTCCCGAGCGATCAAGATACGCATGATCTCGGACGTGCCCTCGCCGATCTCAAGGATCTTGGCATCGCGATAGTGCCGGCACACGGGGAACTCCTCGATGTAGCCGTAACCGCCGTGGATCTGCACCGCCTCGCGCGCTGCCTCTACCGCAACTTCAGACGAGTAGAGCTTGGCCATTGCCGCCTGGGCCTTGTAGGGCCGGCCCCCGGCCTTGAGCCACGCCGCCTTGTGGTACGCGGTCCTTGCAAGCTCGGTCTTTGTGGCCATGTCGGCGATCTTGAAGGCGACGGCCTGATACTCGCCGATGGGGCGGCCGAACGCCTCCCGTTCGTGCGCGTACTTAATGGACTCGTCTACACACCCCTGGGCGAGTCCGACGGCGAGCGCTGAGATTGCAATGCGGCCGTCGTCGAGTATCGAAAGGAAGTTGCTAAAGCCTCCACCAAGCTCACCGAGCAGGTTTTCCTGGGGCACGCGGCAGTCGTTGAAGGCGAGCTCATGAGTGTCGGAATGATGCCAGCCCATCTTGCGGTAGCCGCCCCCCACCTCGAAGCCAGGCGTGTCGCTTGGCACGATGATCGAAGAGATCTCCTTTCCGCGGTCGCCGTCACGGGTGACGGCCGTGATCGTGACGAGCGAGGTGATCGGCGTTCCGGAGTTCGTTATGAACGACTTGGACCCGTTGATCACCCACTCGTCGCCGTCGAGCTTCGCCGTGGTTCTGGTTGCAGCAGCATCGGAGCCCCCGCCCGGTTCCGTGAGCCCGTAACCGGCGAGCGCGTCCCCAGCGGCAAGGGGCGGAAGCCAGCGCCTCCTCTGCTCCTCGGTGCCGAAACGGTAGATCGGCATCGCGCCGAGCCCGACCGCAGCCTCGAGGGTGATAGCGAGGCTCGAATCGATCCTGGCGATCTCCTCGATCGCGATGCAAAGCGTGAGGAGGTCGGCGCCTGAGCCCCCGTAGGCCTCGGGAAAGGGAAGCCCGAACAGCCCGAGGCCGGCCATCTGCTTGACCGCATCCATGGGGAGCTCGCCCTCTGCGTCCCAGCGCTCGGCATGGGGTCTGATGACGTCGTCCACGAATCCCCGAACGACCATCTGAAACTCGACCTGCTCCTCGGAAAGATCAAAATCCACCACCGAAGCCTAGTAGACGGCGTGTGCATTGCTGTGACCATCCACAAACCGCCGGGTCGGATCGCCCGGCGATGCAGTTGCTACCCCTGACTCCGGAGAACTGTGGGCGGGCGGCGGATTAGTACCCAGTCCCGGCCCGCATACCGGCCGCTTGCTACGACCTCCGCGCGCGAGTAGGTGCGGTCCACGCTCTTCCGCACTACCGCCGTCGGTGCGAAGCCGTTGCCGGCGATCCGCAGGTCCCATTCATGCGCAAGCTCGGCGTAGCGGATGCGAAGGTCGTTTCCTTCGAGTCGCGGGTCCTCGTAGCGCGCGAGCCGCGCCCCCGAGAACTGCCACAGCAGCCATGCGAGGTCGTCGCCGCCGGCCGCGCGCACGGCGATTACGTCGTCCGGCTGCAAGTGGGCCGCGGCCCGGCGCACGAACGAGCCCGGCGCGACGTCGTCGCTCGCGTAGATGAACCCCTCTCGTCCTTCGCTGAGGATCTCGGTCATGTCGGAGGAAGCGATGACCGGGGACGCAGCGCCGAGGGCAAACAGTGCTCCGAGCGCGGTTACCCCCGCCGCCCGCCGGCGCGCCGCGAGAAGGCAATAGAGATGCCACGCACCGACCCCGGCGAACGCCGTTCCGAGAAGGTGGGCGGGGGGCCACACCCGCCCCTGGTGCAGGAGGGTGGCGTTTCCCCCGAGGTTCCACTCGAACGTCCTCGAGGCGAGCGAAAGCGCAAGCAAGAGTGCGGTAGCAAGCGCGAAGGCGATGCAGGTGAGTCCCTTTTGATCCGGCGGTGCAGCGCGCACTTGCCGCGCGACAACGAGCATGCCTCCGGCCGCAAGCGGGAGCAGCAGGCCCCATGAGGCAAGCGCCGTGGCCAGCGGCCACTCGGTCCCGAGCTTGGAGATGTTCACGAACCCGCCGTATCTCACGTAGTTGGCGACCACGGGCCCGGCCCAAAGGGCAAACACCGCGACGGCTGGAATGATCAGGGCGAGAAGTTTGTGCAACCTCTGCCTCCGGGGTGCCGCCAAGGAGGCCGCGATGCTCCACGACAGGGCGCTCACAAACAACGGGACGTTAACGAGCCCGGCCAAACCGGCCATCACTCCGCACGCAAGATCAAGCGCCCTGTTGTTGGTCCCAATCTCCATCAGCAGGAACGTTGCAAGCGCGGCGAGGAGGACAAGCGACAGCTCACGCGGAAGCGCAGGAGGCATCAGGGCATAGACCGCATTCGGGGAGGTGACGACGAGGTCGGCCTTGCCGATCGCCTCCGATGGGGTCGTGACGAAGCTCGCGTTCGGGCTCAGCCATCCGAAGCCTCCGATGAGGCCGGCCGCTGCGGCCCCTGCCCATCCGGCGCGCCGGTCGAGTCGCCGGGCAATACACGCTGCGCCGAGCGGGATGCCTGCAACCACGATGAGGTGAAGCGTCTCGTGGGCAACAAGGACCGTGGACCCTGGGACCAGGCGAACGGCCGTGGCAAGCACCGCATGCCATCCCCACGGATAGGCGTTGCGGCCGAGCTCAGGCGCAGGCCCAAGGGGCACTGCCTCCCCTCCGAGGAGCTGCTCGGTCCAGCCGAGATGCCATGGCGGATCGCCCGAGCGCACCCCAGAGCCGGCGACCACCGCAGGGACGACGTAAAGCGCAACCAGCAGCAAGGCGATGGCCGCGAGCGGGAGGAGGGGAAGGGTTCGAGCGCGCAGCGCCGGCAGGGCTCGCACCCGGCTTGCCACAAGCACAACGGCCGCAAGCGGGATCACGGCGGGGGTGCCGAAGACCGCGCCGCCCGTGACGATATTGGCCACCATCGCGAGGGCCGCAAAGGCAACGCCACCGACGATCGCGGCGAGCGCCCTCTCCGGAGCGCCAGCCGACCAGGCGGGGGCACTCACCTGTGCCCGCCTCAGCAGCACGTCGCCGGAGGCGAAGCCCACGAGCCCAACGGCGACGAGCTGTGCCGCCAACCCCATGAGGGTGCCCGCAGTCATGCCGGAGCGCCCGGCCTCACTCGAGCACGACGAGGGGCCGGCCCGCCGCGACCGCCTGACCGGGAACCACCTCAACGGCCGCCACGACCCCTGCGCTTCGGGACGCCACCGCCGTCTCCATCTTCATCGCCTCGATCACCACGAGCGCCTGCCCGGGCTCGACCGCCTCCCCGACGGCAACCAGAACCTTGAGG
>JACCZU010000034.1 GCA_013695835.1 Candidatus Aridivita willemsiae
AGCGGCGTGTGTGCTATTCTAGGCACATGCGTCTGCACATAGAGTTGGAAGACGAACTGGTGGGGCGCATAGACGAGGTCGCCGGCCCCCGAGGTCGGAGCAGATTCATCCGAGAAGCCATCGCATCATCTTTGGAGAACCAACGTCGCAGGGAGCTGATCCGTTCATCTCAGGGTTCCATCGGGCACCTCCACGAATGGGATGAGGACCCAGGTCGCTGGGTCAGGGCGCAGAGGAAAGCCGACGAACGCAGGCTCGGGTAGTGCTTGTTCTCGTCGACACGACAGTTCTTATCGATTACCTGCGTGGCGCACCCGTAAGAGAGCGCGTCGATGAGGCGCTCGACAGGGGCGATCTCCTCGGCGCCACGGCCATCAACGTTGAGGAGCTTTGGAGGGGACTGCGGCCCGAAGAAAGATCCCGTGCGGCGGAACTGATCGAGGGCCTCGTCGTTATCCCGCTCGGGGCCGATGAGGGCAAGCGCGCTGGATCGTGGCGCGGGGAATTCGCGGCGAAGGGCGTGACCTTGTCGCAAGCCGACTGCCTGATCGCCGCCGCCGCGCTGCGTGTTGGTGCGACCCTCGCCACCGGCAATTCCAAGGACTTTCCAATGACCCAGATCAGGGTGGATCATTGGCCTGTGGGGCAGTAGCCCTTGTCGCAGACCAGCGAGCACATGCAATAGATCACCCCTGCAAGATGAGCCGGGGGACGTTTCCGGTGAGGCAACGAATGCGAAGGAGGCTTTGTGCGGGTTTGCCTGATGATCGAGGGGCAGGAGGACGTTACGTGGGAGCAGTGGACGGCGCTTGCTAGGGCTTGTGAGGAGCATGGGCTTGAAGGGCTGTTTCGCTCCGACCACTACGTTTCCGTGCGGGGGCAGATAGACAACGGCTCCCTTGATGCGTGGGCGACGCTCGCCGCGCTCGGCGCCGTCACGTCCCGGATCCGGCTTGGGACCTGCGTCACGCCGGCGACGTTTCGTCATCCATCGGTGCTCGCCAAGTCCGTAGTGACCGCCGATCACACCTCGGGAGGTCGAGTCGAGCTCGGCCTCGGCACCGGCTGGTCGGCTATCGAGCACACTGCCTACGGTTTCGACTTCTTCGACACGGGCACCCGCATGGACCGGCTCGCAGAACAGCTCGAGATTATCCATCGCCAGTGGACCCAGGACTCCCTCAGCTTCGAAGGCACGCACTACAGGACGACCGATCTCCATGCGCTCCCCAAGCCCGTGCAGCAACCGCATCCGCCGGTGATCATCGGCGGACAGGCAGGACCGCGCAGCGCGGCTCTCGCCGCCAAGTGGGGAGACGAGTACAACACCGTGTCGACGCCCCCCGCCGAGTGCCGCAAACGCAAGCAGCGAGTCATGCAGGCCTTCGAGGAAGCCGGACGCGACCCTGCCTCACTTCGCTTCTCCGTGATGACGGGGTGCGTGGTCGGAACCGACCGCGCCGAGCTCCTTGAACGTGCGGCGAGCCTTTTGAGGCGCACGGGGAGCTCGGACGATCCGGAGTCGTGGGCGGCAAGCCAGGACGAGGCCAAGCTCGTCGGCACCGTCGCTGAGGTCGTGGCCAAGCTCCGCGCCCTCGAGGAGTCAGGCGTCGATCGCGTCATGCTCCAGCATCTCGACCACTCGGATCTCGACATGGTCGCCCTCATCGGACGCGAGATAGTCCCTGCCGTCGCCTAAGAAGTCACGTCCTTGCGCCTGAAGACGGCGACGGCGCCCCCGAGAAAGACCGCAACGTAGGAGGCGTAGGCCACGAGGCCGGTCATCACCTCGTCAAGCGCGACGGGCGAACGGAACAAACCCGTGAACGCGAGCGAGTAGTGGCTCAACAGATAGGGATGGATGATCCTTAGCGCCGACAACGCTCCGAGTATCTGCATCACGATGTAGATGCCGACCGTTGCCACCGTCGCTCCGGGGCCCGAGTCGGTGAGCGTCGAGATGAACAGCCCGATGGCGACGAGACCTGCCATCCCAGCGGTCACGTACATCCCCGCGAGGACAACGCGCGCGAGCGCAACCCCGACCGGCAGCGTCGCCCCAGAAAGGGTGGGCAAGGGGCCGAGGCCGTAAGCAGCGCCCCCAACGGCGAGGCCGGTGAGCCCGACGAGCACCACTGCCCCCCCAACGAGGATCATCACAGACGCGTACTTCGCCACGACGAGTCTCGTCCTGCCGACCGGCCTCGCAAGCAGGTAGCGAAGCGTGCCCGCCTGTGACTCGCCGGCGATGGCATCGCCGGCAAGGAGGCCGGCGGCGAGCGGAAGAAAGAACGGCTGGATCGTTGTGATGCCGACGAGGCTCGCGAACACGCCGTTTACCTGCACCAGCGTGAGAAAGGGCGGGCCTTCGCCGGGCTCGGGCCGGTCCGTCGACAGCAGCAGAGCGGTGACGATCAGGACCGGTATTGCGATGAAGGCAGCGGCCATGACCCAGGTCCACCATCTGTGGGCCGCCTTGGCCATCTCAACCGCGAGCATTTGTCACTCCCCCTCGGTAAGCGTGAGGAACACGTCTTCGAGGCGCGCGTGCTCGGGGACGAGGGCGCTCACGCCGATTCCGGCCGAAACGAGCGCGGCGTTGACCCCTGCAGGCGTCGCCCCATTGGCGAGGCCCACCTTGATCGGGCCCGGCCCGCCGCCGCTTCGCGCCTCGAGCTCGTCCAGCGAGATGCCCGGGACTACGCGGAGCACGTCGAGGGCGTGCCTCCTGTCGTCGACATCGACCCTCACGCGATCGGGCTCGTCGACAAGGTGCCCGGGTGGGCCCTCGGCAACGAGCTTGCCCGCCACGAGGACCCCGACACGATCACACATCGCCTCGACCTCGCCGAGCAGGTGGCTCGACACGAACACCGTCGTTCCGTTGTCGGCAAGGCGTCTGAGAAGCGCCCTCACCTCCTTCATGCCCTGCGGATCGAGCCCATTCGTCGGCTCGTCGAGCACGAGGAGATCGGGATGGCCAAGGAGGGCACGCCCAATCCCGAGCCGCTGCCGCATCCCCTGGCTGTAGGCCTTGACGCGCTTGGCCGCTGCGTCGGCGAGCCCCACCTGGCGCAAGACCTCATCGATGTCATCGAGGCGGGCTCTGCGATCCACCTTGTTGCCGCCGGCACGGGCGAAGTACTCGAGGTTGCGCCGCCCCGACAGGTAGCCCCAGAAAGCGGGCTCCTCGACCAGGGCTCCAACGCGGCTGAGGGCGCGGCTCCTTGCCTCGCTGGACGAGAACACCGAATGACCTCCGACTTCGACCGACCCGCCGTCGGGAAACACGAGGCCGAGCGCCATGCGGATCGTCGTCGACTTGCCAGCACCGTTGGGGCCGAGGAAGCCGTAGAGATCACCTGCGGCGATGCTCAGGTTTAAGTGGTCGACGACGAGCTCGTCGCCGTAGCGCTTGGTGAGATCCGAGGTGGCTAGAACGCTCAAGGAGTGGGGAGGCGCGACGCGGCCGCGTCCAACGCGCTCTGGGGAACCGCTCCAAACAGCACCCAGGCCCCCCCGTCACGCTCGGCCACCGCACCAGAAAGGAGCGTGCCGCTAAACGGCAGCAGGCGGCGCGCCTCCTCGGGGAGCTCTTCAACGCGCACCGCGAGGACCCTCGTCCATCCTGCGCCGAAACTTTGCAGGGAAGGCATGCCTGAGCTGCTTTCTTGTCCCCCGGCCCCCTCGGGGCGCCACTGACTCGCTCCTTCTTCCTTCCCGGCGGGCTTGTCCTTGATCTTTGCGCCTTGGGGCGGCTCGAAGTCGAAGAGCGCTGGGTCTATGGGCTCGAAGCTGACCTCGGAGAAGCCGGCGGAGACTGCCGGAGCGCCTTCACCCTTGGGGTAGACGGCGACACTGAGGGGGACTCGTTCGTCAGCGTCGATCGCAACTTCGATGCGCCCGACCAGCGTCTGCTGTGACATCGGCTCGATGACGAGTGTGTAGGCGTCACGCCCCGCGACATCTTTGGTCTCCTCGACCGAAAGGTCGGTGTCGTCCAGCTCCTTGAACAGCGGGCGCACGATGTCCGCCAAAGCGGCGCGCCCCGGGTTCATCTCCATAGGACCGGAGAAGCCCTTGGCGCCCCGGCTGGAGCCGTCTTCCCTCGTCATGTGCTCGAGGTGCACAGCCTCGAACTTCTCCGAATCCCAAAACCACGCCTCGCTTCGATTTGCGATGAAAGCGCGCTCGGCCCCCTCGAGCAGTTCGGCGATCCGCACCCCGTCGCGTGAGCTCCACACGCGGAACTCCCTCGTGCCTGCAAGGAGGCCCATGATCCCTTCGAGCTGCCCAGCGCCCTCCGGCAGGGCCGGGAGCCCGAGGTCGACGCTGGTCTGGAAGCGCCCCGACGTTGGTGGGGCCTCGCTCATGGCTCGCAGCGTCGTGGCAACAAGCGCCTTGGGACCGATGTGGGGAAGCTTTGTCTCCGACGAAGCTCCTGCGGCGATGCCCGCCACGAGGGCGAGCGCAAGGACCGCAACGAGAGCAGCCGCCAGACGCCGGGAGCCGCTAAGAAACCTCATAGCTCATTGGTAACACCGCCACTCCCCTATTCGGTCAGAGAATGACCAGAAGTTGTGGAATCCGGGGACCCGAAGGCGAGCGCGGCGTACCTTCTTATTCGGTCAGTGGCCCTCCACCCGATTGGGGGCCGGAACCCCGGCGCTGCTGATCGATCGCCCACGCCGCGTTCACAAGCCCAATGTGGGAGAACGCCTGAGGGAAGTTGCCGAGCAGCTCGCCACTTTGAGGGTCAACCTCCTCCGCCAGGAGGCCGACGTCGTTTGCAAATGCGACCGCACGTTCAAAGACCGCGGTGGCGCGCTCCTCCTCGCCGGCAAGAGCCAGAGCCTGCGCAAGCCAAAACGTGCACAGGAGAAACGTCCCCTCATCTCCTTCGAGCTCGTCGTCCGCGCGGTAGCGATAGACGAGCCCGCGCTCATCGGTGAGCCGCTCCTCGATCGCGTCGATGGTTGCGATCATGCGGTCGTCGTCGGGCTCTATGAATCCGACGATGGACATCATGAGTGTCGAGGCGTCGAGCTCGTCGGAGCCGAGCGCCTGCGCGAACGCGCCGGCCGAGTCGCTCCATCCCCGCTCCATGATCTCGGTACGGATCTCGTCTCTTACCCCGGTCCATTCATCGATCTTGTCCTCGGCGTCGATGAGCTTCGACAGCTTGACCGCGCGATCCAAAGCAACCCAGCACATGAGCTTCGAGTACAGGTAGTGCTGCGGCCCCCCGCGCACTTCCCAGATGCCCTGATCGGAGTCCTCCCAGCGCGCCGCAGCGGCATCCGCCGCTTGAGCAAGAAAGCGCTTGGTTGCCGGGTCGAGATCGCCGAGCTGCTCCTCGAGGCGGTAAGCCGCGTTCAACAACTCGCCGTAGACATCGAGCTGGCGCTGGTCCCATGCTCCATTGCCGACCCGCACGGGGGCGCTGCCCCGCCATCCCGAAAGATGAGGAAGCTCCCGCTCGCTGAGGTCATGCTCTCCACCAACTCCGAACATGATCTGCAAATCCCGGCCTCGCTGGAGCTGTGTTGAAGCGGCCCCCGCCATCCACTCGAAGAAGTCCTTGGCCTCGTCGGGGCAAGCGGCTACCCACAGCGCCTCGAGCGTCAGGCTTGCGTCGCGCACCCACGCATAGCGGTAGTCCCAGTTTCGGTTGCCGCCGGGGCTCTCGGGCAGGGAGGTGGTTGCGCCGGCCACTATCGCGCCCGTTGGTGCAAAGCTGAGGGCCTGTAACACCCGGCCGCTTTGGTGCACGAGGTCGTCCCATGGGCCTTGATAGCTTTGGTGCAGCTCCGACCACGTCCGCCAGCCCGTGATGGTGTCCTCGAGCCGCTTGACGATGCCGTCGCCGCTCCACACCACCGGGGGCTGCTCCCAGCTCGGCCTGTGGTGAAGCGCAAAGGCCGCGCTCTCTCCGGCGCGAAGAGTGAAGCGACCTCGTGCAACCGAGTCCTCGAGCTCTAAAGGAACCGGCGACGACAGCGTGAGCCCCTCGGCGCCCCCCTTAGCTCTGACCCCGCCCCTGACCGCATCGAGCAGCGGAAAGACGAGCCCGTACTCCGGGCGCGGCGCGTACTCGAGCTCGAAGGCGACCTCGCCCTCGTCGCAGCGCACGTGGCGCAGGAGCACGTGGGGGCTCTGCTTGCCGAGCTCATGACCCCGTTCCTTCTCGCCGAACGCCATTGCGTCGCGAAGGACTGCGGTCCCATCCGAGACTTTGAAGGTGGTCTCGAGCACCATTGTCCTCTCGGCGTAGCGGCGGGTTACGTCGGCTTCGAGTGCAGGATGTATCGACCAATGCCCCGCGGCGTCGTCGAGCAGCCGGGCGAATACCGACGGATTATCGAAACGCGGCCAGCACAGCCAGTCGACCGACCCGGCCCGGCTCACGAGTGCAGCGGAATGACAGTCCGACAACAGTGCGTAGTCCGCAATCGGCGTGTCGCTCACGCAACTCCTCCTCGCTCGGCAGCCGCGGCTTCAAGCAGTACCAGCCACACCTCGCTCATGGTCGGGAAAGAAGGAACCGCATGTGCAAGGCGGGCCAGAGGCACCTCGCCCACAACTGCGATCGTGGCGGAGTGCAGCATCTCGCCTGCCACGGGGCCGACGAAGGTCGCGCCGACGATCACGCTCCTGTCGTCGTCGACGATGATGCAGCAGGTTCCACTGATGCCTTCGCCGTAGACGCTTGCGCCCGCGGTGTCGGCGACATTTCGGGTGACAACCCGCACATTGATGCCCCGGTCGCGCGCCTGAGCTTCGGTGAGGCCGACCGCAGCGACTTGCGGATCGGTGAAGATCACACGCGTTATCGCGTGGTGATCGGCCCACGCCTCGACCTCTTCGCCAAGGATGGCGTCCCCGGCGAGGCGGCCTTGGTACTTGCCCATGTGGGTCAAAAGCGCTCTCCCATTTGCATCGCCGACCGCGTAGAGCCAGCCGCCGTCGATCCCCGTGGCGCGCAAACTGCCGTCGACCGCGACGGGCTTACCCGGCTCGAGCCCGACGGTCTCGAGCCCGAGGTCTTCCGTTCGGGAATGGCGGCCGGTTGCAACGAGTATCTCGTCGGCCTCGATGACGCTGCCGTCTTCGAGTTGTGCCACCACGGGACCGTCACTCCCCTTGCGCTCTGCCCGAGCCAGGCTTGCCCCGGTGATCACCCTTATTCCCCTGGCCTCGAAAGCGGCCTTGACTTCCACTCCGGCGAAGGGCTCTTCCTTGGAAAGCAGTTGCTCGCCGCGCTCGAGGATCGTGACCTCTTCGGCCCCGAGGCCGCGCCACGCGTCCGCCATCTCAACGCCGACGACTCCGCCGCCGAGGACAAGCAACCGGCGCGGCACCTCTTTCGCCGAGGTGACGTCCCTGCTGTCCCAGGTGCGGATGTCGCTTAGTCCCTCCACGGGGGGAGCAAACGGCTTGGAGCCGGTTGCGATCACGACCGCACGGCGCGCCGTGAGCTGCGCCATGCCGTCCTCTGCAAGTTGGACCTCGACCGTGCGCTCGCCGGTGAGGCGGCCGACGCCCCGCACGAGATCGATGCCGGAGTCGTCGAGCCACTTCTTCTGGGAACCGTCGTCCCAGTTGTTGGTCATGTAGTTGCGCCGCTCGATGACGGCTTGAGTGTCGATGGGCCCGGTGATCGCCGCGCTCACTCCTGGGGTGCGCCTTGCCGAAGCGAGGGCCTCTCCGGGGCGAAGAAGGGTCTTGGACGGAATGCACGCCCAGAACGAGCACTCGCCGCCCACCAGCTCGTTCTCTACGATGACGACCTCGAGCCCTCCGGCAGCGCACCGGCCGGCGACGTTCTCGCCTGCAGGCCCGGCCCCGATAACGATGACGTCGTAAGAGACCGGGGCCCCTCCTCTATCGCTCATGGGCGAAGATTGCCACGCCGCAGGGTCCCGGAGTCACGAATCCGGGGAGCCCGCTCCGTTGTCATTCATTGTTAATCCCCCGGTGCAGCCCGCCGGCTGTTTCTAGCTTCGGCGCAATAGGGCCATTCCGGCGGCAAGCTCGGCGGTGAGCGCCCACGGGTGCATGGCAATCCCCATCCACGATGCCACGGCCGAAGGGTAGAAGCCGAAGAGCGCGAATCCTGAGGTTGCGACAATGAGCAGGATCATTCCCGCCACGGAAGCGGCCGTTCCCTGCAGCGCAGCAGCGGACCTCATCCTGCCCGCCGGGAGGATCGGCTCGAAGCTCTCGAACCTCCGAAACACGGCGACGAGGCCGGCGAGCAGAACACACAGAAACGCCATCCACACGGGCCGCCATAGCCACCACGCCGCCGTTCCTGCGCCCGGCTGCGGGAGCCCGGCGGCATGGATCGCAACAACGCCGGCGGCGAGCGCAGTGAGGTGCCAGAGGTAGATCGACATGATCATCGAGTTGACGGTGACGACACCCTTCCATGGCCCCCGACGAGCGAGCCATCTGGTCATGGGAGCCCGTACGGATATCGCAACCCCGACCAGCAGGGCGGCGAGCGCAACGATGCAGATCGTCGGAGGATGGTTGTTGGAGACGAGGTCGCCGGGAAGGCCGCCGACCATGCTCGGCGAGTAGACCCCGATGTTGGTGAGAACGCCGAGCGCCGCAAGTCCACCTGCCGCAACCGCCAGTTGCCTCCGGCGGGAGTGAGCGAAAGTGCCGTCTGCATAGAAGAAACCAAGCTGGTGGGCGAACAGCCACACAAACGCGAAGTTCACATATCCGACGGCGTCCACCCCGGTAGCGAATCTGATGACGTCTACCGCAAGCGCGGCGGCCCCGAGCGCGGCGACCGCCCTAAGGCCCACGCGCTCATGAGCGCGCAACATCGCCGGCGCGAGCATTACGACCATCAGGTAAACGCCGAGGAACCACACCGGGCGCGCCACCGTCGTGCTAGCAACCCGAAGAGCTTCGTTGTCGATCCCCATGACCAGCTTCAGAAAGGCCGCTATCATCAGCCACACCCCGGCGAACACGATCGTCGGGCGCATCAAGCGGTCGACGCGCCGCTTCAAGAAGTCGCTGTAACGGCCGCCGCTTAGCGCATTGGCCCTGACCGCTATGGAGTTCGAGAAGCCTCCGACAAAAAAGAACAGCGGCATGACCTGAAGGAACCACGTTGCGAGCCACAACATCGGGATGACGGCGAGGGCGTTTACCTGGGAGACGCGCGCTCCATCCACTTCCACGATCGCCATCAGCCAGTGCCCGAAGACCACGACGCCGATGCTAAAGGCGCGCAGAAAATCGACATAGCGGTCGCGCGTTGCCGGCGTCGTCGAAGCGACTGCCGCAAGTGATGGCTTAGTGCCATGAACCCTTGGGGTGGACTGAATCACTGATGAAGAAGTTGCTCTCATAACGCTCTCCTTTGACGACCAAACCGGCTGCTCTCAGCGTGCGGGAGACCTCCGGGCGCGACCATCCGCATTCGCCCTCAAAAGACGACGGTCCGACTACTCAAAGCTGTCTGGGTGGTAAGGGAAGCGAGGTCCATCCGCCTCGGGGGCCCGCCGAGCCGGGCTCGTGGCGACCCCAACCCACAACGTGGCGGACAATCATGGGGTGACTCAGGAGCCGAGCCACCAGGAGCCGGCGCGCGCCCCAAGTGGCACCCGCCGCACGTTGGCGCGTGGGGTGCTGGTGTTCCGGTGGGTCGCCCTGCTGTGGATGAGCGTTCTTGCGCTGACACACCCGGCGGGCTTCGAACGACCCGGCCTCGCATGGGGTTCGATCGCCGCAGCCGCAGCCTGGACCGTATGGCTCACGGCCGGCGCGCCAAGGTGGGGCTGGACCCTGTGGGCCGACCTCGCCCTTGGGGCGTGGCTGCTCGTCGCCTCAGGGCTGGTCGTGGCGGACGGCGCCGTGGTCGCGGGGCGTCCGTTATTTGCCACCGGCTATCCCCTCAGCCCCGTATTGCTGTGGGCAGTGACCCGGGGGCCCGGCGCAGGTCTCGGAGCGGCGGCGGCAATGAGCATCGCAGCGGTCCTGGCGCGCGTCGTCAACGGCACGGGCCTCACCGAGATACCGGCGGAGGGTCTTCAGAACCTGGCCGGAGCAGCCGTCAACTTCCTGGTCGCAGGCGGCGCCGTCGGTATCGTGTCGCGCCTCGTCGTTCGGTCCGCAGAGGAGCTGCAGCAAACTCATGCGGAGCTCCTCGTCGAGCGCGAGCGCGCAGCGCGCCTCGCAGAGCGCGAGTCCCTCGCGCGCGAGATCCACGACTCGGTCCTTCAAAGCCTTGCCCTCGTCCACAAAAAGGGACAGGAGATCGCGCGGCGGGGCCAGGGCGGCAGCGAGAGGATCCGGCCGGACGAGGTCAGAGGGCTAGCCGATCTCGCCGGCGAGCAAGAAGCCGGTCTGAGGGACCTAATTCTGCGGGAGCCGGAGCCTTCACCGGAGGGAACTGCATCCCTGCGCGAAACCCTCGAAAAAGTCGCCCGCTCGGTCAATGGGCTTCGGCCGACGGTGAGCTCGGTCGGACCGATCCACCTTGAAAAGCGCACGGTCACAGAGATTGCAGCGGCGACACGCGAGGGGCTCACAAACGTCGTCAAGCATGCGAACGCGACGAGCGCCTCCGTCTTCATCGACGAGACCGAGGAAAACGTGACGGTGTCGCTGCGCGACGACGGGGTGGGCTTCGACTATGACGAGGATGCTTTGCGCGCACGAGGCAAAGCGGGCATGCTCGGCAGCATGAAAGGCAGGGTCAACGATCTCGGTGGCGCGATGACGGTGACGAGCCAGCCGGGCCATGGCACCGAGATCGAGCTGCGAGTGCCCAAGTCGCAGGCAAGCACATGAGCGCGCCGGGAGACCGCTTGCGCGTGAGGGTCATGGTGGTCGACGACCATCCTGTGTGGCGCGACGGAGTGCGCAACGATCTCGAAACGGCAGGCGTGGCCGAGATCGTCGCAGAGGCGGCCGACGGCGGTGATGCGATCGAGCGTGCGCGCGACTCGATGCCCGACCTCGTGCTCATGGACTTGAAGCTTCCGACCGTCTCGGGGACGGAGGCAACCCGTCGCATCATCGAGGATTCGCCGAGCATGCGCGTGCTCGTGCTTTCGGCGTCGGGTGAAGAAGCAGATGTGCTCGATGCAGTCAAGGCGGGGGCCGCCGGCTACCTGCTCAAGAGCTCCACCTCAGAAGAGTTGATAGACGCGGTCTTGCGGGTTCATGCGGGGGAGCCGGTGTTCACACCGTCGCTGGCGGGGCTCGTGCTCGAAGAGTTCCGGCGCATGGCCCATAAGGACGCCGGGGACCCGGACCTCACCGCTCGCGAGAACGAGGTGCTGATACTCGTGGCCAAGGGGTACACCTACAAAGCCATCGGAGAGAAGCTCTTCATCTCGACCAAGACGGTGCAAAACCACGTGCAGAACATCCTCACCAAGCTCCAGCTCCACAGGCGCTACGAGCTGATGCGCTACGCAATCAAGAAGGGCCTGGATCGCGCACCGGACTAACATGATTCATCGCGTCGTGTGACCCATCAGTCTCGCGTCCGATAAGCATTCTCGGGACCTCTGACCACCTCGGAGGTGGTTGCCGGGCCGAGAATGAGGGGTCTGCCGCGCCCGGCACCCTCGGCAGGCACGGGGGCCGCGACGTCAGCCCATCATTACGGCCATGAGCCCGCCGAGCACGGCCACTCCGACCGTCAGCCAGGCAACATAATCGCCGACGTGGCCCGAGTGGAGCGCCCTCAGCCGGGCGAAAGGCGGCCCCAACAAAGCGGTCGCACCCCTCGTGATGGTTCGGGGAAGGCGCATGTGCCACAGTCCCGCCGCAGCGATCATGCCCGCTGCCACCGCCGACGCTAGTCCGATGAGGGCTCCCTTGAAGCTCGATTCTGCGGGCGGGAGGCCCACTTCGGGCGGGGGCACGCCGGCGAGGACGAGATCGGCGTAGGCACGACGGTCGACGAAGTGCTCGGCGGCAACCTCAACCCGCCCGGCAAGCTGCGGAATCAACCCGGAGACAAAAGCTGCAGCGATAAGCAGCGCGGCCATCGCCCACATCGATGCGGGGGTGCTGCCGCTGCCCCCCCGACTGCCCTCGGGCTGAACCTCGTCGCCCTCGGCCTCAGATTTGATGTCGTAGGCATCGCCGGGCCCCACGCCCCAAAAAACGCGCGCCGCAACCCGCAGCACTGCGCCTGCGGTAACGACGGATGCCGCTATGAATACCCCGGTGACCCACGGGTAGCCGAGAACGGCGGCCTCATCCTCGATCAGTGACTTCCCGAGATAGGTGCCGAAGGGGTAAAGGCCCGCCACGCCGAGGCCACCGAGGACGAACAACACGCGCGTGAGCGGCATCACGGCTCCGAGGCCGTCACAGCCGAGCTCGTCGACGCTCGCGAGGCGGTGCAGGAGTATGCCCGTACAGAAGAACAGCGACGCCTTCACCAAGCCGTCGGTAACGATATAGATGAAAGTCCCTGCAAGCGCCGTGGGCGTAAAGATCCCGACGCCGATCAGGAGAAGGCCCACGTGACTTACGGTCGCGAACGCGAGCAGACGCTTGATGTGGCGTTGCGGGAAGCACATGGCCGCCCCCACAAGCGCGGTCAGTGTCCCAAGGCCTATCACTATGGCGCGCAGCGCCGGGAGGTGACCTGCGAAAGCGCCGTCAAAGACGGTCCAATAGACGCGCGCAACCGCGTAGAGGCCGAGCTCGCTGAGCACTCCGGCGAAAAGGACGCACACCGACGTCGGGGCGGTCGCATAAGCGTCGGCAAGCCAGAAGTGAAAAGGGACCGCGGCCGCCTTGACGAGGTAGCCGGTGACGAGGAAGACGAAAGACGTGATGACGAGGCCGTCCGGCGGTGCTCCGGCGAGCGCCTCGCCGAGCTGGGCGAGGTTCAGAGCGCCGGTGCGGCCGTACAAGAGGCCGATGCCGGCCAGGATCAGAAACGCCCCGATGCTGTTGGTGACGGCGAAGTTCAAGGCCCCCTGCAGCGACCCCTCCTCCTCTGTCTTGTACCCCGCAAGAGAGAAAGCGGACACACTCATCAGCTCGAAGAAGACGAACAGCGTAAAGAGGTCGCCGGTCAAAGCGAAACCCACCATCCCAGCCAGGAACACGAGCATGAGCACGTGAAAGAGGTGCTCGGCATTATCAAAGAAGCGCCACGTGAACACGAAAGACGCCGTGACAAGCACCGCCGCAAGCGTTGCAAGTGCCGCCCCAAGCGGCTCGATAACGAAGGAGATGCCGAGGGCGACTCCGTCCACGGGCGTCCAATCGCCGAACCAATAGACGATCGGCGCCTCGATCGAGGCAACGAGCAGGGCGGCGAGCAGGAGCGCGACCGCAGCGCTAACCGCGACGGCGGCGAGCTCAAAGACCCGACGCCCCAACACACCCCTGAGCGCGGTCAGCCCCGCAGCTCCGAGCAAGGACACGGCCAGGGGAAGAGGCGTCAAAGAGTCCATGCCCCGGCGCCTAACCCCGCAGCGTGTCGAGCTCGTCGGGATCGAACGTGCCCGAGGCCTTGTGCACCTGAACGGCCAAAGCCAGCAGCAACGCGCTGACTGTTGCTCCCACAACCACGTCGGTGAGAGTGAGCGCCTGGACTACGGGATCGACGGCCGGCGCGCCCGGCTTGGTGTCGACGAAGATGGGGGCCGCTGCGCCGGTGCGATACCCGATCGCAAGCAGCAGCACATAGGTCGAGGACTGCACTACAGAAAGACAGATGACGAGGTGGATGAGGTGCCTGCTCGTCACGATCCCATAAAGACCGATCACGAACAGCCACGCGGCTACGGCGAAGGGGGCAAAGCTCAACTTCGGTCTCGCTCCCGTTTGCCCTCCGGCCCCCCCGAGTCCACTTCGCGCACAACCAGGGTCTGCTCCAGGAACTCCGTCAGTATGAGCACGAAGCCTCCGGCGACCTCGAGCCCGACGAACAGGTTGATGAACGGGATCATCCCCGCTGAGGTCAACAGACCCGTGGTCCCGAAGGGCAGCCAGTTGAAAAGAAAGGTGCCGCTTGCTAGAAGGCCAAGCAGGCCGACTCCGACATAGCCTGCGGCGCCGGCCGCCTCGGCAAACTCGGCCGAGGCCCCTGGGGTGATCCCTCTAAGCGCGCTGTACCGCCCCGCGAGATAGACGAGCACGACTCCGGTCGCAAGCACAACGCCGCCTTGGAAGCCGCCCCCGGGCGTGAGGTGGCCGTGCGCAACCACGTAGATCCCAAACAGCACGATCGGGCCAAAGACTCCGAGCCCAAGCACCCGCACCGCATCGCTCGTACGGGGCGTCAGACGATCCCTGGCGTCGTCGTCGGGAGCGTCTTCCTCCTCATCGCGCTGCGCCCGCATCAGGATCGCGACTCCAACCACGGCGGCGAACAAGATGTATTCCTCGCCCATCGTGTCAAAGCCCCTGTAGTCGAACGTCACAGCAGCCACGAGGTTCGTCGCGTGCCTCTGCCGGAGGGCCACACGGTTGAGCGTCTCGCCGTAGACGCCGTCATAGGCGCCGAAGTCGGGCAGCCCTGCGAGGCCCCACAGGAACAGCGCTGCAAATCCAACCGCGGCCACGAGAAAGACGGTGCGGCGCGAGGCCAGGCTCACTCGGCGTGGCCCCTTGCCTTGGCGAGAGCAAGCAGAATCATCAACGGCAGCGCAACCGCTCCCACCACGATCTGCGACAAGGCGACATCCGGCGCCTGGAAGACAAAGAACAGGATGCCGAGGATGATGCCGTAGAAGCTCACCATGATCGCCTGTGCCAGCGGCTCGCGCGTGAGCACCACCCCGGTCGCGCTCACAGCCACGAACAGCAGCGTCATGCCCTGCAGGATCTCCATCACGGCCGGGCCTCTTTGTCCTCAAGCGTCATGAAGTCACCGTGTGTGCGTATCCCTCCTGCCCGCGCGGTCGCGTGCGTGAGAACCGGATTGACGACAAGCAGCAGGCCTGCGATCAGGATTGCCTTTACCCCTGCGGTAGAGAGTGACTCCTCGATGATGACGGCCGCGGCAATGGCGAGCGGTCCAATGGTTGTGGCCGGAGCGGTGAAGTGGAGCCGGTCATAGGCGCTCGTCATGACCATTACGCCAAGACACGCCAACAGCTCGACCCCAACGCCCAGCATCAGGAGGACCGCAACGGCGATGGTCCTCATACCCAGCGCTCCAAGAACCGGGCGAAAACGAGCCCTCCGGCAAACGACAACAGCGCCAGAACCAGCGCAAGGTCGTAGAAGGCCGGCTGCTTGAACCCTTGGGCCAGGACCAGCAGGATCAGCGTGTCGATGATCCCGGCCATCTCGAGGGCGACGAGCCGCTCGATCGGCTCGCCCCTGAAGCAGACGACGCCACATGGAACGAGTCCAAGCAGCAGCGCGGCGGCTGCAATCAGCCACACGGTCATGGGGGAAACAACAGCTCTCGCGCATCGGTGGGATCGGTCGGAACGAGCTGGTGGATCAGCATCACGTCGTTGTCGCGGTCAATACCGACGACGAAGGTGTTTGGGGTGAGCGAGATCGCGGCGACGTAGAGGGCCCGGCGTGCCGCTGCTTGGGGATCGTCGCCTCCCGGTGAGAAGGCAAGCGCGATGAAGTCGCCCTCGATTGGCTCGCGCCTCACGACGCGCCGCCACAGAACACGGCCCAGAACCAAGCAGTCCCTGACGACGTTGCCCGGGAGTCTGTAGGCCTGGACGAACCATCGGGCCCTGGGGTGAAAATGAACGAGGTTCTGCCCCCTCACCGCCTCGGCCGCGGTCGCGCTCACGGCAGCAGCAAGGAGCCCGGCAAGGACCTCGGGCGCGGCGAAGGTGCTGACGAAGAGCTGCCACAACACGACCAGCGCCACCCACCACGCCAGCCAATGAGCTGTCCGCCGCATCTCTCTCCTTCTCGCTGGAAAAGGCCCGACCTCGGTGGTCATCATATTTGCCCCCCCGGAGCGTGACCGTCCCACATGGCTTAGCCGCCGCCGGGGTAAGTAAGGTGCCGCGATCCTGCCTCCCTGGGAGGCCGCTATGTCAACCGAAAGAAAGGACAGAGACATGGACACCGGAGTGCTGGTCACCATCGTGCTGGTCGTGCTGGTCGTGCTCATCGCAGTTGCCGTGGTCGTCACCACGAGGCGGCGACGCAGTGAGAAGCTCCAGGAGCAGTACGGGCCCGAGTATGAGCGCACCGTCGAAGAGAGCGGAGGCAGGCGGCAGGCGGAGTCGGACCTTTCCGAGCGCTCGAAGCGGGCCGAGGGGCTCGACATCAGGCCCCTCACGGCCGAGTCGCGCGAGAGCTACTCGGAGTCGTGGAGGCAGACCCAAAGTGAGTTCGTCGATTCCCCGGAGGAGGCGGTCGGCAAAGCCGACGAGCTCGTCCAGGAGGTGATGAGAGAGCGCGGCTACCCGGTCGAGAACTTCGAGCAGGCCGCAGCCGACGTCTCCGTCGAGCACCCACGGGTGGTCGGCGAGTACCGGGCGGCCCATGCGATCTCAATGGCTCAGCAGCACGGAGAGGCGAGCACCGAAGACCTGAGGCAGGCCATGGTGCACTACCGTGCGCTGTTCGATGAGCTGCTCAACGATTAGGGCTGCCGACGTAGTTTCCGGCCTCCCATGAGCCATTCTCGGGACCTTCGACCACCTCAGAGGTGGTTGCCGGGGTCGAGAATGAGAGTCACCGGCTGCGTTGGGAGGCGCGCCTTTGGCGCAGGCCCGTGATCATCATCTGCAGGCCCACCGCGAGCACCAGAATTCCGAAGAGGAACTGGAGCAGCTCGGGGGCCACGACGAGCGCAAGGGCGGCCCCGGCCGCGCCGCCGAGGACGCCTCCAAGCCCAAGCTGGGCGCCGATCCGCATGGACACATAGCCGCGCGTGAGATGGGAGGCGACCCCCGCCATCGCCGTCGGGATGATGACGAGCAGCGATGTGCCCTCGGCGACGGTCTGATCGAAATCCAAGACGAGGACCATGAACGGCACCAAAAGGATGCCCCCGCCCACGCCAAGGAGGGCAGAGAGCACGCCGGCTGCGAGACCGGCAACAAGCACGCCGACGACCACGAGGACGGTCATCCGAACAGCAGGAGCAGGCCGACGACGATCATGAACGCCCCGAAGGCCGCTTTCAAGGTGTTCTCATCTGTACGCGCCGCCACAAGCGCTCCGATCGGCGCACCGAGGATGCTGCCGGCCGCAAGGAGCGCCCCATAGCCCCACGCCAATCCTTCGCCGAATGCGAACACGATCACACCGGTTGCTGCGATCGGCAGGATCGCAACCAGAGAGGTCGCATGCGCCTCGTGCTCCGACAGATGAACGACCGCCACGAGGAGGGGCACGAGGATGACTCCCCCGCCGACGCCGAAGAGCCCACTTGTCACTCCGGCCAGCACTCCCATGCCGGGAACAATCAGCATGCGCAGCCGCTTGCTCATGGATCGGTACTGTACGAGGCTGCTTGAGGGTCCCCCGAGAACGGCCCCCTCACGGGGTCCGGCGTGCTGCAATGGGGGCGGACGGTGCGGCCGGCTCGACCCGGATGCGGGCGTCGACTATCACCGCGCCCTCGGCCAGCACGATGACCGGGTTACAGTCCATCTCGGCGATCTCCGAGTGGGCCTCGGCCAGCGCACCGATGCGAAGCAACACGTCCTCGAGCGCTGCGACATCGGCCGGCGGGGCCCCCCTGTAACCATCGAGCAGCGGATAGGTCGCGAGCGAGCGCACCATGGTGGCGGCGTCGATGTCGCTCAGTGGTGTGAGCCTCACCTGCACGTCCTTGAGGAGCTCGACCGCAGTGCCGCCGGCGCCGCAGGCAACCACGGGCCCGAACGACGGATCGTGCACGACCCCGACAAGCATCTCGACTCCCGCAGGCACCATCCTCTGAACCAAAAAGGAGTCGACCTCGTGTCCGGCGCGCCCGACATCGACGGACATGGCGGCCGCTGCGTCACGGACCTCGGCCCCCCCACTCAGGTTCAGGCGCACGGCCCCGGCCTCGATCTTGTGCACAAGGCCGGGAGCCACCGCCTTTAGGGCGACCGGTCCACCAATGTCCTCGGCCGCCCGCCCGGCGTCACCGGCCGAGGCGGCGACACGCGACTCCACGAGGGGGAGGCCGTAGCAGTCAAGCAGGCCGGCAACCTCATCCGGGCTGAGCCAGCGAGGCTCGTCGGCGAGAGCTCCTGCGATGATGGCGGCCCCCTCGTCGCGCCTGCACTCGGGGAAGGCGGGAACGGCGCCCGGCGGAGTCGCAAGCCACGCCCCGTAAGCGGCGGCCTTGGCGAGTGCCTGTGCCGCATCCTCGGGGAAGGAGAAGGAGGGAACCCTGACGCCGGGGCCGCGCAGCTCGGCCGGCACTCCCCGCGCCGACATGAAGACGGAAAGTACGGGCAGCTTCCGGTCGAGCTCACCGGCCGCGGTGCGGATTGCAGCCGCAACCTCGGCGGAGAGCGTCTCGAGCGGCGGGATGAAGATGACGATGACCGCGTCGACGCGCTCATCGGCGGCGACTGCGTTGATAGCGCGCCGGTAGTGCTCGCCGGTTGCGCTCGCGATCATGTCGACCGGGTTGGCAGTCGACGCCTCGGCGGGAAGGAATCCCGCAAGCTCTGCCTTGGTCGTTTCGGCCAGCGGCACCACGACCAGTCCGGCCGCCTCGCATGCATCGGCGCACAGGATGCCCAGACCTCCTGCGTTGGTAACGATCGCGACGCCGGGGCCTTTCGGCGGCGGTTGATTCGCGAGGAGTGCAGCAACATCGAACATCTGCTCCAGCGTGTCCGTGCGGATGACACCCGTCTGCCTAAACAGCGCATCGACCGTCACGTCGGAAGCAGCAAGGAGGGCTCCTGTGTGCGATGACGTGGCTCTGGCACCCGCCGCAGAGCGCCCACTCTTCACCGCGACGATCGGCTTCCTGAGCCCTACTCGGCGCGCAATGCGCGAGAAGCTCCGCGGGTTCCCGAACGACTCTACGTACAAAAGGATCAAGTTGGTGCTGGCGTCGGCTTCCCAGTATTGGATGAGGTCGTTGGCCGAGATGTCGGCCTTGTTTCCGACCGAGACGAAAGACGAGATCCCGAGGCCGAGCTCGTTTGCATAGTCGATGACGGCGAGGCCGAGGGCGCCGCTCTGAGACGAGAACGCGACCCCGCCGTGGGGTGGGTAGGCGGGCGCAAACGTGGCGTCGAGGCTCACATCGGGGGCCGTGTTGAGGATGCCCATGCAGTTGGGGCCGATGAGGCGCATGCCAGACTCTCTGCAGATGCCGAGGAGCTCGTGCTGACGCTCGGTGCCTTCGGCCCCCGTCTCGGCGAAGCCCGCCGAGATCACCACAAGGGCCTTGACCCCCGCCGCCGCACACCGGCGCGCAACCGCGGCGACCGCAGGGGAGGGCACCGTTATGACCGCGAGGTCGACGGGGCCTGGCGCAGCCTCGATTGAGGGGTAGGCCGCCACCGACTGTACGACTTGGGCGTTGGGGTTGATGGGATAGACGGGCCCGTTGAAGCCCCTTGCCACCAGGTTGTGGAAGGTGACGCCGCCGATCGATTCCCTAGAGCGCGACGCTCCGATGACCGCGACGGAGCGCGGCTCGAGGAAGCTCTTCAGGGCGGCGACGCTTGCGCTGCGCTCCCGCTCGGCGAAGCGCTCGAAGCCCTCCGATGACAACGAGGTCGCAAACTCCACCGAGATGAGCCCCGGGGTGGCCCGCGTCCTGACCTGGAAGCCGCTCGTCCTGAAAACCTCGACCATGCGGTGATTGGCGGGTAAAACCTGGGCCTCGAAGACGCCGACGCCGTTCTGCTCGGCGGCCTCGGCAAGCTGACCGAGGAGTAGCGTGCCGAGCCCCCGTCCCTGGAGGCTGTCGGCGACGGCAAAGGCGACCTCGGCGCGATCGTCGCCGGAGCGCCGGTAAGCGGCGTCGCCGACGATGGCGCCACCCCCCGTGGTTGCAACGAGCCCGTAGCTGTCTCGGTAGTCGACGTCGACCCCCCAGCGCGCCGCCCCCTCGAGGTTGGCTGCGCCGCTGAAGAACCGGAGTGCCAGGGAGTCGGGCGAGAGCCGCTCGAGGAAGGCCAGGACGGCGTCGTAGTCACCGCTTTTCACCGGCCGAAGATGGACGGTCGAGCCGTCGCGCAGGACGACGTCGGCCTCGCGATGTCCTGGATAGGTCTGCGTCACCGCCACAGGCTACCGCCCGGGCGCGCCGCCCGACGGAGCCGCCCGCGTGCCCATGTGAAGGTGTCGTGGAGATGGCGGGGAGGGTGCAATCAATGGGCGAATGGGTA
>JACCZU010000049.1 GCA_013695835.1 Candidatus Aridivita willemsiae
GCTTGTGACCGCTGCCGAGGGAGCCCTACCCGGGCCCACGAAGGCACCCGGCCCCTGGACGGCCTCCGATGACGTCGACACGGGGCCGCTGCCGCGCGTGATCCTGTAGCAAGCCCGGCTTGTGCCCTTGCGTCCAGGGGACTGAGGCACGGCTCCTGAACCGCTCTTCATCAACCATGTCGTGGTCGTTTATGGGTGGTGTATTGCACCCACAATCGACCTCACCACGACCGACCCTGTGGTGGATAGGCGGGACGAAGCTTTGAGAGGCGACACTCGGCACCGAACGGTCTAACCTCGATGCATGGCGACGGGAGGGATTGCTGCGTTGTTGGCCGTGCTTGCCCTCGGGTTCATCGAGGGTCTGCGCCGTTTCTACCCGGCCAGGGAGGCGTGGCTGCGCCTCAGGCGGGCCCACGGGCGTGCGGCCGTGAGGGCGACGCGCGAGCGCTTCGAGGCCGCTTCTGGCAGTCCCTTGCCCCGCCGTCTTGCTCAGGTGATCCTGTCGCTCGTGATCATCTGGGCCGCCGTCGTTTCTGGGCTCCTCGACAAGGATTGGTACGAGGTGCTTGTCGACGTCACCCCCTACGTCTTCATCTGGATCGCATTGTTGCGCACGCAGGGCGCGCTCGCTGCGGTGGCGGGGCGCATGAAAGACCATGAGCGCGCCGCAGGCGAGGACCCCGATGCCGAGCTCGGGGAGAGCGACGCCCTGAACCTGTGAGCCTCGCCTCGGCGCGCCTCTATCTCGTTGCGCCGACGCAGCTTGAGGCGGGGGCGCTTGCGGATCTCGTTCCCGAGCTCGCAGAAGCCGGGGTCGACCTCATTCAGCTCCGGGAGAAGGACATGGAGGCGGGTGATCTGCTGCGCGCCGGAGAGCCCGTTGCGGGGGCATGTCGCGCCGCCGGGCTGCCCTTCATCGTGAACGACCGCCCAGATGTTGCGCTAGCGCTCGGCGCCGACGGAGTGCACCTCGGCCAGAACGACCTCCCGCCTGAAGTGGCGCGCCTGATCATCGGGACGGCAATAGTCGGCCTCTCCACCCACACCAACCGAGAGGTGAACGCGGTCGCCGGAAGCCGCCGACCCGACTCGGGGGGACCGCAAGACTCAGCCGGGCCCGGCTCGGGGGAACCGCAAGACTCAACGGACTCCAATGTCGACTACATCGCGGTTGGGCCCGTTCACACGACGCCGACAAAGCCTGGGCGTCCTGCCGTTGGCGTCCGCCTCTTACGCCACGCTGCCGACCGCGTCGAGCTTCCGTGGTTCGCTATAGGAGGGATCGAAGCGGGCAACGTGGAGGAGGTCCTTGCGGCCGGGGCGCGCCGCATAGTCGTGGTACGAGCGATCACGAAAGCTGCCGACCCGCCGGGGGCCGCGGCCGCTCTCCGCGCGGTGCTCAACGCAGCGCAGCCCTAGCCGGCCGGCGGGTCACGGGCGCATGGCCGGGCTAGCCGTCGCGTCCCCTGACGCTCGCCGTTCCTGAATCGATCGGTGGTCTGGGGGGGGTTGGAAGAGGCCCCCAACCTTCTTTGGAGATTTTTTCTCTTTTGCCTCAAGTCAGGCCGTTTTGTGTCATAGGTTACCACCTCCTACCAGGCCGGCCCATTGGGGGGCGCCATCTGGACAACGGCACCCGGCCCGCCGACGCCCAACGCCGGGCCGCAGGGCTTTAGGCTCTCGGGCCATGTTCAAACCGAGGCTCGAGTGGCTGCTTTTCTTCGTCCCGGCCGCGGTCGTCCTCGAGGTCAGCGGCGCTTCGGCGCTCGCGATCTTCGGCGTTTCTGCGCTCGCCATCCTTCCGCTCGCCGGCGCCATAGGCCACGGCACCGAGGAGCTTGCGGCACGCTCAGGCCCGCAGATCGGGGGGCTCCTCAACGCCACCTTCGGCAACGTCACCGAGATGATCATCTCGTTCTTTTTGATCCTCGAAGGTGAGATAGAGGTCGTCAAGGCGTCGCTTGCCGGCGCGATCATCGGCAACGTCCTGCTCGTACTAGGCCTCGCTTTCCTCCTCGGCGGGCTGCGCCGCGATGAGCAGGAGTTCAACATCGCGACCGCAGGGCTGCACTCGGCGTCACTGGTCATCGCAGTTGTCGCACTGCTCATGCCTGCTCTCTTCTCGTTCACGCCGGAAGCCTCAGGCTTTCGCACGGAAGCCGTCTCCATCGGGGTTTCGGTCGTGCTCGTCCTGCTCTATGTGTTGAGCCTGCTGTTCTCCCTCAGAACCCACAAGGCGCTGTTCAGGGGCGCACAACAGGAGGGCGAGCCCAAATGGTCGTTGCAACGCGCCCTCGTCTACATCGTCGGTGCGACGGTGCTTGTCGGGTTGATGAGCGAGTTCCTCACCGGAGCCTTGCAGGAAACCACCGAAGAGCTCGGCCTCTCGAAGCTCTTCGTCGGCCTCATCGTGGTTCCCATCATCGGCAACGCAGCCGAACACTCGTCGGCGGTAGTCCTCGCCCTCAAGGACAAGATGGACGTGTCCATCGAGATTGCGATCGGTTCTTCGGTGCAGATTGCGCTCTTCGTCGCTCCCGTCCTGGTGTTTGCTTCCCTGGCGGTGGGGCAACCGATGGACTACATCTTCACCGGCTACGAGATCGCAGCAGTTGCATTCTCGGCGGCGATCCTCGCCTTCATCGCGCTCGACGGGCGCTCGAACTGGTTCGAGGGGGCGCAGCTCCTTGCCGCTTACGTGATAGTTGCCATTTCGTTCTTCTTTCTCTAGGGGGTCAGATGCCGAGGGCAATCGATTTCCACGTCCATGCTTCGACCAAAGAGTGGTTGGTGGGCTCGCTCGGCCCGATGCTTGCCACAACGGCAAAATACTTCAGGACCGAGGTACGCGTCCGCACCGCCGAGGCCATGGCGGCCGAGTATCGCGACTGGGATCTGCTCGGCGTGCTGCTTGCGTGGGACGCCGAGACCGCAACCGGGCTGCCCCCGCTGACCAACGACCGCGTCGCCGAGATCTGCAGGGACTTCCCCGAGCAGTTCGTCGGCTTTGCAAGTGTCGATCCCCACAAGCCGGACGCCACTGATGAGCTCGAGCGGGCGATCACGGAGCTCGGGCTCAAGGGCCTCAAGCTCCACCCGCAGGTGCAGGCCTTCTATCCCGACGACGAGCGCTTCGAGCCGTTGTGGGAGGTGTGCGAGCGGCACAGGCTTCCGATCGTGGTCCACGTCGGCCAGACCGGGCTCGGCGCGGGCGTGCCCGGGGGCTCGGGCATCGCCTACGACTACGGGCGCCCGATGCTCATGGACAAGGTCGCCGCGCGCCATCCTGGGCTGACCGTGGTCATGGCGCATTTCGGCTATCCCTGGCACCTCGAGGTGCTTGCGAGCGCGATGCACAAGACCAACGTGTGGGTCGACCTGTCCGGGTGGCGGCCCAAGTACATCCCGGCCGAGGTCAAGCGCGACGCAGGCGGGAGGCTCTCGGATCGCTTCGTGTGGGGGAGCGACTACCCGATGCTTGACCCCGGACGCCTGCTTGATGAGTTCGAGCTCATGGGCCTCGGCGACAAGACCGAGGACGTGCTCAAGAACAACGCGGCTCGCCTTTTGGGCCTCGAGGTCTGAAGGGCCGGAATAAGGGCAGCCTCCGGGCCGGTTAACCTCTTGATATGGCTACGAAAGAAGAGATTCAGGAAGGGGTAACCGAGGCGCTTATGACGGTCGACGATCCCGAGCTTGGCATCGACATCATGAACCTCGGCCTCGTCTACGACATCGCCATCTCGGACGAGGGCGATGTCAAAATCGAGTTCACGCTTACGACCATGGGCTGTCCGATCGGCCCGATGATCGATGAGCAGATCAAGGATGCGACCGCCCACATCGAGGGCATTGGGGCCGTGTCCACGGAGCTTGTCATGTACCCACCGTGGAGCCCCGAGAAGATGTCGCCGCTAGCCAAGTCTGCGCTCGGCATCGTCTAA
>JACCZU010000073.1 GCA_013695835.1 Candidatus Aridivita willemsiae
CCTTGCGGTCGCACCCTCCTGCCCCGAGAGGTCGAGGCCGTCGGAGCGGGCGAGCAGCGCCACAACTTGCTGATTCCTCGCAAGGTCTGATCTCTGGTCGAGCAGGACGACGGTTGCGACGACTGCCGCAACGATGAGCGCAAGGCCACTCGCGAGCTTGGCGAGCATCGGCCAGCGCCGGCGCGACGCGGGGGCCGCGCTCGGTGCAGGTTGGTCTGCGGCAACCTGCTCCATAACGCGATCGGCGAAGCCCTCGGGAATCGTGGCGGGATCGACCGCCAGCGCCAGCGCAGCGGTCACCTCGGAATAGCCGTCCGCCTCTTCGAGGCACTCCTCGCACGAGACGATGTGACGGCTGACGTCTGCGAGCTCTCCGGAAGGAACCGCGCCGAGGACATAGGAGGCCACAAGCCCCCTGTAGTCCTCATGTGATCGGTCCATTACAGCATCCCCTTAGTCACTCGCCGTCGGCCCTCGAAGGGCTCGACATCAATTCCTTCAGCTTCAAGAGTCCGTCGCGCAACCTCGTCTTGGCCGTGCCCTCCGGGATGTGGAGCTCTTCCGCCACCTCCCTGTAGGTCCGGCCGCCGAAATAGGCGAGCACGATGGCCTCCCGCTGCACGAAGCTGAGCTTGCTCAGAGCGTCTTTCACCCGGTGCCGCTCCTCCAGTGACTCGCCAGGCGCCTCCTCCTGCTTGGGAGCCGCCTCGGCTTCCGCAATGAGCAATTTCGAAGCCCGATGTCTGGACTCCTCCCGCCGCACCAAATCGATCGCCTTGTTCCGAGTGACCCCAAGCAAGAAGGCTTGCAAGCTCCCCCTCGCCGCGTCGTAGGCTCCCGGCCTCCGCCACAACGCCAAAAAGGCGTCCTGGGCCACCTCCTCGGCAAGCCCAGGCTCGGCGACGATCCGCCGTGCCATGCCGTGCACGACTCCGCCGTACAGCCGCATCGCTTCCCGCAGCGCTTCACTTTCGCGCGCTAGGAGTCGCTCGGCAAGCTGGGCATCTGCGCTTCGCCCCATTTCGCTCATGTTAGCGATCCCGTCTTCCCCTGTTCGCTCGCGAGCGAGCCCGCGGATTGGCCCCGGGGAACAAATGCGACGGGACGCCGCGCTCCTGGAGCTCAGTACAGGGCCGCTGCGAGGCCCCTTCGGCCCTTGAGGGCGCGCAGATCATCGAGGGGAATCGTATCAAGCAAGCGAAGCAGGTGCGTGCGCAGACGTTCCCGGTCGCCGTCCGAGGTCGCAGCCACGGCCGCCAGGAGCCGCTCGAAAGCGCTATCGAGATCTCCCCGGGCGGCCTCAAGGTCGGCGATCCCGAGCACGGCCTCGATATCGAGGGGATGGGAGGCAGCCCGCCGGCTGAGTTCGCCCTCGTCAAGCGAAGCCGCCCTGAGCGCAAGCTCGGCGGTGGCAAGCTCCCTGCGGGCGCTTGGGTGCCCTGGCTCGGCCTCGAGCGCGTCGCGAAAAGCCTCTGCTGCCGACGCCGCGTCTCCTCTTGCCGCAGCAGACCGTCCCAGCTCGAGGGCCGTCTCGGCGGGCCCCGGCCCAAGGCCGCCAAGCCACCGTCGCACCGAGTCCTCCGGCAAGGCCCCCGTAAACTCGGCCACCTGCTTGCCGTCCCGAAAAGCGCGCACGGCAGGGATGCCCTGCACCCCGGCTGCCTGAGCGAGGGCCGGATTCGAGTCGACATCGACCTTGGCCAGCACCCAGCGCCCGGCGGCCTCAACTGCAAGCCGCTCGAGCACGGGGCCGAGCGTGCGGCAGGGACCACACCAGTCCGCCCAGAAATCGACCACGACGGGTTGTTCGTTAGACGCTTCGAGCACGTCGCTCGCGAAGCTCGCCTCCGTGACATCGATCACGGAAGCTCCCTGTGACTCGGCTCCTGCTCTTTGCTCTCGGGTCATCGAAAGGTGACAACGCTGCGGGGGCCCGAAGACTTCCCCTTCAACGGCGGGCGTCGAGCTCCCGGCATTTGCTGCGGATCGCCTCGGCGGCCTCCCCGAGCTGCGCCTTTTCCTCCTCGGTGATGTCGAGCTCAACTATGCCGGCCACACCGTTTGCACCCAGCGAGGCAGGAACCCCGAGATAGACGTCGGACACCCCGTACTGCCCGGTCGTCCACGCGCACGCAGGGAGCACCTCTTTGGTATCGCCGAGCACGGCTTTCACCATTGCCGCCGCCGACGACGACGGTGCGTAGAAGGCGCTGCCCTTCTTGAGGAGTCCTACGATCTCGGCGCCGCCGTCGCGGGTGCGCTGGAAGAGCTCTGCAAGCGTGCTCTCGTCGACCAGCTCACGTAGGGGGCGGCCGTCAACGGTGGCATTTCCGGGCAGAGCGACCATCTGGTCCCCGTGGGAGCCAAGTGTGATGGCGTCGACGGAAGCAGGTTCCGCCTCGAGCACCTCAGCGATGAAGTACCGAAGGCGTGACGAGTCGAGCACGCCGGCCATCCCCATCACGCGCTCCTTGGGAAAGCCCGATACAGCCGATGCCAGATAGGTCATCTCGTCAAGCGGATTTGACACCACGATGATGATCGACTCAGGTGAGTGCTCGGTGATCTGCTCGGTGACCGTCGTCATGATCTCGGAGTTCTTGTCGAGCAGGTCCATACGGCTCATGCCCGGCTGCCGCGGGAGGCCTGCGGTGATGACGACGACGTCGGAGCCGGCGGTGTCGGCATAGTCGTTCGTGCCTTCGATCCTTGCCGAGAAGCCTTCGACCGCCGCCGACTGCCCGATGTCAAGAGCAATGCCCTGTGGCAAGCCCTCGACGATATCGGTAAGAACGACTCTGTCGGCGAGGTCCTTCTCGGCGATCCGCCGCGCAGTGTTCGCCCCGACATTGCCGGCGCCCACAACTGTCACCTTGCCCTTGCCTGAGGCCATCAGATTTCCACCAGCCCGGACTCGAGCTTCTCGATGACCCCGTCCGCGACCTCCGATGTGCCCACAGCCGTGGGGTCGTCACGCGACGGCTTCATGTCGTAGGTGACGAACTTGCCCTCCGCAATCACCGACGAGATCGCCTTCTCGAGGCGATCGGCAGCGCCGGTCTCCTCCAGATGGCGAAGCATGAGAACACCGGAAAGCATCATGGCCATCGGGTTGACCTTGTTCTGACCCTGATACTTGGGGGCCGACCCGTGCGTCGGCTCGAACACAGCAACGTCGTCGCCGATGTTGCCCCCAGGCGCGACGCCGAGGCCGCCGATCAAACCTGCGCCCAAGTCGGAGACGAGGTCGCCGTAGAGGTTAGGCAGGACCAAGACGTCGTAGAGCTCCGGCTTCTGCACGAGCTGCATGCACATGTTGTCGACGATACGGTCCTCGAACTCGACTCCAGAATCGGCGTATTCCTCTGCGACTTCGCGCGCCGTGCGCAGGAAGAGACCGTCGGAGTACTTCATGATGTTGGCCTTGTGCACGGCCGTCACCTTCTTTCGGCCCTCTTTGATCGCGTAGTCGAAGGCACCCTTGACGATCCTTCTCGTCCCGGTGATCGAGATGGGCTTGATTGAGATGCCCGAGTCCTCCCGTATGCGGCGGGCGCCGAGATCGGCAAGGAGATCGATGAGCTTGGCCGCTTCCGCGCTTCCCTCCTCGAACTCGATGCCGGCATAGAGGTCCTCATGATTCTCACGGACGACGATGAGGTCGATCCCCTCGTAACGGGAGCGAACGCCGGGATAAGACTTGCACGGCCTCAAGCACATGTAGAGGTCGAGCTCTTTTCTAAGGGCAACGTTGACGCTGCGAAAACCGGTGCCGACCGGGGTCGTGATTGGGCCTTTGATGGCGACCTTGTGGGTGCTGATCGACTCGAGCACTTGGTCGGGCAGCGGAGTCCCGTACTTATCCATGACGTCGACACCTGCGTCTTGAACGTCCCAGTCGAGCTTCACACCCGTGGCCTCGAGCACCCGCCGAGTTGCTTCTGTGATCTCGGGCCCCGTGCCGTCTCCCGGGATGAGTGTGACCGAGTGAGTTGCTTGCGACATGGACTGCCCCCCTGTGATCGGTGTGGCGAAGCACCCCTAACCTAACTGATCGACTTTCGGCGCCGGAGGAGGCGTCAGCGTGGCCGTCCCGGCCCCGAGCCTCAGTCTCCTTGCCCGCCGCCTGGCTTGTCCTCGGAACCCTTTGGCACCTTGTCTTCCTTCGCTTCCTTCGCTTTCTCTTCGGCCTCCTCGGAGGCCTGCTCCGGCAGGTCCTGGTCCTCGTCGCCCTCCTCTAGGTCTTCTTCGGACTCAGACTCGCTCGGTGTGGGCGTGGGCGAAGCCTCGTCGTCCTCCTCCGGGTCTTCCTCGACCGACTCCGACTCGGTCGGGGTGGGCGTGGGCGAAGCCTCCTCGGTCTCGGACGGCTCGGGCGTTGCGCCTGCCGAAGAGTCGACGACCTCGAGGTACTTACTGAGGTTGGCCGAAGCCGCCGGAGGCGAGCTCTCACCGCAGGCGGCGGACGAGACACCTGTGGCGAGGACCGCAATCACTGCGGCCGCAATGTGACGGGTGATGGACATGTGCGTCGGTTCCTTGTTCTTGGGAGAGGTTCGCCGGCGAGATGCTCATGCTAAGGGTAGGGAGAAGTTGGACACCCACCCTCCTCGAATCCCTTCTGGGTAATTGTCGACAGGTGGGGCAAGGGGCCTCCGTTGTCGCTGGCTCCTCCCCCCGCGGGCCCCCGGCCCGCCGGCCCGCCGGCTAGCCGGCCCGAGGCCCCGGCATGGCAGCCCGGGCCAGGGCAACGGTGTTCTTCAAAAGCATGGCAATGGTCATCGGCCCCACGCCTCCCGGCACAGGGGTGATGGCAGCCGCGACCTCCCGCACCGCCTCAAAGTCGACATCGCCGGCGAGGCCTGCGTCGGTCCGGTTCATCCCGACGTCGATGACCACGGCGCCGGAGGCGACCATGTCCCGCGTGATCGAGCGCGCCCGGCCGATGGCGGCGACGAGGATGCCTGCCCTTCGTGTGTGCCGGGCGAGATCCTTCGTGCCCGTGTGACACACGGTGACGGTCGCGTTGGCGCCGTCCGCCTTTTGAAAAAGAAGCGCAGCAAGGGGCTTGCCGACTATGTTCGAGCGTCCGACGACGACGACATCGGCCCCCGAGATCTCGACGCCCGACCTCACAAGGAGCTCTCGGACGCCGGCGGGGGTCGCCGGGACCACCGCCCCCGTCCCCGCAAGCAGACGACCGAGATTGAAGGGGTGAAAGCCGTCGGCGTCCTTGGCCGGGGACACAGCTTCAACTACCGTGTCCTCATCGATGTGAGGCGGCAGCGGAAGCTGCACGAGGATGCCGTGCACGCTTGAGTCGGAGTTCAGCGAATCGACAAGGGCGAGCAGCTCCTCCTGGGAGATGGCCGCATCGATGTCGTGGTCCCACGCAGTGATGCCGGCCTCAGCGCACGCCTTCCGCTTCGAGCGCACATAGATTGCCGAGGCTGGGTCGTCCCCCACCAGGACGGTCGCAAGCCCAGGGGCCACGCCTTCGGCCGCGAGAGCCTTGACCTCCTCGGCGACCTCGGCGCGAACCTGTGCCGCAATCGCCTTGCCGTCGATGATCTGCGCAGTCATTTGCCCTCCATGGTCAGTGCCGGAAGTGACGCCGTCCGGTGAACACCATCGCGATGCCGTGCTCGTCGGCGGCGGCGATGACCTCGTCATCGCGCACCGATCCTCCCGGCTGAACGACGGCAGCAACACCGGATGCGACGACCGCATCGAGGCCGTCTCTGAACGGAAAGAAGGCATCGGAAGCACACACCGCCCCCTTAGAACGATCCCCTGAGCGCCGGGCGGCGAGCTCGGCCGCCTCGAGCCGGTTCATTTGTCCTGCACCGACACCAACGGCGACACCGTGACTGGCGAAAACGATGGCATTGGACTTCGTGTGCTTGGCAACAACCCACGCAAAGCGCAGGTCGTCCCACTGCTCACGGGTGGGCTCCGCAGTCGTCACAACCTTGGCCTCCCTGCCATCGTCGCTCGGGTCGGGCGACTGCACAAGCAGCGCACCGGCCACGCTGCGCACCTCGCGTTCGGCCTGGGTGAAACCCGGCATCCGAAGCACGCGCAGGCTCTTTTTCCTGGTGAGTGCCTCGAGCGCATCGGCATCGAAATCCGGCGCCGCGACGACCTCGGTGAAGATCTTTGTGATGGCCTCCGCCGTTGCTGCATCACAGGCTCGGTTCAAGGCCACGATGCCGCCGAAGGCGGAGGTCGGGTCACATTCAAGTGCCCTTTCGTAGGCCAGATGCAGCCGGTCGGCGACTGCCGCTCCGCACGGATTCGAGTGCTTGATAATTGCAGCACCGTGGCCCTCGAGCTCCGACGTAAGCCCCCATGCTGCGTCCAGGTCCAGGAGGTTGTTGTAGGAGAGTTCCTTGCCTCCAAGCTGCTCGGCCCCCGCGAGGCCAGAAGCGAGGCGCCCGCTCTTGTAGAAGGCAGCGCTCTGATGGGGATTCTCGCCGTAACGGAGGTCGAAAATCTTGTCCGCATCCCACACGAGGCGATCCGGCATGTCCTCAGCGCGCGCCAGATAGGCGGCGATGGCTGCATCGTAGGCGGCAGTATGGCGGAACGCTTCCGCCGCCAAGGTCGCTCGGAGTTCATCCGAAACGCCACCGCTCGCTCTGATCTCCGCGAGCACCGCCGCATAACTATCGGGAGAGACGACAACGGCAACGGAGTAGAAGTTCTTGGCGGCCGCACGCACCATCGCGGGCCCGCCGATATCGATCTGCTCGATTGCCTCCGCCTCGGTGACGCTTGGGTGCGCGACGGCGCGCTCGAACGGATAGAGGTTGCAAACGACGAGGTCGATGGGCGTGATTGAACCTGCTGCGAGCTCTTGCATGTGCTCGGGTACCGAGCGGTCTGCGAGGATCCCGCCATGAATCATCGGATGCAGGGTCTTGACCCTCCCACCGAGGATCTCCGGCGCGCCGGTCACCTCGCTTACGGGAGTGACTGCGATGCCCGAGTCGGCGATCGCGCGCGCCGTTCCACCCGACGAGACTATGGTCACACCTGCTTCGGCCAGCCCCTGCGCGAGCTCGACGACGCCGGACTTGTCAAAGACGCTGATCAGGGCTCGTCTGACCGCAACTGCGGGCACCTTTAACGCTCACCGCCGCTCATCACGCTTGCAACCCGGCCCTTAACGACGACATCGCCCCCGAGCAGCGCGCGGCAGGCATCCACGAGCAGGCGGTGTTCGGCCTCTTTGATGCGCTCGTGCAGGCTTTCCTCCGTATCGTTCGGGCGCGTTGGCACCGGCTCCTGAAAGAGGATGGGGCCGTGATCGACCTCGTGGTCGACGAGATGCACGGTCGTGCCTGTGACCTTGACCCCAGCCTCGAGCGCATCCCGCACCGCTCTCGCTCCGGGAAAGGCCGGAAGCAGTGAAGGGTGCACATTGAGGAGTCGCCCTGGGAATGCATCGACGAACTCCGGCGCAAGGACGCGCATGAATCCGGCAAGTAGCACGAGGTCGGGGGCGTAGGCGCGCACCTTCTTGGTCAATGCCTGGTTCCATTCGTGGCGCGTTGAGAAGTCTGCAAGCCTGGTGACAGCGGCCGGCACGCCGTGCTCTGACGCCACTTCGAGGCCGCGGCATGGCCTGTCGGCAAGCACTCCGACGACGTCGGCGGCAAGGTCCCCACGCTCGCACGCTTCGAGAACCGCGGTCATGCCCGAGCCGGTCCCCGAGATGAGTATCACGATGCGGCTCCCCATGTTGGTCAGGCGGAAAGGGCGCTTGCCAGCTCGGCGATCGCCCCCGGATAGCGATACTGGAGTCCGCCGTGGGCTCCGTCGAAGAGCTCGAGTGTGTGTCTGATGCCGCCCTTGGTGAGCTCCTTAGAAAAGGCCTGCGCGCCGAGGTCGAGGAAGTACTCATCGGAGCGCCCGGCATCGAGATAAATGCGTTTCATGCTCCCGAGGGCTTCGAGATGCGCGGGCGCCATGCGAACCGGGTCCCACGCGAGCCACCGCTCCCAGACGTCGTCGAACAAGTAGCCAGTGTCGATGTCGAAGGGCAGCAGCGCCTTGCCCGGGCGCCCTTCGTCCGGTGAGTAGCAGGCGGCCATCGCGTAGGTGTTGAGCGGCGCCGCTATGGTTTCGAAGTCGACCCTATCTGAGCTGCGCACGCGCTCCCAGAAAACGTCGTATGAGCCCTCGAAGCTGTCCCTGAGCGTGCGGGCCGTCACGGGGAACTCGGTCTGGTAGCAGGCCTCGAACAACGCGTCGCCGGCGTGCGACGCCAGAGCGCCGAAGATATCCGGCCTCAGCATCGGGACGACCATAGCGCCGTATCCTCCGCTCGACTTACCTGTGAGTCCGCGCCGGTCGCGATCTGGAACCGTCGGGTAGCGCTCGTCGATAAAGGCCACGACCTCATCGCAGAGGTAGTCCATGTAGCGCCCCGTTGCGACCGAATTGATGAACTGTGAGCCCCCGTACGAGGTCCACGCATCGACGAAGACCACGACGGCAGGGGGCGCTCCGCCGGACGAGAAGAGTTGGTCGACCCTTTCGATCATGGTCGGCTCGAAAGCGGAGCGGTTGAGCCACATATCGAGCTGACCGGTCATCCCTTGGATCACATAGATCGAAGGCAGCTTCTGTTCCGTCGCGGCCGCATCCTTGGCGTCCGGCGGGACGTAGACGTAAACCGGGCGGCGCGCGGGATCCCCGAGTGGATTGTCCTCGAGAACATCCGAGCCCACAACGAGCTTGTCGAAGCTGCCCCGAAGCTCGGCCTCCCAGGGGGGCCCTGCGAGCCCCTCGACCTCCCTCATCAGGTGCTATCCCAACGTCTCTTTGACGATGCCAGCCACCTCGGTCGGGTTGGTTGCGACCCGAATGCCCGCCTCCTCGAACGCAACCTTCTTTGCGCTCGCCGTGCCCGCCGAGCCAGAGATGATTGCCCCCGCATGACCCATGGTCTTGCCCGGGGGGGCCGTAAAGCCCGCGATGTAGGCGACTACGGGTTTGGTCATGTGCTCCCCGACGTAGCGCGAGGCCCGCTCCTCGGCGTCGCCGCCGATCTCGCCCACGAGCACAACGAGCTCGGTCCCGTCGTCCGCTTCGAAGCGCTCCAAGATATCGATGAAGTCCGACCCGGGGATGGGGTCCCCTCCAACGCCGACGCAGGTCGACTGGCCGAGGCCCTCGCGGGTCAGCTCGTGGACGATCTGATAGGTGAGCGTGCCGGAGCGCGACACAAGACCGACCGACCCCGGCTCGCAGATCTCGCCCGGGATGATCCCGACGTTGGCCTTGCCCGGCGAGATGACCCCCGGACAGTTGGGACCTATGAGCGTCGCTCGCCCATCGGATGACCGCCGCAGATGCGTGACCGTTCTCGCCATGTCGAGCGCAGGTATGTGTTCGGTGATCGCGACAATGACCTCGATTCCGGCGTCGTGAGCCTCGAGGATGGCATCTGCCGCGACGGCCGGCGGCACGAACACCATCGAGGTGTTGGCCCCCGTGGCCGACACCGCCTCGGCGACGGTGTCGAACACCGGCACGCCTTCGACCTCGGAGGAGCCCTTGCCGGGCGTGACCCCGGCGACCAGATCGGTCCCGTAGTCCTTGTTCCGCATGCCATGAAAGGACCCTTCGCGCCCGGTCAACCCCTGCACGACAAGGCGGGTGTCGTCACCGACGAGGATCGCCATCAGGGGGCATCTCCGCGCGCAAGCTCGACGGCCTTGTCTGCGCCCTCGAGCATGGTCGTGGCAGAACGCAGCATCTCATGGGGAGCTTCGTCGAGCATCTTGTGTCCTTGCTCGGCATTGGTGCCGTCGAGCCTCACCACAATCGGCGTATGGATGTCGAGCCGGCCGAGCGCGTCGATGATGCCCTCGGCGACGAGGTCGCCACGCGTGATCCCGCCGAAGATATTTATGAGCACGCTCTTGACGTTGTCATCCGAAGTGATGACCTCGAGGGCGGACGAGAGCACGTCGGCGTCGGCGCCGCCCCCGACATCGAGGAAGTTCGCAGGCTCCCCTCCGGCCGCCTTGACGACATCGAGTGTCGACATGACGAGGCCTGCGCCGTTCCCGATGATGCCGACGTCTCCTTCGAGCTTGATGTAGTTGAGGCCTTTCTCTTTAGCGGCGCGCTCCTGGGCCGAGATTTCGTGGGCCGAGCGAAGCTCGTCGAAGTTTGGGTGGCGGAAGGCCGCCGAGTCATCGAGCGAGACCTTGGCGTCGAGGGCCATCACGCGGCCTTCCCCGGTAAGCACGAGTGGGTTGACCTCGATGAGCGAGGCGTCGAGGGCAACAAACGCTTCATAGAGCTTGGGCAGCACAGCTATGGCCTCTTTGCGGGCACCGGGGTCGATGCCTGCCTCGAAAACAAGCTTGCGTGCGTGGAACGGCGACATCCCGAGCAATGGATCGATGTGAACTCGGGCGATCTTTTCGGGCGCGGTGTCGGCGATCTCCTCGATTTCGACGCCGCCCTCCGCACTCATGATCCCGAGGAAGGTGCGTTGTGAGCGGTCGAGCAGAAAGGAGCAGTAGTACTCCGCCTTGATGTCGCCGGCTCGTTCGACGAGCACCCTTCTGACCTTGTGACCCTTGATGTCCATGCCTATGATCTGCTCGGCGACCCCGGCCGCTTCGTCGGGGTTGGCCGCCGGCTTGATACCCCCCGCCTTGCCCCGGCCCCCAACCTGAACCTGCGCCTTGACCACGACCTTGCCGCCAAGACTTCGCGCCGCGCTTGATGCCTCTTCTGGCGTGGACGCCACACGGCCCTCGGGAACTGGGACGCCGGACTTGCGGAGCAGCTCCTTACCCTGGTACTCGAAGAGGTCCACTAGACCGCCTGTCCCACGTTGTTGCGCACCCAGTCGATGATGGTCTTGGTCGGCGCGCCGGGCGTGAAGATCTCTGCAATGCCCGACTCCTTGAGCTTCGCGATGTCCGAGCTTGGGATGATGCCGCCCCCGAAGATCACGATGTCACCCGCGCCCTCCTCTTCGAGCAGCTCAACGACCTTCGGGAACAGGGTCATGTGCGCTCCGGAAAGACACGAGAGACCAACTGCATCCACATCCTCCTGGATCGCGGCCGAAGCAATCTGCTCGGGGGTCTGGTGGAGCCCCGTGTAGATGACCTCCATCCCGGCGTCGCGCAGCGCCCTGGCGACCACCTTGATCCCGCGATCGTGCCCGTCGAGGCCCGGCTTGGCGACGAGGATGCGGGGCCGCTCCCCCTCTGCCATCACAGCAGCGCTTCCCGGGGCGTACCCAGGAGCCGCGCCGCTGCCGCGCCTAGCCGAGAGTGCTTCTTGCTAGCGTTCAAGCAACCTGTCTCCTCCGCAGGCGTCCAGCCCGGCCTGGTGTGGCAGAAAGGGGCGGCGCCTGCAACATCGGGCCTCCTGTCGAGGCGAGACTAGCAGGCAAGGACAAGCCTCTAGCTGAAGGAAGCGACCTTGGCAGCAGCCGGCCACAACAGAAAGGACCCGGCCCGGGCCCGTCCGTCCCGCCCCATCGACGTGCGCCGTCGGCGCGCGGCCAGGGTGGCAGTCCTGGCGGTGATCGTCGTTGCCGCTGCGGGCAGCGCTCTGTTCTCGAGGGCGGAGGAGCCCACGGCTCCGGCCGGGGGATCGGGCGCACCCGACCTCCCCGAGGCCGCTTGCAAGGCCACGCGTCCGCCGCAAGCCCGCCCGCAACGATATGAATCCCCCCCATTGGCGCTCAAAGCCGGTGCCGACTACGGGGCGGTCATCTCCACCTCGTGCGGCGACATCACCATCGATCTCGCCGAGGGCAAGGCGCCCGAGAACGTCAACAGCTTCGTGTTCTTGGCGCGACGAGGCTTTTACGACGGTTTGATCTGGCATCGCGTCGTCCCCAACAGCATCATTCAGTCGGGCGATCCCAACGGGGTTCCCGGCGAGCCGCCCGAGGGTCCCGGTTACACGGTCCCCGACGAGTACCCCGTGCAGGGCAGCGTTTACGTGCGGGGCGTTGTCGCCATGGCCAACAAGGGACCGTTCACCGATTCGGCCGGGAGCCAGTTCTTCATCGTGACTCACAAGGGAATCTCCGAAGACGTGGCGGTCGAGCCGGCCGGGCTTGAACCGCACTACTCCATCATCGGGCGAGTTGCCAGGACCTCCTTCGATGTCCTCGACGAGATCGGCGAAAAGGAGACGAGGGGCTCCGGCGCCCCAGGGGAAGCCAACACGCCGATCGTCCCCATCTACATCGAGTCGATAAGGGTCACGGAGACGCGCGGCTGACCGCCCGAGCCGCCAACTGTGGCGCGGCCCACAGTAGCCGCCGCGCTCTGCCCCGTACCTTGGTCGTTTGTGGGTACCAGGCACCAACAATCGACCGCACCTCCGCTCGAGGCGGCGATCGCCCTCCTCATGTCCGGGCAACATGGGG
>JACCZU010000115.1 GCA_013695835.1 Candidatus Aridivita willemsiae
CGGGGGGCGTGGTCGAGGCCCCCGACGCCAACGGGGTGATGAGGCTCGTCCCCGTGCCCCCCGATCCCGAGACGCTCCAGGGCATAGCCGAGGTGACCGACGCCCAGTCCTTCACCGCTCCGACCGAGGATGACCTCCAGGCGATCTATGAGCACCTCGGGTCGCGCATCGGATTCGTCGAGGAGCGCCGCGAGGTCACAGCGGCCTTCGCCGGCGCCGGCCTGTTCCTACTGGGGGCCGCCTTCATGACTGGCTCCGCCTGGGGCCGCCGCTTCCCCTAACGAGGTGTCCACTCGCCCACCAGCGACGACTAATCGCGCCGGCAACGCTTGGGCGCCGGAGCCACACTGAGGGCCGTACCCTGCCTGCCGCCACCGCCTCCTCTGGAGACAGGCGGGATGGCGGGCAGCGACCACTATGACTCGCCGGGCAAGGCCGGCCATCGATTGACATCTAGACTCTGGGATCCGGATTGTTAGATGTACGCCGCAGACCTTCGACGTGGCCTCCGGCCGGCGACATCAACCGGCCTGGGGAGTTCCCCGTGCGTCCCACGGGTGCGCGCTGCAACCCAGCCCAGATCCGTTCACGTTGGCAGAGAGGGGTTGATCGGAGCGGGGGGGCGTTCTGGTTGGTGCGCTCATCGCTGGAGTCTTCAGTCCCTTCCTGCAACACCGTCTGTGCCGCCATGCCCGGAGGAAGCGCACTTGCGCGCGGGCAACGAGCATGCTGTTCGAGGCCATGGACACCCGGGAAGGCGTGATCGAGTGGGTCAAGACTGCATCCCACCATCCCTCCGCGTCGCTCGCCGAGTTGGGGGACCCACCGGACGGCCGGGCCGGTGCCGCCGAGGTCAGCGGGTTGCCCCCCCGGCAGAGTCGGCGCCTCGACAGGCGGCAAGCAACGCCTCGAGCTGGCGAGCTCCGCCGGACGCGTCGCCTACGCCGCAGCCGGGCGGCCTAGGCTAGCGTGATCCCGGCTTGGTTATATACATGCGTGGTGGATCCATCGGTCGTCGCCAAGCTGTTGGAGCCGCCGGACCGGCGTTCGATCGGCCGTTCCAACGAGGTGGTGGAGGACGTGCTCGCCGACTCAAGCTGATTCCGTGTTCGCAGCAATAGGCAACGACGAACCCGTTGTGCGGATGCGAGCCGCAGATGCCATCGAGAAGATCACCCAGGTCCGACCGGAGCTGTTGCGCCCCCACGTGGATACGCTGCTGGCCATCGCTGCCTCGGCCGAAGATAAGGAAGTGCGCTGGCATGTCGCTCAGCTGCTCGGGCGCGTAACGCTCAAAACAAACCAACGAGACGAGGCGGTCAAAGTGCTCCTCGCCTACCTCAGCGACAACAGCAACATCGTGAAGACGTTCGCGATGCAGACCCTGGTTGACCTCGCCGCCGACGACGAGAACCTACAAAGCAAGAGTGCTCCCGCTTATCGAACGTCTCGCTAAAACGGGCAGTCCCGCCACGCGAGCCTGCGGCCGCAAGCTGCTGGGCAGACCTGCGCTATGAGTGAATCTCGAGCTGAATGATCGCCGAGCCTCGTAGGATCACGCCGATGGTTATTACCGGTGCTCATGCTCTCCTCTACAAGTCTGACGAAGTGCGCAAGCGCGGGACCATCGGGCACTTCCGAAGGTGGGTTGATTGTCCTCCCACCCAGACTCTCGATCTTCTTACGCGCGGCGTCCATATCATCGACCTGTATGTAGAACATCGGGTGTTTCGCGCTCCCCTCGGGGGGGCGCTTGATCGATGCCCCCGTTAATGCCCTCGCCGTGGTTGTCGACGATCCCATAACCCATGGGGTTGTCGGCGCTGAAGCTCCACCCGAAAGCGTCGCCGTAGAATTTCATGAGAAGGACCGTCGGCCCCGATGGCCTCGAAATGAACCACTGGATTCGGCATGGATGCCTCCTGGCCGTGGATCCGCCGCTCCCACCCTAGCGGACGTCTCCCTGAGTTGGCTTGGACTGGGATTCACTCTCCTGGGTCGGCCACAATTTTCGACAACGGTGAGGGGAACCTTGACAACACTCGGGTGCCGCCGAACCACTCGGTTAACCTCGCCGCTTCTTGCTCGAGGGCGCGCAGTGCCTCCGCGGCGATGTCCTCGAGCATCTGCAGGAGAGATACAACCGAGCAACAAGCGGATGTCGGACGCATCCTCCGCGATGAGGATTCGAAGCGCGTATCGGGAGCGGCGCCCTCTATCAACGATGCCTCGCGTTGAAGTGCTCCCCGAGCGATGGTCGAGTAATAACCGTCTGCCACCGGATCTCCTGTGGCTATGATCCATCCAAACCGGACGGGTTAGACCAGTCTTCCCAGAGACCTGCGTGCGCTCGGTAAGGCGAAGATGAAGCAGAACGAGCTCAGCAGACCCCTCTTGCTCGAGCGACACCGTCGAGGAGCTTCCATATCGCTTCGGCCCCCGCGCGCGCCCCGGCCTCTGCCTCGGCTGCAGACGCTTCGTCCACCGCTACCTCCTCGATCGCGGACGCCATCTCCGTTGCGTGCTCGACATCGAGCTCGCCGTGCAGCTCGAAATAGGCCACGCCTGCGCCTTCGATCCCGTAGAAGTCACGGAGGCCGGTGATCTTGGTGTGGGCGACCTGTGGGGTCTGGGATTCGTAGCCGAAGAGCATCCCCATGGCGAGCGCAGGCGAAGCGCTCTCCGCAGCTCGGGAGAAGGCCTCGACGCACGCACGGGTCTCCGGCTGGACGTCGGTCTCGGCGACCTCCGCCCTGGTGGACCCAAGGGCTTCGGCGAAATCGAGCCAGAGGCCCGGGTGGTCGTCGTCGCGCTCATCGGCGAGGTTCGACAGGACCGTCTTCTTGGGAATCCCGTCGTCGAGCCTCCCTGCGATCGTCTCGAGATAGCCCGGGAAGGCTTCGACCTGGCGCCAGTACTGGCCGGCGTAGAGGTTGAGATCCTCCGTGGTCAACGTCCCTGCTGCCCACGCCTGGTAGAAGGGGTGCTCCAGCAGCGGCTTCGAGGCGGTGGCCTGGTCCAACCTGGCACGCAATCTCATACGAGGATCTCCTCGGGTCGGCGGGATGACGCGGTAACCTTACCCGCTCAGAACGACGCTTGGCTGAGCGCACTTGCATCGCGCGCCCGATGACCTCGCGTCGATGGCTAGCGAGGCTGTGCCTCGGTTGTTGGAGCTTTCTGATCGTGGTCAGCGCATAGTCTGGAGGTTCGCCAAGGACCTGGACCGTCTGTGTCGATCGCGTAATGATCGTCGCGATGAGCGAATCGTCGTTCGGTCTCTCGGGCACGCCGAGCAGCTGGCTCCGCTCACGCCGTGGCGGTGCCGACAGGCGGCTGTCCAGGCACAAATGCCGCGTCGAGCAGATCCTCGCGCAGCTTGTAGCCGCGCAAGGACGCCGGGGAAGGCTCGTCGAGCAGGCTCCGTCTCGGCGTGGGGCGTGACGTCAACGGGGGGATCGAAACCCTCCAGTTGCGCAACGCGGCGGATCAGCTCATCGCTGATGTCGCTGACCAGGGCGATGGTGCGGTTTCGCGCGCCACCCCCACCAGGGGCGGGGGCATGTCGAAGAGGGTGTCAAAACCCATTATTTCAAGGTGGGGGGACCACACGGAGCGCTGACTTGCCTGCGCGCCCGAGAGATAATGTGACCCCCAGCTCGCCGCTGGATGGCGTCGGAGGAAGGAATCGGCAATGAAGTTCCCTGCGTCCAACGAACGTCCCGAGCGGATGATGTCCGGTGTCGTTCGCGGCACCGTCGCCGCAATGACGATGAGCGCGCTGCGCCAGGTCACGACCGGACTTGGTCTCGTCGAGCAGACCCCACCTGACGCCATCCTCAAGGAGCGGGCCTTTGCCCTGATCGTGCGGAAGCCTCGGCTCGCTTTCTTCTTGGCAAGGCGTCAGGTCGCGGTTGTCGAACTGGCCCACTGGGTCTACGGCGCGGGAGGCGGCGCCGCCTTCGCACTGCTCCCGCGCTCCTTCCTCGACAAGCAGTGGGCAGGGCCGGCCTACGGCCTGGCGACCTGGGCGGTCTTCGAGCTCAGCATCGCTCCCGTGCTCGGGCTCGAGCAGGCAACCAAGATCAGACCCGTTGAACGGCTGATGTTCGCCATGGACCACCTGCTCTACGGGGTCATCCTGGCGGGAGACAGCCAATGGGGGATGCCGGAGCAGCCCCGGCGCACCGGCGGGTCACCGGGGCGGCGCCATGCGGGTGCGTGAAGTGATGACGGGAGACCTCTTCACCGTAGCCGCCAGCGAGGTGGTTGGTGAGGCGGCTCGAAAGATGATCGAACGTTGGGTCGGCTCAGCAGTCGTCGACCGAGGCACGTCCGATCCCCTAGGAATCATCACCGAGCGCGACATCCTCGAGCTGGTGGGAAGGGGCGGTGACGCGCGCGCCGGGTATGTCGCCGATCATCTCACGCCGGGTTCAATCCGCGCAGCCCCAGAGTGGACGCTCGAGCGTGCCGCCGAGGCCATGATCGCCGGCGGCCTCAGACATCTCATCGTGCTCGACGAGGACCGGCCCGTTGGGATCGTCTCGATAAAGGACATCGTCGGAGCCTGGACCAAAGGGCGGGTGCGCCGCCTGATCGGCATTCAGATCCGAGAAGCGATGAATCGCGATCTGCTAAACATCGGTCGAGACGAGACGCTTCGGCACGCGGCTCGACAGATGGTCGAGCACGGCGCGGGCGCAGCGATCGTCGAGTCATTGAGACCCAAGGCGGCTCCGGGAATCATCACGGACCGCGATGTGCTGAAGATGGTCGCATCTGGCCAGGACCCGGACGAGGAACGCGTGGGTGATCACTTGTCCCCGAGCATGACCTTCTCTGCGCCCGATTGGTCGCTCAAGCAGGCCGCAGAAGCCATGACATCAGGCGGCTTTCAGCACGTTGTAGTGGTAGACGGGAGCGGAACCGTCGGCATCATCTCGATGCTCGACATCGTCCGTCGCTGGCTCGACTGAGGCTTCAACGCATCGCACTTTGTGCATCCCATGCCAACAGCCGAGTTCCGGCCCTGGCTGCTTGGATCACGGCCCCGCCGACCGCACGGGTGTAACTGCTTTGGTGGTCGCAGCCGGCTCACACCTCTCGGCTGGAAATTTCTGCACGCAACTGCTCGGGATCTGTGCGATCGGCCACACAGAATCGTCCACGAAGCTCAAGCGAATGCTCCGCGCCCACGGGGCTCATCTACCAGAGTGCAGGCGGTGTCGACCGGCGCGAACTTGGGCTCGATGTGCGGCCAGGCACCCGGGGAGGTCCACCGGCACAAGGGGCCGCCAGTCGGGGTTTCAGGACTTCGGGGGTGTTGCCGAGGTTTTTGTGAGGCCTTTACCGCCTCTTTAACAACGGAGTGGTTATCTGATCGTTGACAAGGAAGAGGAGGTAGCGCAAATGGACCAGGAACACCAGGTACCGCGTCGGCGTCGAGGCCGGCTGGCGATGGCGGGACTCGTAGCAGCGGGGTTGTTGGCCACAGGCACGGGGCTTGCGCTCGCATCCGATGCCCGCTCAGAAGGCGGCCGGTCGAAGGGCGGTAGCTCGCAAGTCTCGGAACGAGACCACGACTGCCCCGGCAAGAGCTCAGGTGAAAGTCAGCAGGAGACACAGG
>JACCZU010000135.1 GCA_013695835.1 Candidatus Aridivita willemsiae
CCAAGCCACAAAAGGCAATACCGCCCCTGCGCGTTGTGGCGCGCCTCACACTTACAACGAGCCGATCCCGATCCCACGCCGCCGTCCGCTCCGCCTCGATCGAATCGACGCCGCCCGTCCGCTCTGCTTGATCGAAGGAGACGCCGTGCTCACATTCTGGACCCCGGGAACCACCTGTGAGGTGGTCTGGGGTCCCGAGAATGATCGTCGAAAGGGTGACGGAACTCGCCACCGTGCAACGTGGACGCGCCGGCCCCTGCTCTCCTCGATCCAAGAGAGTCGCGCTCACATTCTGGACCCCGGAAACCACCTGTGAGGTGGTTGTGGGTCCCGAGAATGTCGTCGGCGTGATGGAAGTAGTTAGCTTGCAACGCCGGTGCGTCCGCATCCATCACCGGCAACTCTGGGCAACATGAAATGCTCGACCCGGCGCGCCCGCCACCGAGCCGGGCTCTTTGTGGTGGCGCTCACAGCGCCATGAGCGCTCGTGGGGTGGGATGCATGACACGCACCCATCGAACGAGGAAGGCTCTCAATGGCCTCACGCGCCGGCCCGCCGCCCCATCGCTTCAGCCTCATCGACGCCGTCGACAAACTCGTTGAGGTGGTCGGGTCCGTCGACGCCGAGGTCATCTTCAGCACCTGCATTGACCTCTACGGATTCGTGGGAGACAGCGAGTGTTTCGTTTCGAACGACCAGCCCGTGACGATGCTTCCCGTCGACGAGCTGTTCTATCTGCCGAGGAAGACGGGCGCAGCGGCGGTGATGTTCACCTCCAAGTCGAGCGGGGACATAGCCGAGCTATGGGACTGCGATGTCGAGTTCACCAAACGGCTGATCGAGGCGGGCCGCAGCCTCGGCATCCCGGTGCACGACCACGTCCTGGTTGAGGGCAAAGCATTCCGGGTCATGAGCGAGTGCACCGACCTCTGGCCTACGTGTTGATCGTCCTCCCCCTCTGACGGGTCGGCCAACCTTCGGATAGACGTTGGGAGATGACCGATATCCAATTGGAGTCCAAAGCGCTTCCATTGCCACCAAAGCTGGTGCATAGGGTGGCCGACCTCCTCATCAAGGCCGAGGCTATGGGCCTTATCCGGGATCTCGGCACCCTGGGGCAGCTCAACTCGTCGCTCCTGAGGGAGGGCCTTGGCAGGATCTCGGACGCCGGCATCGCGACCGGGCTGGTGGCGGGCCTTGCGGCCACCCTGGCGGGGCCCGCCGGCCTCGAGGACCCCGACGTGGCCGGCGCGCTCGACGCCATCCTGGAGGCGCTCGAGCGCTCGCCTCTCCCCGACCACGAGTGGCGGCCGATGATCGGCCTCTTCGGAGTGGAGATGCTGGCGGGGCTGCTCTGCATATCGCCCTCGAGCCTTCAGCGATACTCCAAAGCGGCCCGCCCGACGCCGGACTCTGTGGCCGACCGGCTGCACTTCGTGGCGCTGGTCGCAGGCGACCTCAAGGGTGCTTACAACGACATAGGCATCAGGCGATGGTGGCAACGCAGGCGAGCCCTCCTGGACGACCGCGCCCCCGCTGAGCTTCTCAAAGGGCAATGGAGCTCGGACGAGCCCGGCCCGCACCGGGTAAGAGGGCTCGCTCGGTCTCTCGTGTGGGGTGGCGCAACGTGATTGCCTACCGTAACGCCGACCGCCGCTTTCCCTTCCTGTGGGAGGACTCGGCCCAGCCGCCTGAGCGGTGGCATGGCGCCGGGGAAGGACCGGCTCAATACCTTTCGGATACACCCAACGGCGCGTGGGCGGAGTTCCTCAGACACGAGGAGATCCGCGACGCTACTGATGTCCCGACCGTCAACCGGGCGATCTGGGCCGTCGAGATCGGTGACCCTTCCATGTCGGTACCGAGACTTCCGGCCGCTGACCTCCGTGGGGATCCCTCTAGCTATGCCCGCTGCCGCTCCGAGGCGCGCCGGCTGCGAAGCCAAGGAGCACGCGCTCTCGAGGCGCCGTCGGCAGCGCTTGTCCCGGGCGCGGCACGTGGGTGGAGGGTCGATGGGGGTGTTGTGGGGGCCGAGCCACGCGACGGCAAGACCATCGTTTTGTGGGGCCGGCGTCCCGAGGTGGAGGGGTGGCCGGTTGTCATGGAGGCGGCGCCCGACGAGTCGCTGCTGCCTGCCGTGCGCCATTTCGGCGCGGCCCCCTGATTCTCGCCCACCTGGCTGATGCTCACCCGGCCCGTCTGAAGACCTCGTAGCGCTCGGCCAAGAAGTCTGGATTCGGCCGGTCCTCCACCGGCCGAGGCACCTGCAGCGGCGCGCCGTGCCATCCCTGGAGCCCATGGATGAGCATGGGGCCGTCGATCTCATGCAGCACGTCGAGGCTGGCCTCGACGACGAGATCGGAACGGATCCCGACGATGTTGCGATCGAAGGCGGCATGATGGAGCTTGCACAACGCCAGTCCGTTGGGAACGGTTGGCTCTCCCAAAGGGTGACCGTCGGGCAGGATGTGCGCCGCGTCAAGGAGCTCGTCGTGCCTGAGCCTGCAGATTGCGCAGGCCTGGTGATAGGCGCGTACAACCCGCTGGCGGAACTCCGCTTGGTGAAGGCGATGAAGCTGTAGCCCGGTTGCGTACCTGCGTCGAATCGGCTCCGCAGCCGCATCGCTCGTCGTCCCAGTAAGGGTATGAGGTTCGTCGGCGGCGATTGTGAAAGTCAGAGACGAGGGATCGTCGGCAACGACGAAAGACGGCCACGCTGCTGCGTACTGTCCAGGCACCAAGCCGAAGAAGTAAACCAGAGGCGTACGGCCCGCCATCGCGCGTCGCAGCCCCACGTTGTCTCTGTGCAAGGGCTCGGAACCGCGGTAGCGGTAGGCAATGAGACCGTCCTTTGTGATCTCGTCTTCGTAGGGGACGGGGGCGTCCTCCCACGACGGGAGCAGTCGTTAGGCTCAAGGGAAGCTCCATGGTCGCCGGCTTGAAGATGCCCTGGGGCCCGAGAAGAGGGATCCGGCGGCCGTCGTGGACGAAGCCCTTTTCGAGCGTCGCTCGAGGCAGGGCGTCGCCGTGGCGCTGAGTCTGCTCCTCCAAGAAGTCAAAGGCCGCCAGTCGCGCAGGCAAGTCATGGTCATCCGCCATCTCGGCTTCTCTCCTGGCGCTGCATTTGCGTCCCTTTGCCGGCGCGAGATTCAGGGTTGCCGACAACGATATCGGCATTGGGCGACGAACGCACAGGCTTCCGGCGGTGGCAAGATGAAAAGGTGACCTTGCAATCGAGCCCGGCGGCTCATGCGGCGACCCGCGAAGAGCGCCATGTCCCTCACGGCACGGCGCAGCGGCGTGCACTGTGGATTGCGCTCGTTGCAAACGGCGTGTTCATGGTTGCCGAGATCGCCGGTGGCATCGTCTTTTCTTCCCTCGCCCTGCTGGCCGACGCGGCCCACATGGGTACGGACGTCGCGGGCCTCGCCATCGCTCTAGGGGCGCAGTGGCTTGTCGACCGGCCAGCATCCGTCCGTCACAGCTACGGCTTCAGGCGGGCCGAGGTGCTCGGTGCGCTGCTGAACGGTCTGCTTCTTATCGGCGCTGCGGGCTGGGTACTGCTCGAGGCTGCGCGCCGGCTCGGCGACCCCGCAGAGGTTGCCGGCGGCGGGGTAATTGTCGTTGCTGCCCTGGGTTTGTTGGTCAACCTCGTGAGCGCGGCCGTCATCGCTCGCGCTGCCGGCCGAAGCCTCAACCTGCGCGGTGCCTGGCTGCACATGATGGCCGACGCAGCCGGCTCTGTCGGCGCCATTGCTGCGGGCGTGGCGATCGTGTTGTGGAACGCGCGGTGGGCGGATCCCGTCGTGTCCGTTGCCATCTCAGTCCTCGTGGTCTGGGCGGGGTGGAAGCTGTTGAGCGAGACCGTCACCGTCTTGTTGGAGGGTGCGCCGAGAGGGCTGGACGTAGGGGGCGTCGAGGGCGCGATCGAGAACCTCAGCGACGTCGACGACGTGCACCATCTTCATCTTTGGAACATCAGCTCCGACATGCCGGCGCTGTCTGCGCACGTCGTGCTTGCCGGGGAGGTGAGCCTCCACGAGGCTCAGGTGAGCGGCGATCGGATCAAGGCCTTGCTTGCCGAACGCTTCGGGATCGAGCACGCAACCCTCGAGCTCGAGTGCCACGCGTGTGAGCCGGGAGCCGGGTCGGATCCGGAGGGACAACATGACGCCCCCGGCCACGGCCTGCGAAGCGGCATCTCCTAACCCCAAGTGGAGCTGTCAAACGGCGCCATTGCAGAGCTGCTTGCGCTCGAGGCGGACGTTGCAGAAGGCCAGCGCAAGCGCGCCCTTGGCCGCGCCGCCTCCGCCGCGCTGTTGTGGCACGAGGAGGCGTCCGAGCTCCAGGCCAAGGGGCGGCCGTTCACCGATCTCGAGTACGTGGGCCCCGGCATCGCGCGGCGTCTCGAGCGTTGGATAAAAGACCCGCCCGACGTGCCTGAGTCTCCACCCCAGAGGAGCGGCTTCAACACCTTTGCGGCCGCGCGCAGGACGGTCGCAGCCGACCCATCGTGGCGGGACGAGCTGCGCGGCGATCTCCAGATGCATACGGTTTACAGCGACGGCAAGGCGGCCCTTAAAGACATGGCCGACGGCGGGGCGCTTCTCGGCTACGACTACATCTCGATAACCGATCATTCCGGCGGGCTGAGGGTGCCGCGCGGCATGCATGAGCCCGAGCTTGCCGCTCAGGGGCGGGCCATAGGCGAGCTCAACGACGAGCTCGTTGCCGGGGGGGCCGGGCTCACCGTCCTGCGCTCGATCGAGATGAACCTCGACGGTGACGGCGCCGGGGACATCGATCCCGCCGCCCTCGGCGAGCTCGACCTTGTCCTTGGCTCCTTCCACTCCGACCTCAGGAGCACAGACGACGTCACCGAGCGCTACCTGGCCGCGCTGCGCAATCCGGACGTTGCCATCCTCGGCCACCCGCGCACACGCCGTTACAGCCGCAGGCCGGGCCTCATCGCCGACTGGGACCGCATCTTCGAAGTTGCCGCATCGCTCGACAAGGCGCTCGAGATCAACTCACATCCCCACAGGCAGGACCTGAGCATCGACCTGCTCGAGGGCGCACGAGAGGCGGGCGTGCGGCTGTCGATAGGCACCGACGCCCACGACCCCTCGGAGCTGCGCTTTGTCGACATGAGCCTCGCAGCAGCGATGATCGCAGGCATCCCAAAGGAGCGCATCGTGAACTTCCACGACGAGCACACCGTGCGCGAGTGGGCCAGGGCCCTGCGTACCGCCGCCTGATCCTTTCCGGGTTTCTGAGAACCTCGATACTGTTGATGCCTGCCCTAGAGCGTGGAGGAAACCTCCTCAGATGGACCTTTACAACGCGCGCCTGGACGTCATCTGCGACGGGTTGCGGCTTGCTGCCGGCGCCTGGATGCCGCCGGAGCCCAAGGGGATCGTCGTCTTCCTGCACGGCATGCCGAGCGCAGCCCTCCCAGCCCCAGGCGTGGCCGGCTATCCCGACCTCGCCAGGGAGTGGGCCGGGGACGGCTGGGTCGCTGTGTGGGCCGACCTGCGCAGCGTCCGGGAGTCGCCCGGGTTCTTTTCGATCGAGGGGTGGGTGCGCGACGCCGCGGCCGTGATCGAGGCCGCCCGGGGCATCGAGGGAGCGGCGGAGCTGCCGCTTGCTGTGGTGGCCACGTCGGCGGGCGGAGCGGTGGGGACCGAGGCGATCCGGCGGGGGGCGCCGGTCTCTGCGCTCGTGCTGCTCGCCGCCCCGGCCGAGTGGGTGGGATTCGCTCCGAACCCCGAGGCGGCCGTGGAGCGCGCCGTCGACGGCAGCGGGCTCAGCCTGGCCCCCGACGTCGTCGCCGACCCGACCCTGTGGGCGGCCGAGTTCCAGGGGGTGGCGACCGAAAGATCGATTGCGGAGCTTCGGATACCTGTCCTGATAATCCACGGCACGGCCGACGCCGTCATCCCGGCGGCCCACGCCCGGCGGATTGCGGACCGGTCTCCCGGCGCCGAGCTGTGGGTCATCGAGGGGGCCGAGCACAACCTCCGCCACGATCGTGAGCTGATGGTCAGGGTCGGGGAATGGCTCACGCGCGGCCTCGGCCGTCGCGACCCCGGGGCGTCGTGACCGCCTCGGTGACGGTGCTTGTTGCGGCCGGCGTTGCGCTTGCGCTCGCGCTCGGGCTTGCTCGGGGCTTCGACGTCGTCGCGATCATCATTCTCATCCTGATAGTCGCGGTGGGAGGGCTCGGGATCGCTGCGGCCCGCCGCGCCGGGTCGGGAACAGTCACTCCGGCGACCTGCGAGGAGTGCAACGGGCTCATCTCCCCAAACGCCCCCTACTGCAAGCACTGCGGGGCGCAGGCGCGCGCCTGACCAGGCGGCCGGCTCGGAACGTGCCCCCGACCCTGTGCCCTACAGCAGCGAGGGCTGGTTGCGGGCCTTCGGTGCCGATTCGGCGCGCCCATCCTCGGCGGGATACTCGATCAGGGCCACGACCCTCGCCGACATGAAGCGCCCCGTCCTCACGAGCTCGCCGGTGCGGGTGACCTCGGACACCTCCACGGTCCCGCGCACGTTCGAGACCTCGACGCGCCGGCCCGCCTTGGTTGCTGTGATCTCGTAGGTCCTCGTCCCCTCGCCGACATCGACGACGATTTCCACCCGGTCGCCTCTCATATGGCTATCGTCGCACGGACGGCAAGGGCGCAAACGAAGGCCCCCCTGGCCGCGCTATCGTCGGACAGACGCAGCCGACTTCGGTGGGAGGTTCCAAAGGTGGCAGAGGGCTCAGAGTCGTTCGATCTGGTCATCCTTGGGGGCGGGAACGCTGGGTACGCGGCCGCTTTTCGAGCCAACGAGCTCGGCCTTTCCGTGGCCATGGTGGAAAGGGACAAGGTCGGCGGCACCTGTCTTCACAGGGGCTGCATCCCCACCAAGGCGCTCCTCCACGCGGCCGAGCTCACCGACGAGTTCCGCGCGGCCGGCGACTTCGGGATCATCGTCAACGACGAGCCGACGGTCGACTGGGGCAAGGTCCTCGACTTCAAGAACTCGGTGGTCGGCAGCATGTACAAGGGCCTGCAAGGACTGGTCAAGAGACACAAGGTCACCCTCGTCGAGGGAGGGGGACGCCTGAGCGATCCCAAGACCGTTGTGGTCGAAACGGACGACGGGGAGCGAAGCCTCACGGCCGACAAAGCCGTGCTGCTTGCTACCGGCTCCTACCCGCGCAACCTTCCTTTCATCGAAGCAGACGGGGACCGGGTCCTCAACTCGAGCTACGGGCTCATTGCCGACGATATTCCGTCCTCGATCGTCATCGTCGGCGGCAACTACATAGGGCTGGAGTTCGCAAGCGTCTATCAGTCCTTTGGCGCCAAGGTCGAAGTCGTCGAGATGCTGGAGCGCATCGCCCCTGCCGAGGACGAGGAGGTTTCTGCCGCTCTCCTAAAGGCGCTCAAGGCTAGGGGGATGAGTTTCCACCTTGGAGCGTCGGTGACCGGCGCAGAGGCCAACGACTCCGGGGTCGAGGTCGAGATTGAAACCGAAGGCAACAAGGAGACCCTCACCGCCGATCGCATGCTCGTAGCGGTTGGACGCGGCCCCCGCACGGACGGCATGGGCTTCGATGAGGCCGGCATCGACATGGACAAGGGTTTCATCCTGACCGATACATCGTTTGCCACGAGCGTCGACGGCGTCTATGCAATCGGCGACGCGATCTCCGTGCCCGACGCCAACTGGGATCCCCATCCGCAGCTCGCGCACGTCGCCTTCCAGGAGGGGATGAACTTCGCAGAGCGCCTCGCCGGCCTCGACCCTGCGCCGGTCGACTACCGCAACATCCCGCATTGCATCTATTGCCAGCCGGAGGTCGCTTCCGTCGGCTTGACCGAGAAAAAGGCCAAAGAGATGGGCATGGACGTCGTGAGCAAGAAGTCTCAGTTCGTCCACAACGCCCGCGCCCTCATGCTCGGGGGCGGCTCCGGCTTCACCAAGGTCGTGACCGAAAAGGAGGGAGCGGTGGTGGGCGTGCACATCATCGGGCCGCGCGCCTCCGACCTCATCTCCGAGGCCATGCTTGCGACCCTGTGGGAGGCCTATCCTTCCGAGCTCGCCGAGGTCATCCATCCCCACCCGACCCTGTCCGAGGTAATGGGCGAGGCGTTCCTCTCCGCCGCAGGCAAGCCCCTCCACGGCGCCTGAGAGGCTTCTTTTTTACCTGGAGAAGTTCGCAAGAGCCAGGGCCCAGGGGAGAGGGCCGTGCCGGCATCAAACCCTTGACTGTCGAATGTATGTTCGATAGTATGCGAGTCAATGCTAATGGACCTGAACGAGCTCAAACACGGGATCAAAGACAAGCTTTCTGAGGAGCGCAGCGCCCTCGAGGCCGGCCTCGAACGGGCTGGTGCGGCGGCGGGGGCGGCGGAGCGCGAGCACCTGCGCTGGGTACTTGCCTGCGATCGCGCCGAGCTGTGGCGCCACGACGGCTGCCGCAACATGGCCCAGTGGCTGTCGGGCAAGGCCCAGATCTCGAACTGGAAGGCACGCCGCTTCATTGGGGCCGCCTATGCGCTCGAACACCTCGCCGGGATCGCGGCCGCGCTCTCAAGCGGCTCGCTGTCGCTCGACAAGACCGTCGAGCTCACCAGGTTCGCGACCCCAGACTCGGAGGGCGAGCTCATCTCGTGGGCCCGGCGGGTGAGCGTTACCCGGGTACGCGAGCGGGCCGACGAAGAGACAAGCCGCCCGCTCGAGGAGGTCGCCGATGCCTGCAGGAACCGCTATCTCGAGTGGCGGTGGTATCCCGAAGGAAACCGTCTCCGCTTCGAGGGGGAGCTCCCGGCCGACCAGGGCGTCGTCTTGACGGACACCTTGGAGCGGCTCGCACGCGACCTCCCCGCCGAGCCGCGCCACAACCTGCCCTTCGAGGACATCGTCGGGCCCAACGGCGAACCGACCAGGGCCCAACGGCGAGCCGACGCCCTGGTGCTGCTTGCGTCATCTCTCCCCAAAACAGAAGCCGCCCCCGGGCGCACCGAGGTCGTGCTCCACGCCCCGCTCGAAAGCCTCTCAGGCGAAGGTGGCAGCGCCACCTTCGGGGGCCAGGTGCTGCATCAAGAAACCGCCCGTCGGCTGTGCTGCGACGCCAGGGTCCAACTCGTGGCCCACCACGGCGGCAAGCCCGTCGGCATCGGGCGCGCCTCCCAGATCACTCCCTACTGGCTGCGCCGCCAGGTCTTTTTCCGCGACGGCCATCAGTGCACCTTTCCCGGGTGCGAGGCGAGACGCTTCCTTACCCCCCACCACATTCACCACTGGGCCAGGGGAGGAGCGACCGACCTCGACAACCTCATAACCGTGTGCAGCTTCCACCACACCTTGCTGCACGAGTTCGGCTGGAGCGTGTCGCTCGTCGGGGGCAATCCGGTGTGGTTGCGCCCGAGCGGTCGCCGCTACGAGCCCGGCCCCGCTCCACCGCGCAAGCAGCTCACGGAGCCTGAGATCCCCCGCTACCTGTGGGCAGAGGCAGCGACCTATTGGCCGCTCATCGATTACATGCGGGTGACCTGACGGCAGCTTCGTGCGAGCGCGCATCGAGTTGACGTGGCGGCGCCTGCCCGACGAGATCGCCGACGTCGCCGAGCTGCTTGGTTAGCGCCCGGATTCTGAGGGCGCCCCACTCCCGCCAGGATTGCTGAGGCGGCCCCCGCGCCGGGTAAGGTTTTCTGCACTGGCCGCTCGGGCTCAAGTCGGCCCGGGGGGCCGCCAAGACTGCGTTTCCAGAGGAAGGATCGGCCGCATGGCAGAGGTCAAGATGCCACAGCTAGGCGAGTCGGTGGTCGAAGGCACGATCACCAAATGGTTGAAGAAGGAAGGCGACCAGGTCGAAGAGGACGAGCTCATCGTCGAGATCTCGACGGACAAGGTCGACTCCGAGGTCCCTTCCACAGCGGCCGGCGTGCTTCAAAAGATCCTTGTTCAGGAGGGCGACACGGCCCAGGTCGGCGACTCCATAGCGCAGGTAGGCGACGGCGCTGCCGGCTCGGGGGAAGAGGCTAAGGAGGACTCCGGCGAGCCCGAGGCCGAGCAAGAGGAGCAGGAGGCCGCGGAGGACCAGGACTCGGAGCCCGACGAAGGATCGGAGGACGACGCTCAGGCGGCCGCCGAGGAAACGGGTGGGACCGAAGAGGAAACGGGCGGGACCGAGGAGTCGCAGGCCGAGGAGGAGGACACGACCGCAGACGACGGAGGCTCGGACGCCTCCGCCGAGGCGGACGACGCTGCCGCTCCCGAGGGCGAGGCGCGCGTCGAGGAGCCTCAGGGCGAGGCGGACACTGGGTCCGAGGATGCCGGCGGCTCCCCCGACACCTCGAAACGGCGCATCATCTCGCCCTTGGTCAGGCGCCTCGCCGATGAGAACGACTTGGACCTCGCCAACGTCGAGGGCACGGGGACCGGCGGGCGCATCCGCAAGCAGGACGTTCTCAACGCGCTCGAGGAGCGAGGGGCCAAGCCCGACGAGGACCAGGAGGCCGAGCCGGCCGCCGAAAAGGCCGGCGATCAGGCCCCCGAGGAGGACGAGGCCGCGGCCCCGGCAGCGGCGGCGGGGGCGCGCGAGGAGCTCGTGCCGTGGACCAACATTCGCCGCAGGACGGCCGAGCACATGATCGCAAGCCACCTCGAGACCGCGCGCGCGTGGAATGCGGTCGAGGTCGACTGGACCGACGTGGTGGCCGCACGGACCAAGGCCAAGGACGATTTCAAGGGAAAAGAAGGCTTCAACCTCACCTATATGCCCTTTCTTGCAAAGGCGCTGTGCGAAACGCTTCTTGAGATGCCCGAGGTCAACGCCACCTACGACGAGGACAACAAGGCCAACCTGGTCAAGCACTACGTCAATCTCGGCATCGCCGTTGCGCTCGAAGGGGGCGGCCTCATCGTTCCCGTGGTCAAGGGCGCCGACGAAAAGAACCTGATCGGGCTTGCCCGAAGCATCTCGGACATAGCGGGGCGCGCCAGGGCGAAGAAGGTCACTCCCGACGACCTCCAGGGAGGTTCCTTCACGATCACCAACCCAGGCCCGTTCGGGTCGATCGTGTCGGTGCCGATCATCCCGCGCGGGCAGACCGCAATCCTCGGCTTCGAGGCGATCACCAAGCGCGTGGTCGTCACAGACGATGACGCCATCGCCGTGCGCAGCATGGGCTTTCTCACCATGTCGTGGGACCACAGGGCGATCGACGGAGCCGAGGCGGCCCGTTTCCTCGCCGCGCTCAGGGAGCGGATCGAAACGACGGACTTTTCGGCCGATCTGTCGCCATACTTGTAGGAAGGTGATTGGCGAAGAGCATCCCGTCATGCGTCCAGGCAGGCTGACGGCCGCCTGGCTCGGGTCGGTGGACTACGCCACGGCGTGGGCCGCCCAGGGGGAGCTGTTCGAGGCGCGCCGGAGCGGCACTGCGGGTGATTGCCTGATGCTCCTCGAGCACCCACACACCTACACGCTTGGCAGGAGAACGCGTCCGGAGGACGTCATCTACGACGCCGCCGAGCGCGCCGCTCGTTCGATTGCAACCTTCGAGGTTGACCGCGGGGGCCGTTCGACCTATCACGGCCCCGGTCAGCTCGTCGGCTACCCGATCATCGAGCTCGAGGATCGCTACGACGCCATCGGATACTTGCGACGGCTCGAAGAGGTCGTCATCAGAACGGCGAACGATCTCGGCGTCGAGGCACATCGCGACCGCGCCACAGGTGTGTGGGTGGGCGCCCGCAAGCTGGCTGCGATCGGCGTCAAGGTGACAAGAGGTGTGACGATGCACGGCTTCGCCCTGAACGTCACAACCGACCTCGAGATGTTCAGGGGAATCGTGCCGTGCGGGCTCGAGGGCCGGTGGGTCACCTCGATCGAGCAAGAGACGGGACGCGCGCACTCGACCAGGGAGGTCGCGGGCATAGCGGCCAAGCACTTTGGTGCGGTGTTCAATCGTGTCGTTGCGTGGACCGACGGGCGCGAGCTTGCGCCTTGTCTGTCGGCAGCCGGCGTCGTCGAACCGAGCCTCTCGTAGGCTCAGAAGGAGGCGTGGGGTGAGCAAGGACAAGCACACCGAGCTCGGGCTCAAGGAAGAGGATCTCGTCGAGATGTACCGCTGCATGGTCCTTGCGCGGCTTTGCGACGAGCGCCAGTGGGCTTTCAATCGTCAGGGAAAGGCTCCCTTCGTCATACCCGTGTCCGGGCACGAGGGCGCGCAAGTGGGCTCGGCATGGGCGTTCGAGCGCAGCAAGGACATCTTCCTCCCTTACTACAGGGACATGGCCCTCGTTCTCGTCTGTGGGTTCACGCCCAAGGACATCTTCTTGGGCCTGTTCGGAAAGGCCGATGACCCGTCGTCCGGCGGGCGCCAGATGCCGGCTCACTGGGGCTCGAAGGCTCGCAACATCATCACGGGTTCTTCTCCGATAGCAACTCAGGTGCTGCACGCTGCCGGGATCGCCTACGCGAAGAAGATCAAGCGAGAAGACGCTGTGGTCGGCACCTGGTTCGGCGAGGGCGGGACCTCGGAGGGTGACTGGCACGGTGCGATGAACTTCGCCGGCATACACAAGCTGCCTTTGATTTTCGTGTGCGAGAACAACCAGTACGCGATCAGCGTCCATGAGTCGATGCAGGTCGCAGGCCACGTCCACAAGCGCGCCAAGGGCTATGGATTTCCCGGCTTCGTCGGCGACGGCAACGACGTCCTCCAGTCGTACAAGCTCACGAAGGAAGCCGTCGACAGGGCGAGGGCGGGCGAGGGGCCCTCGCTCATCGAGCTTCGCACCTACCGCTTCTATGCGCATACCTCCGATGACGACGACCGCACCTACAGGTCCAAAGAGGAGGTCGAGCAGTGGCGCCGCAAGGACCCGATCGGCCGCTTCGAAAGATATCTGCGCTCGGTCGGCATCGTCGACGACGCCCACATCGAGGAGCTGCGCGCCGTCGCCAGGGAGGCCGTCGTCCAGGGGGCCAAGGAAGCACAGGCGGCCGAGTTCCCTGATCCGGCGAGCGCCCTCGAGAACGTCTACGCGGATACCGAGTTGTCGTGACGACCCTCGCAGGTGCCCCCTCCACCGATACCACTGAGATGAACATCGTGCAGGCCGTGCACGACACGCTTCGCGACGAGATGAGGCGGGACGACCGTGTGCTCGTGCTCGGCGAGGACGTCGGCGCACGCGGCGGGGTATTCCGCGCCACGCACGGTTTCCTCGACGAGTTTGGCTCCGAGCGCGTGCTCGACACACCCTTGGACGAGTGCCTTATCGCCGGCGTGGCGATCGGGCTCGCGCTCGACGACATGCTTCCGGTTGCCGAGATGCAGTTCGCAGACTTCATCTTCCCTGCGTTCAATCAGATCGTGTCCGAGGCCGCACGGATTCGCTACCGGTCCAACGGAGATTTCGAGGTTCCCATGGTCATTCGGGCCCCCTGGGGCGGCGGCGTGCACGGCGCGCTTTACCACTCTCAGTCGATCGAAGCTTTCTTCGCACATGTGCCCGGGCTCAAGGTCGTCGTGCCTTCGACTCCCTATGACATAAAGGGGATGCTGATCGAAGCCATCGAGGACCGCGATCCGGTGCTTTTCCTCGAGCACAAGAAGACCTACAGGCTCATCAAGGGCGAGGTGCCGGCGGAGCGTTACACCGTGCCGCTCGGCCGGGCGGCCGTCCGCACCGAGGGCGATGACGTCACCGTGGTGGCCTACGGGCTCATGCACCACTTCTGCGTCGAGGCGGCCGGGCGGCTGCACGGCGAAGGGATCGGAGTCGAGGTGATCGACCTCCGCAGCATCTACCCCCTCGACATGGACACGGTGCTCACTTCGGTGCGCAAGACCGGCAAGGCGATGATCGTCCACGAGGACACCAAGTTTCTCGGCGTCGGCGGCGAAGTCGCGGCTCAGATTGCAGAGGAGGCGTTCGATGACCTCGACGCCCCCGTCGTCAGGGTCGCAGGACCTCACATTCCTGCGATGCCGTTCTCACCGACGCTCGAGCACCGCTACCTGCCCGATGTCGATAGGCTCGAAGTTGCCTTGAGAAAGCTCGCCGAGTATTGAGGATGCCGTGACGGACCTCCAGATACCTACGATCAAGACCAGAGAGCAGGCACTGAGTGACCTGCGGCGCGGGGCGCCGCTCCACTCCGCCCCGGGGCCGGGTGCCGGCAGGCCAGAGCGCCGTCCGGACTGGCTCAAGGTGCGCGTTCAGGAGGGCGACAACTTCACCGAGCTGCGCAACATCATGCGCGAGCGCGGCCTCCACACCGTGTGCGAGGAGGCCGCATGCCCCAACATCTACGAATGTTGGGAGGCGCGCGAGGCAACCTTCCTGGTCGCCGGCGACCTCTGCACCCGCCGCTGCGGTTTCTGCGACATCAAGACCGCTCGTCCCGCCCCCCTCGATCCGGAGGAGCCGGCCAAGATCGCCGAGGCAGTCGCGCTCATGGGACTCGAGTTCGCGGTCGTTACGGGAGTTGCGCGCGACGATCTTGCCGACGGCGCCTCGGCGCACTGGGCGGCCACCGTCACGGCGATAAGACGGGCGGTTCCCACCTGCGGCATCGAGGTTCTCATCCCCGACTTCAAGGGACGCAAGGAAGAACCGCGCGCCTCGCTTGCGCGCGTGGTCGAAGCCGGCCCAGACGTTCTTGCCCACAACCTCGAAACGGTGCCGCGCCTGCATCCGTCAATCCGTCCCGGCTTCGGATACGACTCGAGCCTCGGGCTCCTCCGCTGGGCGAAGGAGCTAAAGAGGGATCAGGTGACCAAGTCCAACCTCATCGTCGGGATGGGCGAGCGAGAGGACGAGGTCTACAATGCCATGAGCGACCTCGCCGCAACCGGCTGCGACGTCCTCACCATCGGTCAGTACCTGCAGCCGAGCGTGTCGTGGCATCTGCCCGTCGACCGCTGGGTGCACCCCGACGAGTTCGCACGTTACAAGGTCTTCGGCGAGAACGAGCTAGGCATGGCGTGGGTCGAGTCGGGCCCCCTGGTCCGCTCGAGCTATCACGCAGGCAAACAACACAAAGCCGCTGCAGCCCGCCTCGCCCTTTGAAGGACCCAGCAACTCGGCGCGGAACGACCCGTTGCCGGCCCATCTCGATGAGCTGGGGACCGGTGAGGTGAACTGTTGACGGCTTCGCGGATGGACGTCGCCGAGCCGAGGATGCCAAGACGTTTTCATCGGCTTCTTCGTTGGTCGATGAGCTCGCTAATTGTTGTAGCCCTGGCCGGGGTTGCTTGTGGAGTTTCGATACAGGGGCCGGTTCGAAGTGGTGGCGTTCGCATTTCAGGAACAGGGGAGCGGTCCGCTGGGACGGATGCGGCTGTGGCGACTTTTGCGATCAGAGCCATCGCCGATGCTGGGTTGTTGGACCCGACCGGTGATTTCTACGACTACAAGTCGATTGAGCCGACAGAGGGTAACTGGGTGGCCACCTTTGACGCGAAGGACTGCCATGGTTCACTCAGGTCCGGAGCATGCTCGGAGGGACCCGTCGCTAACGCACAGTTGCATATCACTTCAGCAGGAGACGCACTAGATATTACGGAGGCGACAGGCCCCTTCGATGAGGAAGCTAAGCAGAAGCTATTGAGGTATGAAGGGTCTGATATGAGCCCCCAAGAACCGCATTTCGAGTATCCGTACGTGGAGGTCGTCGAGTTCGACGAGGGGGAGAGGGGCATCCTGGGATCCGATATTTGGACCGGTCCAATACCCTACGGTCTGCCCGGCGGCGCAGGAGGATGTAACGGTTACCTTTTCAATAAACAGGGCGAGGTGATCTTCTAGGGAGTTGGCGGTGGTCATGGCCCGTTGAAGCTCGATGTGCCCAACATAGAGGAGTTGCGCAGCGGCGGGATCAGTGGTGTTCCAATCCCACCAGATCTCAAGATTCCAGTGGAGGGCTTAAGGGCCGAGATCCGCTGTGCGCCGGCCCCCTAGCCCTGGCGCACTTCGGGTCGTTTTGAAGGGCCGGCTTTCCTCCCGGTAGGTGTGTCGGTCGGCGTCGAGGCTGAAGGCGCGAGCGAGCCCTCGCTCACCGGCGACAGCGACCAGTGTGGCGTGGACAAGGTCCATTGGACATTGTCCAAAAGGCCCCCCTGCGAAGTGCTTGCGCCAGCGCCCGACCCTTTAAGAATCGGTTCGATCGGAGTAGCAAGCAGAAGCCTAGTTGCCGTCGCCAGCAGGAACAACGCACCAACCGCGATTGCGGTTGATCTGGTCGATCGGACGCTCTTCACCGTTGCCCCTCCCCAGGTCCTACGCTGATGGCGACCTTGCCTCTGACCCGTCCAGCCTCGAGGTGACGCATGGCGTCGGGGGCCTGGTCCAGCGGGTAGGTCTTGTCGATGATCGGGGTGAGCTCGCCGGCCCCGATGAGCTGGCTAAGCGTGGCCAGATCGGCGAGGTTCTCCTTGGCGATGAACGTGGTCAGACGCTGGCTCACGAACGGCGAGAGCGCCAGCGCCCCCATCTGCCGGCTCATGCCGGTCAACCTGCCGCCTTCTTCGCCCCCGAGGATCACAAGCGTCCCTTTGGGAGTGAGGGCCCGCCTGAGCCGCGCGACACGGCTGTTTCCACCGATGTCGATGATCAGGTCGTAACTGTGGGAGCCGTCGGCGAAGTCCTCTCGGGTGTAGTCGAGAACATGGTCGGCACCGATCGCTCGAACGAGATCGACCTTCGCCGTGCTGCACACCCCGGTGACGTCTGTCCCGAAGGCTTTGGCGAGTTGTACGGCGTAGGTGCCGACGCCTCCCGACGCACCTACGATCAGCACCTTCTGTCCAGCCTCGACGCGCCCGGCGTCACGCAGGCCCTGTAGCGCAGTAGACGCGGAGACCGGAACGACCGCGGCCTGCTCGAAGCTGAGACCGGCCGGCTTGGGGGCGAGCTTGTCCTCCCGCGCAGCTGCATACTCGGCGAAGGACCCGCGCGCGACGCCGAACACTTCGTCGCCCGGCTGGAACCTGGTCACCTTCGAGCCCACCGCCGCGACCGTGCCGGCCACATCGAGGCCCAGGACCGGGTTCTTCGGGACGCGTAACCCGAATGCGAGCCGCGCGAGGTAGGGCAGGCCGGTCATGTAGTGCCAGGTGCCCCGATCGAGGCCGGCTGCTCGCACCTTCACCAGTACCTTGTTCGCCGAGATCTCGGGTTTGTCGATCTGCGCGTGGCGCAGAACGTCGGCGGAGCCGTATTCGGCTTGCACGATCGCCTGCATCTTCTGTGGCACCGCCGGCGATCCGGCCTCGTCGCCGTCCCCGACGGGCGTGGCAGCCCGGCGGGTCGTGGCCCCAGTTGCGTTCATGGTCGTCCCTCTCTGTCGATCCCACGGCTTTACCTTACGTTGTAAGGCATAGCCGGTAACCTACCCTTACCTTGTAAGGTTGTCAAGCGGCGGGTTATCCGAGGCCGGTCCGCTTTGCCGTCACGTGGTCAGGGTGGCCAAGAAGGACAAGGGAGGGGCCCGGTAACCATCCAGTTTTTCGAGTGCCCGGCCGATGCCCGCCCTCGTCCATAAGGCCGTGTCGGTTCGGATGCCGGATTCTCGAAGAGCCGAGGAAGTAGCTAGGATTTGCGAGCGCGGGCGCGTCTCTTACCGTCGTGCATCGCGCGGACCCGGGCGATTGGGATTGCGCGGCCGTCCTCGATCATATCGGAGCCTAGTTTTTGCGGCGCAGGCATCTGGGCGGCCCACGGATCACCCTCGGAGATCAATGGTGCCGCGGTGTGCAGGGTGAAGTCCGCCGGTGTAACGCGGTCGAGCTCGTCCCAAGCTATGGGGAACGACACCGGTACCCCGGGCCGAATGCGCGGGCTGTACGCCGAAACTACGGTCGCCCCTCCGGCACGGGTGGAATCAATGAACACCTTGCCTTCCCGCTCGTCCCTGACATACGCCGTTGTTGCCAGGGCAGGGTCGAGACGCTCGGCACGCGCAGCTATAGCGCGCGTCGCGGCCGCCGCGTCATCGATAGTCGTTTGTGCGTCGATAGGTATGAACACGTGCACTCCCTTTGCACCACTGGTCTTGACCGCACCAACCAATCCGGCGTCGGCCAAGACCTGGTGGACGAGTTGGGCGGCGCGGACGGCTAGGTGGAATACATCCGCGGACGGCGGGTCAAGATCTAGCACGAGGTGGGTGGTGCGGTCCCAGTTGTCGGCGCTTATCAGAGTCGGGTGGTACTCCACTGCGCGTTGGTTGGCGAACCACAGCAAAGTTCGACGGTCGTTGCACAAGGCGTAAGAGACGTCTCGCTTCGAGGCCTCCGCCCACAGCGTCACGGTCTTTACCCACTGAGGTGTGTACTTGGGAACGTTCTTCTGCATGAACGGCTTCTGCCCGCGAACGACTCGGACGACCGAGAGCGGTCGGTCGGCCAGCTCGGGGACAATGCGATCGGCAATCGCATCCAGATAGTCGACTAGATCCCGCTTGGTTGCCCCGGCTCCCTCGAATAGCGGCTGATCGAGATTGGTCAGCGGCACTCCATCCCGCTCTTCCTTCGCGCTCATCAGGGTCGCTGCGCCAGTGCTCCGACGAACACTCTCTTCGTCTCAGGTGAGCCGTATGGGCCAGGCGTCGATGGCGATACGGAAGAGTGAGTACGGCTTGCGACGGGTGTCATTGCCTGGCCCAGTGTTACCCATCGGCCACAAACATGGAAGCTCCGTCGTGGGCTGCCCCCGGCGACGGCTAACGACGGAGGTTAGACAATGCGCCCATAAACCTATCCTTACCTTGTAAGGTTGTCATGCGGCGTGCATCCTCGTGCTGTGGCCCCGTGGCTCGAACGGATCAGGAGGAGTCGGACATGGCAGGACGGACCGACGCGAAGGCGGAGCCCCGCGTTCCGCTGAGCAGGGGGCGAGCGCTGCTGGTCGCCGTTGCCCTCGCCGACGCCGGCGGAATCGGCTCGCTCACCATGCGCAATCTAGCCCAAGAGCTCGGGGTCGAGGCCATGTCCCTCTACCACCACGTGGCCAACAAGGACGACATCCTCGACGGCATGGTCGACGTCGTCTTCAGCGAGATCGATCTGCCTCCCACGAGCACCGACTGGAAGACTGCGATGCATCGACGTGCACACTCGGCGCGAACGGCGCTCGCCCGCCATCCATGGGCCATCAGCATGATGGAATCCCGAATGGCGCCCGGTCCCGCAAACCTGCGACACCACGACGCCGTCATCGGGTGCCTCCGCGACGCAGGCTTCTCGATCGAGATGACGGCGCACGCTTACTCCGCGCTCGACAGCTACATCTACGGGTTCGCACATCAAGCGCTCAACCTGCCGTTCGACACCGCAGAGGAAACCCAAGACATCGCAGACGCGATCCTGCACCAGCTTCCGGCCGACGAATATCCCCATCTCATCGAGTTTGCCGTCGAGCACGTCCTCCAACCCGGGTACGACTACGGAGACGAGTTCGAATTCGGACTGAGCTTGATCCTCGACGGCCTCGAACGATCGCTTGAAGAGCCGACCACCAGGTAGGCGGATCGAGCCAGGGGGTTCGGGGCAGATCGGTCCGTCTCCTCAGTCCAAGAGGGTGCCTTTGCGCAGCGGGAAGAGGAGGAGCTTGGACGGCGGGCCAGGCTCCCGGAACGCCCCCCGTGGCGGTTATCATGCGCGGGCCAGAGCTATTGCTGAGGAGGTGATCCAGGTGACGTACGTCATCGCTGAACCATGCATCGGCGTCAAGGACCGGGCGTGCGTCGATGAGTGCCCGGTCGATTGTATTTATGAAGCCGAGGAGCAGCTCTGGATCCACCCCGAGGAGTGCGTGGACTGCGACGCCTGCCTCCCGGCTTGCCCCGTTGACGCCATCTTTCCCGGCGACAGCGTGCCTTCGGAATGGACCTCCTTCACCCAGGCCCAGGCCCAGTGGTTCGAGGAGCATCCAGACGCCTCAGGGGGCGCCATGGAGAGTCCGTTCGCCCCGGCGGAGGAGCGCGGCGAGTAGAGCGCATCACAGAGCCTGCCTCGCCGGCGTCGTGGACACCTCATCTCGGCCGCAAGGTGTCGATGCGGTTCAAGCTCGTTGAGTCACAAGCCTCGGAGCATGCCTCGTCTGAGGCCGTGGGGGTCCTGCAGTCCGTGGCACCCCAAGCCGACGGCCGCTTCATGCTCACCATCGTCAATCGCAGAGGTGAGATCATAGAGGTGCTCGGGAGCGACGTTCTGGCGGCGAAGATCTTCTAGACGGCGGGCGGCTTCACCTAGGGGGGTTGATTTTGGCCACTAAAGAGGTCGCCAGCGGTCGCCCCGTCGCCCCTCCCGCGCCCCAAGAGGGCGAGCTCGCCCCCGGCCCCGTCCGCACCCGCCGGCTCGAGCGCGTCCTCGGGCACCCCCTTGCCTTCCTTGCTACGGCGGGGATCCTGCTCGCTCTCTTCGGTGGGCCGTTTGTGTTCCACCCCGGGCGCCCGGCACCGGCCAACGACCCTGCCGCCTATGCCTGGCGCGCGGAAGCGATCATGTTCGAGACTCCGGCGACATTTCTTGCCGTGGACGGGCCGCAGAACATGCTCACGGCGGGCTACAGGGTAACCACGCCGGTCATCGCGGCGTTGCTCAGGCGCATCGGAGGGGTGTCGCCGCTCACGCCGACTCTGCTCTTGATGATCGGCATTCGCGTCGTGACTCCGTTGTTGCTTGCCGGCCTGATCTACAGGGAGGTAAAGGACCCGCTTGCGTTCCACGTTGCCGCCTTCGGTACGGCCAGCGTTCTGTCGACTGTGCTGCGCGGCTATCTCGACAACACGCTTGCGCTTGCTTTTCTGACCGCATCTCTCCACCTGATCGGGCCTTCGAGGAGGTCGTGGCCCGCGCGCGCCGGGATGGGGCTGTTGCTGACGCTGTGCGGGCTCACGCACCCGACAACCCTCGCCGTGTTCTGCGGCGCGCTCGTCGTCGCGGCTGCGACCCGATTGGTCTGGGCAGGGGCCGGCTCGGCGGGACCGCAAAGCGGACGGGCCCCACGGGGCGCCAACGGGGAGCGCTCTCCGCTGCTGTCGTTCGCAGTCGTGGCACTGCTGATCACCGCCGTGGTGTGGAGTGCGGGGATCTGGGGGCCTGGAGTGTCCCTGCTCGAATCGGGCACGTCCCCGCCGGGGTCGAGGGGCTTCTTCAGGATGCGCCTCGTCGATTGGCTGCTCGTGCTGCAGCCGTGGTTCAACCTTCCCCTTCTCGGACTTGGCCTTGTAGCCTTCGTGCGAGGCCGGAGGGCCATCGACGACGACTCCTACCGGGTTGCATTGGTGTGGTTCCTTCCCATCATCGGCGTGGCGGGCGTGTTGCTCGACGTCGCCTATCCGTTTCACCGCTTCTTGAACGTGGCGATCTCGTGGGTCGCGTTCATGGGTCTCGGCACCTATGTGGCCACCCGCGTCCTCCTGCGAGCCTCCACTGAAGGATCGTCCCGGCGCGCGGTCAGGCTCCTGGCCGCGGTGGGGCTCGTTGCGCTCGCACTCGGCATTACAAGCAACTTCGTGAGGGGCTTCGAAAAGGTCGGCTTCAACACGATCAAGAGGGCGTGGATCACGCCGCAGGAGCGCGCCGATCTCGACCTCGTGAGGGCCAACCTCGCAGATGTAAGCGACCGGCCTGTGGTGTTCGTTGCCGATACGAGCCGGTTCTATCCGGTCCGGATCTTCGCCTTCATCAAGCGGGTCGCGCACGTCTCTCGTTACGGCATCGCGGACGAGCAGCAGGATCGCGCCTTCGTTTACCTGGGCACGCTCGAGAACTACCTTGCCGGCAAACCGACTCGTGACGACCGAGCCACCTACACCGGGCTGTCCCGGGCGACGCTTGACGATCTCGAGGGGGTGCCTCAGTCTGAGCCGCCCGTCGTGATACTGACCCGAAGCTTCAACCGTACCGGCGCCAACACCGAGCTCACCTACAGGGATGCAGATCTAACGGGCATGGCCCTTGGTGAGGCCGAGGTGTGGGTGGCCGCCGAACGCGAGCTCACCGAGTGGTCGGGGGGCCATGCTCCCCTCAAGGTCTCGCCGGGGCAAGCTGAGGGCGCAGCTCCGGGGGCCGGGCTCGCCCATGTTTTGAGGGTCGTGGCCGGCCTGATGCTGTTGCTGGTCCCAGGGTGGCTGCTGGCGCGTGTGGTTCTGCCGGGGGCAAGCGCAGGGGAGCTCGTTGGGATGGTTCCTGTGCTTGCGGTAGCGGCGGTGGCCCTCGCCGGGGTCGCGGTCATCGCCGTCACCCGCGCACCCTTCTCGCCGGCCGCAGCGTGGGCATCGCTTGGGATTGCCTGTGCCTCGTGCGCGGCTTTGAACCTAAGTTTCAGGGTGCCCCTCGTGAGGCAGCCGATCGTGACCTCTGCCATGAGGTGGCTCCACCTCGATTGAGGCACAGGCTCAGCGCTCGTCACCGATGTGCGCCAGCAGCGAGGCGGCGGTCTTGACTCCTAGAAAGAAGTGCTCGAGATCAAGGTTCTCGTCGGGCGCATGGTTGGCTTCATCGACGTTTGCAAAGGGAATCCCGAACGAAGGCACCCCGAGCACTTTGGTCCAGACGTAGTCGGGGAGGCTCCCGCCGAGGGCGGGAACGAGCAGGGGCTCCCGGCCCTGGGCAACCGCAACGGCCTTTGCCACCGGCCGGGCCAGTGGGTGCTCGAGGGGCGTCTTTGACGGCTCCATTGCCCCCCTACGGATCAACTCGACCTCGGGGGCAACCCGCCCGACGTGAGCCTCGATCGCGGCCCACGCCCCGGCCGTGCTCTGCGCTTCGACGAGGCGAATGTCGCATTTGGCCACCGCCTCGTGGGGCAGGCTCGTTTGCGAGCCGGCCCCGCCGTAGCCCCCGTGAAGCCCGTTGATTGTGAACGTCGGCCATGCGGCCAGCCGTTCTGCGAGGCCCCTTTCGGCCGGCTCGTCGAGGTGGCCGACGCCCAGATCCCTTTTCGTGGCCTCGATGTCGCCGGGAAGGGCTTCGAGGGCGGCGCGCTCGGCTTGCGTGGGGGCCACGACATCGTCGGACAAGCCGTCGATGGTGATGGCACCGCTGCTGCTTTTCATCGAAGCAAGGAGGTGAACGAGGGTCCACAGCGGGTTCGGGGCCACGCCGCCCCAGTTGCCCGAATGCAAGGTTCGGTTCGCGCCTGAGGCGCGCAGGTCGAAGGCGATCATGCCCCTGACCCCAAAGAGGACGCACGACCGGCCGCTCGAGTGGACCGGCCCGTCGCTCCACACCACGAGATCGCAAGCGAGGCGCTCGCGATTCTCGGCCACAAAGCCGGCGAGGTTGGGGCTGCCGGCCTCCTCCTCGCCGTCGAGAAGCACGACGACGTTGCAAGGAAGCTCCTGATCGCAGGCGAGCAGGGCCTCGATACCGAGTAGGTGCGCAAGGTGCTGACCCTTGTTGTCGGCGGTGCCGCGGCCGAAGATGCGACCGTCCCTGACGGCGGGCTCGAACGGCGGGGTCGTCCACCTCTCGATGGGGTCTGGCGGCTGCACGTCGTAGTGGCCGTAGATCAAGACGGTGGGCCTCTCAGGGCGACGCCGCCGTTCCGCAACGACGACGGGGTTCCCAGCCGTGGATATTACCTCCACATCCATGCCGATCTTGGATATGACCTCTTTCAGGTAGCCGGCCGTGGCCGCGACCTCCGTGGCGCGGTCGCTGATGCTCGGGCGCGCAACGTAGTCCGCCAGCCGCCTCAGGGAGTCGTCGCGATGGGCCTCGATATAGTCGAAGACCCTGCCGAGGCCGCCCTCTCGTTTGTTCTGCGCTCCCGCCGAGCCGGTCCCGCCCCCGTCGTCTGCTGCTCTCACTTATTCCTCCATGTCTCGGCGCCGATCGGAGCAACGCTATCTCGCCGCTCTCACTGAAGCCTGCAGCAGATAAAGCTCAGCTATTGAATAGGCACTGCTATGGTGGGTAGCACCCAACCAAATACTTTTGATTTTGCGCGTCACAGGAGGTGTCA
>JACCZU010000146.1 GCA_013695835.1 Candidatus Aridivita willemsiae
GGTCCCGCTGATGACAGGAGCTGCATAAAGCGGCGCCGTCTCCCCTTCGAGACATCACCCGGCGACGTCTGCCGCACGCGGAGCACTCCTCGGCGGTCGCCTCGTGATAGCAGGATTCGCAGACGCGGAGCAGATGCAAGCATCTTTCATCTGATGAAAGCCGGGCCGGATTTCCCCAGGTAGACTACGGTCTAGCGAGAATCCGACTCAGAGCCGCTCGCGCGAGGCAAGATGCTGAGTACGAGGCGTGGCGACGATCGCTGAACAGCGTGAATTTTTCATCTGTTCGAATAATTCGGCTTATCAGTCGAAGCCTACGTGGATGTGGTCCTTGTGGGCAGCGTCTGTGAATGCACCCGGGAAGAGGATGCCGGAGAAGGGGGAGCCGATCTCGGAGGGCGACAGGCCCGGTGGTAGCTGCGTAAGCCACGACGTCAGTCCGTACGCATCGGAGCTGAACGGGCTGACGGCTTGCCCGTTCACGGCATAGATGTCGACTGCTCGGCCGAAGTAGTGGTTGCTGAGGTTGGTGGTGTTGGAAACGTACGGCGAATGGCCCGACTTGAGCACGCTGACTGCAATCGTGAAACGCCGGCTGATGAGATCAAGCACACTCAGTATGCGACCGTCGACTATTCGTTTCTTGATGTCGCTACGGGCAGCCTCGGAAAGAAGGATCCGGGGGTTGCTCAAGGCGCTCTTCCCGGAGGCCCGCGTAGCAGTGGTCGAGACAACCTGAACTGAGCCGTAGCTTGCCGCGATGCTTAGGACCTCGTCCACGTAGTCGAGGCTGTGATTGTAGTTGAATACGGCCGCTCGAAGCCGGGTGGGATCACCGGCCCCGTTGGCGCAGAGGTAGTTGGCCGCACCGAAGACCGCATCGACCACGTCGTCGCTGGCGATGTTCCCGTCGCCGTCCCCGTCGACTCCGTATGTCGCCCACGTAGCCGGCATGAACTGCATCGGCCCAAGGGCGCCGGCCGACGACACGGCCGTTCCGCGACCGAAGCTCGTCTCGGTGCGATGAACGGCCGCCAGAAGCGTCCAGTCCATTCCCTCGCAAGTGTCGGATGCCGCCTGATAAAGCGGGATGAGATCTTGTGGGATCTCGTTGAACGCTCGGTTGGAGGGCGAAACCTCTCCATTACCGGTCACCACCACGGCGGCAATCAAAAGGGCGAACATCAGCACGAGGGCGGCCGCTCCGATGACCAGCGCCACCCTCCTCACGCGGCGTCACCCATCTTCAGCAGAACGAGGGCGGCACTGGTCGGTGCGAGCGAGACAAAGGAGGCGGCCTCCCAGATGAAGTGTTCGTGAAGGCCAGGCGAACTGTCCGTTGAAACCCGGCCGCTCACGGTGTCTCGCCGCCACTGTCTTCGTTGATGAGGCGCCCCGCCGACCGTTCTGAGTCGCGCCTTCTGTATCGATCCGTATCCTCCTCACTCGGCCCCCGAGCAAGCCACTCGAGGATGGCCGCCACTCCAGAAGAGCTTGAAGCCGCCTGTGGTGAGGTCGAACAGGCCGCCGGTCAATCGTGGCTCGATCTCCGGCTGCTCTACGGGCAGCAGGCGGAGGCTTTCACCTGGGGAGCGCTGCCGATCTGCAGGGGACTGCGGTGAGGAGGTGAACGGCGGCGTGCCGGCTCACCGGCTGACCACCGCTCACCTTCAGGCGGCCTACCCGTTCGTGGCCGAGGGGGGCCTCGGGGGCCGCGGCGTCTACATCGGCCGCGATCTGTTCGGGGGCGCGTTCACCTACGACGCGTTCGAGGTCTACGACCAGGGCGTGTTGACGTCGCCCAACATGCTCGTTGCCGGGAGGATCGGGCGCGGCAAGAGCGCGTTCATCAAGTCCTTTCTCTGGCGACAGCAGGTGTTCGGCCGCCGGGCGGTCATCATGGACCCAAAGGGCGAATATGGGGGCCTGGCGCGCGCTTGTGGTGTCGAGCCAATCAGGCTCGAGCCCGGGGGCCGGCTTCGCCTGAACCCGCTCGATCGACGAGTCGCACGAGAAGAGCAGCTCCGTCTCTTGCAGGCAATCGGATCCGCCGCGCTCGACCGGCCGCTCCTTCCTCAAGAGAAGACGGCGCTTGGGATCGCGCTCGAGCAGGCGAGCGCGGATGGTGTGAATACCGCAACGTTGCCGAGTGTGGTCGAGGGTTTGATTCACCCCACGGAGCAAGCGGGCCTTGCCGTCGGGGCGGAATCGACCGCAGTGCGGGACTGGGGCAGGGAAGTGGGCTTCGAGCTGCGGCGGCTGGTTGCCGGAGACCTCGCCGGTATGTTCGACGGCCCGACATCGGCGGAGATCGACTTCGCCGCACCCCTTGTGGTCCTGGA
>JACCZU010000226.1 GCA_013695835.1 Candidatus Aridivita willemsiae
CGCGTGACCGCGTACCCGATGGTGGAGCGTTCCACCGTCATTGGAGAGACGAGGGTGATGTCCGGAAGGTGCGTTCCGCCCGAGTACGGGTCGTTGACGACGTAAACATCGCCAGCTGCCGGTTCGAGCTGCATCACCGCCGCAACCGCCTCCGGCATCGCTCCGAGGTGCACGGGGATGTGCTCTGCCTGTGCGACCATCCTGCCGCGCGCGTCGAATATCGCAGTCGAGCAGTCCCGTCGTTCCTTGATATTGGATGAGTAAGCTGCGCGGATCAGCACCGCGCCCATCTCCTCTGAGATGCCGGCGAGCGCGTTGGCAAGCACCGACAAGGTGACCGGATCGAGGCGTGGTTCAGTCACGGGCTCTCTCGAGAACCAATGTCCCGGCGTTATCGACGGCCCCGGCCCAACCGGGGCGCACGACACAGGTTGCGTCTGGGAACTCGATGAGGGCGGGCCCCGCCACCTTCGAGCCACGCCCCATGCGAGTACGGTCGACGACCGGCACTTCCTGCCACTCCTCGTCGAAAATGGCGCCGCGCGCTCCCGCATCCGCTCGTCCGCTTGCGGCAGCTTCCTCAAGCCTCGGTACATCGACGCCGACCGTCGCAGTGACCCTGAGGTTGACGATCTCGACGGCGGCATCGTCGATGCGGTAGCCGTATCTCTGCTCGTGGGCCTCGTGCCAGCGGGGCTCGAGCCCGCCGAGATCGCCGGCGTCCACGGTCAGCTCGAACGACTGTCCTTTGTAGCGGAGGTCGGCGCGCCGCTGAAACTCCGCCCCCTCGAGATCGCCGGCCCCCTTGAGTTCGAGCTCCTCGAAGGTGCGGCTCACCCGAGATGCTTCCGCTTTGCCGAGCTCTTCAAGAAACGGGATGACGTAGTCCCTGCGCACGTCCGAGATGGCAAGGCCGAGCGCGCTCAGCACGCCGCTTGCCCTCGGTACGAGCACCACGTCCATGGCGAGCTCCTCTGCGAGGGCGCACGCGTGCATCGGCCCCGCCCCTCCAAAGGCAACGAGGACGAAATCCCTCGGATCGAGGCCGCGCTCCACGGTGATGACTCGAAGGGCGCGCGCCATCTCGGCATTGGCGACCTCCACGATGCCGAGCGCGAGCTCCTGCGTCTTGAGCCCGAGTCTGGCCCCCAGCCTCGCAAGGGCGGCCTCGGCATGGTCTCTCTCGAGGTCGAGCTCTCCGCCGAGCCGCGCTCCGTCGGCCAGGTAGCCGAGGAACAGGTTGGCGTCGGTAACCGTTGGCTCCCTCCCGCCGCGCCCATAACAAGCGGGGCCGGGGTCGGCGCCCGCCGAGTGGGGCCCGACCCGAAGAGCGCCGCCCTCATCGATCCACGCGATCGATCCGCCGCCTGCACTCACGGTGTGGACGTCCACCATGGGGAGCTTTATGGGCACGCCGGCAACGAGGGACTCCGTCGTCGTCTGGACGCGGCCGCCGACGACGGGCGCCACATCCGTGCTCGTCCCGCCCATGTCGAAGGTCACGAGGTCTCCGTAGCCGCTCGCGCCGGCTGCGTGTGCGGCCCCCACCACGCCTCCTGCGGGGCCGGAAAGAACGCAGGAGGCGGCGTTAGCGGCCGCCGCTTCAATCCCGATCACGCCTCCCGAAGACTGCATCACAAGCGGCGGCGGCAGGCTCGCACCCGTCACCTTGTCGCTGAGCCCGTTCAGGTAGGTGCGAAGCTTCGGGCCCAGATAGGCGTCGGCTGCGGTCGTCGCTAAGCGCTCGTACTCACGAAACTCGGGAAGCACCTCGCTCGAGAGCGAGACGTGAACGCCGGGAAGGGCGCGCCGGATCGCCTCGCCGGCGCGCTTCTCGTGATCGGGGTGCCGAAAGGCCCACAGGAAACAGACGGCCACGGCTTCCACCCCGGCGTCTGCGAGTTCCTTGACGACGAGCTCGAGCTCACCGGCATCGAGGGCCTCGAGCTCGCCCCCGACGCCCATGCGTTCCTGCACCGTGAAGCGAAGCTCCCTGGGGATCAGCTGCGGCGGACGATCCTGCGTGAGGTCGTACAGCGAGGGCCGGTTCTGGCGGCCGATCTCGAGCAGGTCCCTGAAGCCCTTCGTGGTGACGAGCGCGGTCCTTGCCCCCCTGCGCTCGAGCAGCGCGTTGGTCGCTACCGTCATTCCGTGCGCGAGCGCGGTGACCGCACGCGTCTCTATCCCCGCCGCTTTGATGCAGCGCATCACGCCGTCTGACTGGTCGGACGGCGTTGTGGGAACCTTGGCGGTGACGACGTCCCCGTCGACGAGCGCAACGAGATCGGTGAAGGTTCCCCCGACGTCGACGCCCACGCGCACCATTTGCTCCGAGGTCCCGCCGAGCCGGGCCCGGCGGCCCCGTTGACCTTCCCTTTCTTTTGCACTCACTTTGGGGGCGGCGCGCTTATCCGGTTGCGCAGCACGCCGATGCGCTCTACGGCGAGCTCGACGATGTCTCCCGGCTCGAGCCGCCGGCCGAGGTCGAGCCCGCAACAGCCTCCAGGGGTTCCCGATCCATAGACGTCGCCCGGCCAGATGTCCTCGCCCGAGGAGACGTGCGCGATCATGTCGGCCCATCTCCAATGCATGGCCGAGGAACGCGCCCTCCCCCACTCCACTCCGTTCACGCTGCAGGCCATGGCGAGATCCGGCGCCGCCCCGAGCTCGTCGACGGTCACGATGCAGGGGCCGAGCGCGTTGGCGAAGTCCTTGCCCTTGGCGGGGCCGAGCCACGCGCTCATCTCCTTGGCTTGGACGTCGCGCGCCGAGAAGTCGTTGAAGACCGTGAAGCCGAAGATGTGCCCCGGCGCTTCCTCGGGCGGGATGTCGCGGCCGCTCGCACCGATGATCATCGCGAGCTCGAGCTCGAAGTCGAGGAAGTCCGTGCCTGCCGGCCACGCGCAGGGCTCGTCCGGGCCCATGAGGGAGCGATGATTGCCCTTGTAGTAGACGGGGGCCTCGTACCAGTAAGGGGGCACGGCCACGTTTCTTCTTTGCGCTCCCAATCGAACGTGGTCCTCGAAGGCAAGGAAGTCACGAAGCGAGGCCGCGCCGTCGAGGGGGCAGAGCCAGCGCACATCCCCGTCTTGATCGACCGGCTCGGCCGTGCTCTCCCGTGCGGCTTGGGCAACTGACTGCCACAACGACGGGCCCTCCTCGATGAGCCGCAGCGTCGAGGTGAGCCACGGCTCGGCCTCGCCGGGCCTCCCGGCAGCGGCCTCCCACCACGCTTCGAGGAGGCCGACGGGCCGCTTGCCGTCGACGGCAACCGCAATGAGAGCGGTCGAGCCGCGCGCGCGCGGTGCATAGCGGTAGAGCCGCATCTAATCGTTCAGGAGTCCCATTCCGCGCGCCCACGAGGTCTCGTAGGCCGAGATCACGACCGCCTCGGCCGCTTGAGAAAGCACAAGCGGCTTAGCGGTCTCGACCATCACGGCGACCTCGTCGGTGCGCTCCTTGGTCTTTGCCGCCTCAATGGCCGCAGGCTGGGGACCGTGGGGCACTCCCTGAGGATGCAGGGTCATGTAGCCCTGGTCGATGTCCGCCCGGCTAAAGAAGTTGCCTGCATGGTAGAACAGCACCTCGTCGGCGTCGATATTGGCGTGATAGAAGGGGACCTTCAAGACTTCGGGGTCCTCCTCCAAGGGGCGCGGCACGAACGAGCAGATGACGAAGCCGTCGTTTGCAAACGTGCAATGCGCAGACGGGGGCATGTGATAGCTCGGCGAATACACGGGCCGGTGCTTGAGCACGTTGAGCTTGACCGGGCAAAGATCCCCCTGCCATCCGACGACGTCGAGTGGGTGCCACGCGTACCACAGCGACGTGAACACCCCATCGCGCTTGACGCGCACCTCGAAGTCGCCGGCGGCGTCGTGCGGATCGGGCTCTGGGACCTCGAGCACGCCCGGGTCGAACTGGGCATGGCGGCCCATGAGGCCGCGCTCGGGAATGTGGTACTCACCGCTGCCCTCGATCACGAAGAAGAAGGAGTCATCCGTGGCGGGCACGACCCTGTGCGTCGTCCCCTTGGGGATGATGACGTAATCGCCCTCCTCGAATGTCAGGGGCCCGTAGTCGGTCTCGATGGTTCCCGAGCCGCGATGCACGAAGTAACAGACGTCTCCATCCGCATCGCGAAGGAAGTAGGGCATCGGCTCAGAGCGCCTGCTTACATAGAGCCGGACATCATCGTTTCCTGCGATCAGCCCCCACGTTGCGTCGGGGTCGATCATGTCCTCGGGCTTGACCTCGTTGAGATCGAGCGCCCTGGGCCGGAGCGGCCCTTCGATGCGCGTCCACGCCGTTGGCGGGTGCGAGCGATAGAGATGTGAGGCGCGCCCGAAGAACGTCTCGCGGCCGTGCTCTTCTTCAAAGGTCCCCTCGGGGATCCCGACATGCGCCTGGCGCGTGTTCTTGCCCTTGGAGTGGACGACTTCCATCAGAGGTTCCCCCTCACTTCCTGCTCCCGCTCGATCGCTTCGAACAGGGCCTTGAAGTTGCCTGCGCCGAAGCCCTTGGAGCCGTGCCGCTCGATGATCTCGTAGAACACCGTGGGCCGGTCCTGCACCGGCTTGCTGAAGATCTGGAGGAGGTAACCATCTTCGTCCTTGTCGACGAGGATGCCGGTTCTTTGCAGCGCCTCGACCTGATCAGCGATCTCGGGAACCCGCCCTTTGGCGTCGTCGTAGTAGTTGCCGGGCACTCTCAGGAACTCGATACCGGCCGCGCTCATTGCGTCCACGGTGGCCACGATGTCGGTTGTCGCCATGGCGATGTGCTGCACGCCCGGCGTCCCGTAGTACTCGAGGTACTCGTCGATCTGAGACTTCCTCTTGCCCTCGGCGGGCTCGTTGATCGGCAGCTTTATCCTGCCTTCACCGTCCCACACGACCTTGGACATCAACGCCGAGTACTCGGTTGAGATCTCGTCGTCGGAGAAGTGGCGCAGCTCGGTAAAGCCCATGACCCGTTCGTAGAAGCCCACCCACTCGTCCATCTTGCCGAGCTCGACGTTACCCACGACGTGGTCGATGTTCTGGATGCCGAAACCGGACCCATCGCCCGGGTGCTCGATCGGGGCGAAACCGGGCCAGAACACGCCCGAGTACTCGGACCGGCTGACGAGCGAATGAATCGTCTCGCCGTAGGTGGCGATCGAGGCCTTGACCACCTTGCCGTTGTCGTCCTCGAACACCTGGGGCTCGCTAACGGGCGTGGCCCCATGAGCGACGGCGAATGCGAACGCCGCCTCAGCGTCCGGCACGGTCAGGGCGACGTCGTGGACGCCGTCACCATGTCGTTTGACATGCTCGGCCACCGGGTCGCCGGCGCCCAGGGCGCTGGTGAGGACAAGGCGCACGTCGCCCTGCCTGAGGCACCACGAGGTGCGCTCCCGGCTCCCGGTCTCGAGCCCCATGTAGGCCACCGGCGTGAACCCGAGCGCCCGGTAGTAATGCGCGGCCTGCTTGGCGTTGCCGACAAAGAACTGGATGTAGTCGATGCCCGAGATCGGAAAGGGATCTTCACGCGTCGTCACGGCGCCACCTCCTCGTGTGCCACTGTCCCTTCCGAGGATATCCCGCGGCCTTGTCCCAATGGGTCCCAATGGGTCCCAATGGGTGCGAATGGGAACCGAACTAGTACGGTCCTCCACAGCTACCCAGCCACTAATGGGCACCTCCCTGCGTTGATTTGGGCCTTTGGCCTCATGTTTCGCGCCCCTCGTTTCGACGATCCTTAAACCCATCACGCCGAAGCCGCTCCCGCAAGGTCGCGGCCAAAGGAGAGGTAAACAGTGACCAGGGAGCCCGCCGACCTCACCGCACGTGTTGAGCGACTCGAGCAAGAGGTGCAGGCCCTGAGGGAGCGCATGGGGGCGAGCCGGCGATCCCCCACATCATTGCTGCCGCCCCCGCCCGTTCAAGAAGCGGCGCCACGCCGGCGCCATGTGGCCGATCTCGAGACGGACCTCGTGCGCACATGGTTTGCGCGCCTCGGCGCGCTGGCAATTCTGCTTGGCGCCGGCTTCGCGTTCAAGTACGGGATCGACAGGGGTCTCATTGGACCACTGCAGCGCGTGGTGGTCGGGCTCGTCGCTGGTGCGGTCTTTCTGCTCGGCGGCGAAGCGGCGCGGCGGCGCAGATGGGGCGAGCTCGCTCAGGCGGTCACGGGCGGAGGCGTCGCGCTGCTGTACCTCTCGGTTCTTGCGGCACTCATCCTCTACGGCATCCTTGCCCCCGGCTCCGCGCTGATCCTGCTCACAGCGGTGAGCGCGCTCGGTGTCGTGCTTGCGCTTCGCCACGATTCCCAGGCACTTGCGCTGGTCGGCCTCATCGGCGGCTTCATGAACGCGGCCCTTCTTGGATCCGAGATTGCGCGTCCCTTGGACGTGTTCGTCTATCTAACGGCGCTCGATGCCGGAGTGCTGTGGCTGGCGTATGCGAAAAGCTGGAGGGCCACACGCGTCTTCGCGCTCGCCGGCACCGCGATAATCTTCGCCCTTAACCTGGGCTCTGCGGGAATCGCCGTTGGTCTCGTCTTCGCCACCGCCCTGTGGGTCATCTTCGTCCTCATTCCGTTCGTCACCGTGGCGGGGGGCCGCACCCTTCATCCGCAAGGTGACATCTCGGTCATGGTCACAAGCGGGCTGGCTTACTTGGCCGCCGCCTTGACACTGCTCGACCGGAACCACTCCGAATGGCAAGGACTGTTCACCCTTGGGCTCGGCGTCGTATACGCAGCCCTAGCGCTCATCGCGAGAAAGTCGGCGGCGAAGGATGGGCCACTTCCCATCTCGATGGCCGGGTTGGCGGCCGCATTCGTGACCCTGGCCGCGCCGGTTCAGCTCGAGGCCGCAGGGGTAGGCGTCGCGTGGGCAATAGAGGGGGCGCTGCTGACGTGGCTTGGATCCCGCTTCGAGGCCACAAGGATCCGAGCGACCGGCCTTCTCGTCGCTTCGCTCGCGTTCCTCAACCAGCTTGCGGTCGTGGCCGACGTTTACAGGCCAGCGCGCCTCTTGCTGACCGGGGCTTCCGCAAGCTTGGTCGTGACCATCGCGTGCCTCTACGGCGTCGCCTTCATCTACGGCAGAACCAAGCGGGGCCACGAGCTCGAGCGTTTTGCTGCGCCGGGGGCTTGCGCTGCGGCCGGCATTCTCACGCTTGCGTGGCTCGGTGCGGAAGCAACGGAGTATTTTAGGCGCCTGCACCCTCCTCACGGCGACACTCAGGACATCGAGCTCACCATATCGGCCATTTGGGGCATCTACGCAGTTGCTCTTCTGCGAGTTGGAGTGTCGGGCCGGCGCTGGGCGCGGCTGTTCGGCATCGTCGTGTTCGCAGCAACGATTCTCAAGATAGCCGCCGTCGACGTGTGGCTGCTCGATGAGCTCTACCGCACACTCGCCTTCATGGGGCTCGGCGCCCTGTTGCTGACATGCTCGCTCATGTACAACCGCCTGGCAACTCTGGTTCGCCAAGACGATCAGACGTCAAAAGCCAAGGGAGACAAACTGTGATGATCGCTCGCCGGTGGACAATGTCCGCGAAGGCGTTGGCCTCCTTCAATCTTGCGATGGTGGTAGCGGTGGGCGTTGTGTTCGTTCTTACTGAGACAAGCTGGAACCGTTGTCTGGCCGAGCTCGAACAAGGCATCGTCCTCGACCGGAAGGGCTCTCTGTGCCGAGGCAACCTCATGGAAGGGCAAGTTGGTGGTTTCTTGCTCATCGCTCTGTGGGTCTTGGGAGACCTGGCTTTCGCCGCCGTCTGGTTGCGGAGGAGGCGCTCGGCGGGTATCCGGTCGGCACCTGCGACCTGGGTGGCCCTCGGCCTTAGCGTCGTCGGCTTCATCACTATGCTCCAGCTGGGGCAACTGTCCCCCTTTCCCTACCTGTTCAGCGCGTCCGGCGTTGTTGCCGGAGTGACTACGACAAGCCGTGCGCGTGCTGGGCGAAGAGATGCGCTTTCCATGGCAGCCATCGCAATCGGCTGCATTGGAGTGGTGGTGGGCATCGGGCTGCAGATAATCGCGTAGACAACCACAGAGAAGCGGTGTCTGAACTTTCAGGCGTCCTGCCATACTTTGCGGGTGAGCAACTTTGGGGCTGCTGCTGGGTGGGGCCTTGTGATCGGGCTCAGTCTGATTGCCGGAGCCGTCGCCGCCGCTTTATTGAAGCTGCCCGCACGCCTCGCGGCCGTGATCACCGCGGGCGGAGGAGGCATCCTTCTGGCCGCGATCGCGCTCGAGCTCGTCCCCGAGGCGGACGAGCAGGCGGGCACCTTCGTCACGGCCGCAGGCATGATCGCAGGAACGAGTGTCTACGTTGGGATCGATGCATGGCTGACGCGCGATCAGCACTCGGAGCAAATGCGGCGCTCTGGCCACGCGGCCGCGGCCGGTCAGCCCATGCAGATGGACGACGACTCGGAGGCGAAGCGCGGCGAAACTATAGCGGCCGGCCTTTTCGTAGACGGGGTGCCCGAGTCCCTTGCGCTCGGTCTCACGATCGCCGAGGGGGCCCTAGGGCTTTCACTGCTCGCAGGCATCGTGATCGGGAACATCGTCGAGGCCTACGGCGCCGCTCAACCGATCATCGCCGGCGGTCACTCCAAACGCTTTGCGATAGGGCTGCTCGGCGGAATCGGTCTCTCGCTCGCGACCGCCACCGTGCTCGGCGGAACGTTGCTTGCCACTGCGAGCCCGTCGTTCATTGGGGGGGCCCAAGCGGTCGCGGCCGGCGCCATCCTTGCGGTCGTTTGCATCTCGGTGATCCCCTATGCGTTCAAGGAGGTCAACGGCCTCGTGGCGGGAGCGGCAGTGGTCGGCTTCGTGGGGGGCTACCTCCTGAGCTGAGCCCCGGGTCGCATGGCCTTTCTGGTCAGCCCGCCGGTCCTGGGAACCAGCGGTTTCTCAGCGCGAAGAGGTGGCCTTCGGCCATGAAGTTCAGGGTTCGGCGCGCCTGACCGAAGCTGTCTGCGACGCTTGCAACGACGCTCATCCCAACTGCCGGAGAAGGCACGCTCCGGCAGGCCGTCAGGTAGCAGCGCCTGCCGAGGTCCTCGAGCCAGTCCATGGAAGCTGCGCCGTCTCCTTCGTCAAGAGAGGTCTCTCCGGCCCCCACGGCCCTGTTCAGGCGAGCGGCATGGAAGGGGCTTGCCGCCCAGCTCGCGCTGTGGTCGGGAAAGAGCCCGGTCAGAAACAACGCGAGGTCGCCGAGGCGTCTGTAGACACCAGGCCTGTCCTCCTCGGGAACGACCTCGAGGAGTGATGCGAGCCGCACGAGGTCCAGCTCGCCGAAGCGGTGCCTGCGCCACCCGCGCGCGCTGCGTACCCACATGGCGCCGCTCGCAACGTGCGTGTAGGAGTTCATGAGCTCGGCGAGAAAGAGGCGGTGCTTTGCATCGGAGAGAAAGTCGACGAGGCCGGCTGCGTCGAACACCGGGAGTCGCCGGCGGGGGCCGACCCACTCGCGTACGAACGAGACGCCCTCCAGCTCGGCGGCGCAGTGATAGACGAGCACTGCGAAGACGAGAAACGGCGACACACCGATGAAGGGGTCAGAGCCGCCCTGGTCGAACAATCGGCCCCTCACCTCGGGGTGGCCGAGCAGGGGCTCGATCATCTCGGGGCGCGTGCGAAGAACCGGGCCGTCCTCAGCCTCAAGCCCCACCGAAGCGCCACCCGCCTGGGTCAGCCAGGCGAGGTCCCGATCACTGAGATGCTCGAGGTAGCGCGCGCCCACCATGTGTGCTTTG
>JACCZU010000253.1 GCA_013695835.1 Candidatus Aridivita willemsiae
TGCTCCGCCGGACTCTTCGAACGAGATCGTCTCTTCGACCGCCTCGAGTGGGCCCTCGAGCCACCTGTAATGAATCGCGCGCGGCGCATCGAGGGTGAGTAGCTCGACCGTGCGTATCTCTCGGCCTCCGTAGGGCGTCGTGAACTCATAGACGCGCTCGGTGTCTGAGCGCTTTTCGAGGAGCTTGCCCGCACTCGAAACGACCTCGAAGCACAGTTGTCTCGGAGCCGCCGCCTTCACCTGCTGCCGTTCGAGTGATATCCATGCCCCGGCTCCGGTGCGTGCCTTTACTGCGGCGCGCCTTCCCCCTGAGCCGGTCACGGCGGCTGAGCCTGTGGATTCGGCGCCACCGCGGCCGGCGCGCTGCTGCCGAAAGGTCGCCCGCGGGTCGCGCGCGGACGCCACCCCCGCCTCGAAGACGGCGAACCTGGTCAGGAGTCCGGCCGCCGTGCCAGTCACCCCTGCCAGGAAGCGTTTGAGCGGGATGTCGCCGGGCACGAGGCTCGCCGCCAGACTGACTGTGCTGCAGGTCTTCGCCGCCTTCCACAGCGCGCCTGAGGCCCCGGCCTCGAGTGGCTTGCCGACTTGCTCGACGGACTTGACCTCCTTCTCGAAAGCCAGCGCAGCGGCGGTCTCGGCGAGCCCGCCGGCGATGCCGAAGCGACGGACCACGCGCTCCTCACGGTCGCTGAAGGTCATCATTCCGAGCAGCGATGCTGCGCTCGTCGTCCCCGATGCCACGAACAGAAACGGCATGCTCTTGCGAGCCGCCTGCCACGCCGGCACAGCCGTGTTCCCGAGCAAGGCGGCCGTATAACCGGCGAGGGGCAAACCCATGACGCCCGCGACCTTGCCGATGGCGTTGCCAAATGACCCTACGAGCCCACCGGTGTGCGGCAGGATCGCAGAGCCGGCGAAGGCGGGCGCAGCGGTTGCCACTATCCACGAGCCCATGCTCATCGCCGAGCTCGGGCGAAAGACCCTGAGCATGTTGAGGAAGCGCTCGGGCCGACCGAGGTCGTAGATAAGGAGCGCGGTGCCGCATGCTCCGCCGATCGCACCAACCCAGCGGGCGCGCCGAACGAGGTCGTCGAGCTCGCCGTCCGACAACGATTCCGCGACCTCGGCAAGCACGGCCGCCGCGCCCGCTGTGCCCCCGACGAAGAAGTAGGTGGGCACGGCCCAGATCCACACCGGCTCCTTTACGACGGGCCGGTCGTAATAGGTGGGGTCCTCGGTGCGGGTGGGGATGCCGCTCCACACATCGTAGGCCTGCACCCCCTTTGGTTCGTCGGATCCCGTTCTTTGCCCCGCGCCCTCACCGGTGAGCGCGCCGAGGGACTCATCGATGTGGCGGCCATCGCCTCCCCCGTTGTGGGTCACCTGCGCAGATCGATCGTGCTCGAAGCCACGGCCCCGACCGCGGTCAGGGCAAGGCCGGCCGCGGCAAGCGCAACCGACCTCCATGATTCGGCCGCCTTCTTTGTCGGGACGACGGGATCGGGCGGCAGGTTGTAAACCTCGGGCTCGTCGACCAGCAGGAAGAATGCATTGAGGCCCTCCGTCCCAGGCTGATTCTCGGCATCGACGCCATAGAGGTACGCCTCCGGCATGCCGAGGTCGTGCAGCTCTTCGACGCGCGCTTGCGCCTTGACCTTGAGCTCATCGAGCTCGCCGAAGACGATCGACTCGGTCGGACATGCCTTGGCGCACGCCGGAGTCATGCCCTCCTGGAGGCGGTCGTAACAAAGCGTGCACTTCCATGCGCGGCCGTCGTCCTCTCGCCGGTCGATGACCCCAAAAGGGCAGCCTGAGATGCAGTAGCCACAGCCGTTGCAGATGTCGGGCTGCACGTACACGCTGTCGAACTCCGTGCGCACGATCGCGCCCGTGGGACAGGCCTCGAGGCAGCCGGCGCGCCGGCAATGCTTGCAGACGTCGGACATCATGAGCCATGAGAAACCGCCGTTTGTCTCTTGCGGCGCTGCGGGGGCCACGGGCCGCTCGATGAAGGCGACGTGGCGCCACGTGGAGGCCCCGAGGCCGGCCGTGTTGTCGTAGGACATCCCGGTAAAGAACAGCCCGTCGTCGGGAAGCTGGTTCCACTCCTTACACGCGACCTCGCAAGCCTTGCATCCGATGCACACGGTTGTGTCGGTAAAGAACCCCTTGGCGCCCATCAACCCGGTCCCGACTCGCCGGTTTTGTGCCCGTGGTAGCCGGGGCTTCGCGCAGGCTCGAGGTCGCGCGCCACCTCGCCGTTCGGCGGCGGTCCCGGCGATCCCGAGGTGGCCGCGCGCCGGCTGCGG
>JACCZU010000264.1 GCA_013695835.1 Candidatus Aridivita willemsiae
GTGACACCTCTCGTGTTTTCGGGGCCAGATCGGCGCCGAAGGCCGGGGCGGGGTTGTCACGAAAGCTGCGTCGCTTCGCTGGCGGCCTCGGCCGCGGCGCTCAGTGCCAGCGCATAGATCTCCTTGAGGGGGATCTCGGTGGAGCGTGCGGCCCGGCGCGCGTCCTCGTACTCCGGTGACATCGACACGACCTTCCCGGCGCGGCGCGCAAGCTTGACGCTCACGGGCTGTCCCGCCACCTCAACTGCAACCCACTCCCTGGCAAGAACGTCTTTTCCGATGGAGCTCGAGCGGATGCCGAGAGTGGTCGTCTCCTTGTAGATGAGCTCGCGTAGAGTGTCCTCGGCGCCGGCGTCCGTAAGCACCGCCAGGGTGAAAGCGGGCCGTCCCTTCTTCATCACGATCGGGACCAACCACGCGTCCTGCGCGCCGGCGGCGAGGAGCTCGTCGACTACGTGAGGCAAAAGCTCGGGGCTCATGTCGTCGAGGTTGGTTTCGAGGACCACGCCGGGCCAAGGTTCCATCCGGTCGTCCCCGAGAGCATCGCCGACGAGAACGCGCAGCACGTTGGGGAGCTCGAGGTCGCGCTCCCCGGCGCCGTATCCGACGCTCGCCGGGCGCAGCGGAGGAAGCGCGCCAAAAGATGTGCTGTTCGCCTTGAGGAGGGCGGCGCCGGTCGGCGTGACGAACTCGGCCCCCCCGGCTCCGTAGACGACCGCGCCGGTGAGGATCTCAGTCACCGCCGGCGCGGGAACCGGCAGCGGTCCGTGCGCGCTTGTGACGGTACCCGACCCCAACGGCAGCGCTCCCGTGACGATTGCATCGGGCGCGAAGTGCTCAATCGCTGCGCTCGAGGCGACGATGTCGACGATGGCGTCGAGGCCACCGACCTCGTGCCAGTGGACGTCCTCGGGGGCCTGGCCGTGAACCTTGGCTTCGGCGTTGGCAAGGACCGCAAAGGTCTCGAGGGCCCGTGAACTGATGCCTTCGGGAAGCGGCGCCCCGGCGATCAGCGCCTTGATGTCGGAGTAGCTTCGGCGCGCGCCGTCGTGCGTCGTGACGAGGGCCCTGGTGGCCCGCACGCCTCCTTTGAGGACGGTTTCCTGTGCGAGCTCCCATCCGGGCACCCCAAGTGCCTCGAGCGACTCCGTTATGGAATCGAGCGGCGCTCCGGCATCCATCAGCGCCCCGAGAACCATGTCGCCGGAGGCCCCCGAGACCGGATCGAAGTAGATCAGGGTCATGGTCCGGCACCGCTTTCGTTCTGCGCTCCGGCCCTGCGATGCCACTGAGGCCGCCTCATGGGCGCATCCTTGTCCTGCGGTCCCGGCCAGCCGGCCCGGCGTCGTGGTTCGGCCGAGCTTGACTTCCCGCTGTGCTGTTGATCAGGCGCAGCGCGAAGGTGGCGGCGCCGAAGCCGTTGTCGATGTTGGTTACCACCACCCCCGCCGAGCACGAGCTCAACATCGCAAGCAGCGCAGCGAGACCCCCAAAGGAGGCCCCGTATCCGACGCTCGTGGGAACCGCGACCACGGGCTTGGACACGATGCCGCCCACCAGGCTTGCGAGTGCTCCCTCCATGCCTGCTACGACGATGACGACGTCTGCGTCGTGAAGCCGGTCTTGCACGGCGAGGAGTCGATGCAGTCCCGCTACACCGACATCGTTGATGCGGTCCACCTTCGCGCCATAGGTCTCTGCGATGATGGCGGCTTCCTCAGCGACCGGCAGATCGGAGGTGCCTGCGCAGACCACCCCCACGAGCCCGGCGGGGCCCATCCGGCCGGCGACGCCGGCGGACCGGAACACGAGGAGGCGCGCAAGCTCGTGGTGTTCGGCGCCGGGAAAGGCGGCCAGCGCAGCCGCCGCAGTCGCGGGCGGGACGCGCGTTGCGAGCACGGGTGCATCTGTGACCTCGAGGAGACGCGCCGCGATGGCGATCACCTGCTCGGGCGTCTTGCCCTCGGCGTAGATCGCTTCCGGCAGTCCCTGTCGGAGCTCCCTATGTGTGTCGAGGCTCGCGAAGGCAAGCTCGTCAACCGGTAGGAAGCGCAGCGATCTCAGCGCTTCGGCAACGCTCGTCGTTCCCTCGGCAACGTTTGCCAGCAGGACTTCTACCTCCTCCGGACGCATAGGGCGAGTGTAAGATGAGCCATCGTGCCTGCCTTCACCACCGATCAGCTGACGATTGCGCTTGCCGTCGTGGGGGCCGTTGCAGTGCTTGCCCTCATCCTTGGTGTTGTTCTGGCTTTCCGCCTCAGGAAGGTGCGACGACAGTTCGCTGTGGTGCGTGTCGGGCGGCAGAAGACCGACTTGCTGGCCGCTCTCGGAGCGACCAAAGACGAGGTGGGAAGCATGCAGGGGCGCGTCGATGACATCGCGTCTCTTCAAGAGGTGATCCGCGATGAGCTCATATCGGGTCTCAAGAGTGTTGGCCTCGTTCGTTACGATGCTTTTGACGAGATGGGGGGCCGGCTGTCCTTTTCGGCTGCACTCCTCAACGGGCGCGGTGATGGGCTTGTGATCACCTCGATCAATGGACGCACCGATACGCGGTGCTATGCAAAGGAGATCTCGGCGGGCTCCTCGGTCCACAACCTGTCCGAGGAAGAGCTCCAAGCAATTGAGCTTGCGTCGTCCGATGCTGAGCAGCCGGGTTCCACAGTTGCCGCCTCCCAGTAGGACTGCTTCAAGATGATCGACCTGCGGCTGCTTCGTGACGACCCGGACATGGTCGCGCGCGCTTACGCCAAACGCGGAGGGGTTGAAGGGCTCGAGCAGATCGCCGAGCTCGATGCGACTTATCGTGAGCTGCTCGGCGAGGTCGAGAGCGGGCGTGCTGAACACAACCGTGCCTCCAAGGCCATTGGGCGCGCCGGTCCGGATGAGCGCCCGGCTGCGATAGCCGAAGCCAAGACGCTTGCCGACAAGCTCAAGGTCCTCGAAACTCGGCTCGATCATGCGGCCCGAGCGCGCGATGAGGCGGCTGCCTATCTACCCAATCTGCCGCACGAGTCCGTGCCGGAAGGTCTCAGCGAGAAAGAGAACGTCGTCGACCGGCACGTCGGTGAGATCCCGCAGTTCGATTTCGCAGCGCGGGATCACGTCACGCTCGGCGAGCAGCTCGGCATCTTCGACGGAGACCGCGGGGTGAAAACATCGGGGAGCAGGTTCGTCTACCTCACGGGGCCTGGGGTAATGCTCGAGCTTGCGCTCGTGCGCTTTGCGTTGGACTCCCTTCTCGACCGCGGCTTCAAGCCGGTCATCCCGCCGGTCCTCGTGAAAGAGCACGCAATGTTCGGGACGGGGTTTCTACCGGCCGACGAGCACGAGTTCTACAAGAGCGAGCGCGATGGTCTTTATCTCACCGGCACCTCGGAGGTCGGCCTTGCGGCGATGCACTCGGACGAGATCCTCCAGGAGTCAGACCTTCCGCTGCGCTACGCTGGCTTCTCCTCGAACTTTCGCCGCGAGGCGGGAACCTACGGCAAGGACACGAAGGGCCTCATACGCGTCCACCAGTTCGACAAGATCGAGCAGTTCTCCTTCACGCATCCAGAGGACTCATGGGATGAGTACGCAACCATTCGCGCCAATCAGGAGCGCATCCTCCAGACCCTCGAGATTCCCTATCGGGTCGTGACGATGTGCGCAGGCGATCTCGGGTCCTCCGCTGCGAAGAAGGTCGACAACGAGGCGTGGCTGCCGGGGGCCGGCCGCTACCTGGAGGTCACTTCGGCAACCAACGCGACCGATTTTCAGGCCCGCCGCCTGAAGGTTCGGTTCAGAGATTCGGACGGTGCCCGGCTGGTCCATACCCTCAACGGCACGGCCTGCGCGGTCGGGCGCACGATCGTGGCCCTCATCGAGAACCACCAGCGTCCCGACGGCAGTATCGGCATCCCCGAGGCGCTGCGCCCATACACGGGCTTCGACGAGATAAAGGCCGTCTAGCCGCAGCGGGAGGGACCGGATCGCCGCTAATCTAGAGCCACCAGGAGGGCTACGGTAATTGGTAACCGGGCGGTCTTGAAAACCGCTGTCCGCAAGGACTTGTGGGTTCGAGTCCCACGCCCTCCGCCACCCAAACCAGTAGGTCAGACCGCATTTCCTGGGTCCTCGTCCTCGAGACTGGTCGGGTCTGAACCCCTTCAGGCCGCGGCCAGGCCGCGAGAGAGTTTGTGTGCGACTCCGGTTCATGGTTGACACCGTGGCTCCGGTAGCTGGTTGACACTTCTGGGACGCGGCTCCGGTACCTGGGCGACACCTCGAAATCCGCCTCCTGCTCGGCGCCTGTTCTCTGCGGGCCGGCGGCGTTGCGGTCGACGACCCCGGCGTGCTTGCCTCGTGCGAACGTCTCGAGAGCGGCATGGCGTCGGGGGCTACCGTTGGCGCTCAAGGGCGGCCAGGTCGGTCACGACGGCACCATGGTCAGGATGCTGGACCGGCTAGGCGCGGCGTGGCGGGGCGGACCTGATCGCTCCGCACGGCGCCCCGGCAGACGATGTAAACTCTTCCACTGCCGTGACGGGGTGTTGTACCTAGGGTAATCTGCCGGAGGGTTCTTGCGGTTCGAAAGGGTGGTCGGACTAGTAAGGAGGAGGGGGTATGGCGGTAACTGAAAAGGGGGACAAGTACGACCTTGGAGTTGGCAGGCCTCCGCTGGATGTGCTCGACCTGCCGGAGCCGGAAGAGGTGTTCGGGGTTCGGCACATCGGCTTCAAGGAGACGATCAAGTTCGCGGTGGGCCCGAGCCTCATCGCGCTCGGGGTGTCGATAGGAAGCGGTGAGTGGCTGCTCGGTCCGCTGGCCATCGGCGGAGGGGGCACCTTCCGGGGCCTGGGCATCGTCATATTGATCTCGATCCTGTTCCAGACCTTCTACAACAGAGAGATCGCCCGGTACGTCACGGCCACGGGCGAGGTCCCGATCGTCGGCTTCGCGCGGGTGCCGCCGGGGGCCATGTTCTGGGTCCCGGTGTCGTTGTTCCTCTTCTACGCCGCTTTCCTCATCGGCGGCTGGGCGGCGAGCGCCGGCCAGGGCCTCTATGCCCTGATCACGGGGGAGGCCGCAGCTTCGACCGAGGAGCCGGTGCGTCTGCTCGCCATGGCGCTGATCGTGCTCATCCTGGGGCTGACGATGGCGGCCAAGAAGATCTCGCGCACGCTCGAGCTGGCCAACTGGGTCATGGTCGTGTTCGTCCTGTCCTTCCTTCTGGTCGTCGACCTGTTCGTCGTGCCGATGAGCAAATGGGTGGAGGGCATCACCGGTCTCATCACGCCCGCCCTGCCGCCCAAGGGGACCGACGCCACCGTGCTCGGCGGGCTGTTCGGGTTCGCCGCCATGTCCACCGGTTTGAACTGGTACATGATGGGCCACTACCGCGACAAGGGCTACGGGATGGGCCACCGCGTCGGCTACCTCGCCGGTATGCGCGGCGAGAGCAAAGAGGTCCGCCAGGTCGGCGTCACCTTTCCGAACGACGAGAAGAACGCGGCTCTGTGGAAGCGCTGGGCGCGCTTTCTGAGTATCGACATGTGGGGCGTGTTCTTCGTCGGCGCGCTCTTGGGGATCCTTCTGCCGACCCTGCTCGTGTCCCATCTCGCCGATCTGACCGGGACGGTGCCGACCGAGGCGAACATCCCCACCTACGCCGCCTCGGCGCTGCAGCAGACGCATGGGCAGCTGTTCTTCTATCTTGCCCTCATCATCGGTGTGATGATCATGTTCAGCACCCAGCTCGGGATCTTCGAGGCGCTCGTGCGCAACTTCGTCGACGCGGCGATGGCGACGAGCCCGAAGCTGCGCGCGAGGCTCCAGGGGGACGAGCGACGCTTCTACTTCCCGTACATGGTCTTTTTGGCGATCGTCATCTCGATCATGATCCACCTCGCTCTGCCGGGCACGTTGATCCTGTTCTCGGCGAATTTGTCCAACCTCGGCGGGATGATCTTCCCGTTCGTGCTGATGTACCTGAACGGCAAGCTGCCGGAGGCGGCGCGTCCTCCCGGCTACACGAACGTGATCCTCGTGCTGTTCGCCCTCGCGTGCTCCTTCTTCTTCATCAACTTCGTGGCGGACACGTTCTTCGGAGGACCAGTGGTCCAGTTCTAAGCACAGACAAAGGTGAGGGCCCTCCCACCCAACAGGGAGGGCCCTCGGCGCGACGGGAAAGGGTGAGGTCTCGAACATGTGCGCCGTGGAGGCGCGAAGCGCCCTGGTCACAGGCGCGGCGAGCGGCATCGGGAGGGCCGTAGCCGAGCGCCTCGTGGCCGACGGCTACGCGGTTCTGGGGGTGGATCTCGAATCCGGCGCCGGCTGCGCTGGCGATCCTTTCACGGCCGACCTCTCGACGCGCGCCGGGAACAGGGACGCGGTCGAGGCCGCGCTCGAGCGCTTCGGCAGGCTCGACGTGATCGTGGCGAACGCGGGTTTCCAGCACGTCGCCCCGGTGTCGGAGTTCCCCGAGGACAAGTGGGACGCGCTCCTGGCGGTGCTGCTGACGAGCCCGTTCCTGTTGGCCAAGTACTCGTGGGAGGCCCTGAAGGCGAGCGGTGGCGGGCGCTTTCTGGCCGTTGCCTCCGCGCATGCCCTGGTCGCGTCGCCGTTCAAGGCCGGTTACGTGTCTGCAAAGCACGGCGTCGCGGGGCTGGTCAAGACGCTTGCGCTTGAGGGCGGGGCCGACGGGATCGCGGCGGTGGCGGTGTGCCCCGCGTTCGTGCGCACGCCCCTCGTCGAAAAGCAGATGGCGTCTCAGGCCGAGGCACACGGCATGACGGAGAACCGAGTCCTGGAGGAGGTCATCTTGGCGCCGCATGCGATCAAGCGCCTGGTCGAGCCCGGCGAGGTCGCCGACGTGGTGGCGATGCTCGCCGGGCCCAAGGGCGAGCTCTTCACAGGCGCGACTCTGACGATGGACATGGGGTGGACCGCCCGGTAGTTCAGGCAGGGCGCCGCGCAGCTCGGTCGCACTTGTAGGAGGGAGTGTCGAAGTCGTAGTCGGCGACCGGGTAGATCAACGGCTGAGGAGCGATGGTTGGATCGGGGCGGTCGCGCGCCTTGAGCGCCATCGCGGCGAGAGGCTGCCTCCCGCGCTGCCGCCGCCGACCCGCAGGCGCCCGGTCGCGCCGCCGAGGACGCGTGCGTGGCCCGAAGCGTACCGGATGGTGGCGTAGCAGGCACCGGACTTATTGTCCCGAAACGGCTCCGAGGCGTTCCGCGAGCTTTCTCTTGAGTTCCTCCGCCACGCGCGGCATGTCGCTTTCCATCGCCCTGAACTCACGCCGCGCCATGACGACGAGGCGCATCGGCGACGTGGCAACTACCGATGCCGTGCGCCGGATGGATTGCATGAGCCCGATCTCTCCGAAGAAGTCGCCCGGTCCGAGTGACTGAAGGTGCTTGCCGTCTCGTGCGACATCCGCCGTGCCTTCTTCGATGACGAAGAACTCATAAGCGAACTCGCCCTGGTTTGCGAGATGCTTCCCCGAGGGCACGTCGACCTCGTCGGTCAGTCTCCCCAGCTGCCGAAGCTCCTTCCTGGATAGCCCTTCGAACAAGGCCAAGGACTTTAGTCGTGTCGGGTCCATCGCTCGCCTCCCGCGGTCGTAAGCGCCTAGCCTAGGCAGAGACGCGTCCGGCTGTCCAGGGGTGCACCTGGCGATCCTGCCGGTGGTGGCGGCGGCGAAGCTGTGGGACATTTCCCTGGTCATCACGATGCACTTGCAGCCTCCGGCACGCGCTCGCAGCAATGGGACACGCGCCAACGGCTCTCAAGCACGTTGGGGTCCGGCCGGACCCGGTTGGTTGGCGCTCACTCGGTCGACGTCCTAATCACCCGGGGCGCGCCCTGACATCGTGCCGGGCAACCTGCCCAGGGGATCGGATCGAGGAGGCTGGAGCTACAGCGCGAGGTGAAGTCGGAGCGCCTCGTCAAGCTTGGCCATGAGCAGCGGAGGCACGACACCTGTACGGCGACCAAGACGTTCGACGGCAACCGAGCGAACCTGTTCGGCCTGAGCCTTGGAGTCGCGGTCGAGACCGGTGTCGGTGGCTTCGAGAAGGACCTGGAAAGGGTAGAGGCGCGCGACGTTTGACGTCACCGGCACCACGGTAAGGACGCCGCGGCCAAGTCGCGTCGCGGTGATGTTCGCTCCATCGTTGCTCACGATCACCGCCGGCCGGTGCTTGGCCGCTTCCGCTCCCCGGCTCGGATCAAGGTCAACGATTCGAATCTCGCCACGGCGCATCAGGATTGAAGTCCATCGACCGTAGTCGTTTCCCACGCTTCGGCTTCCCCGGCGGCCTCCCATTCACCCCACGCATCTTCGTATGCCGCGCCCAACTCCGAGGCCCTCAGGAGTCGTACGGCCTTGTGGACCACCGCCGAGCGTGAAGCGAACCCTTGCGCGTCGGCGTAGGCATCCAGAAACTCCACATCCTCGCCGGGCAAACTCACGCTAAGTTTCATACCCTCATACTACCAGGAGGCCCTCTCTGGGTAGGATAGCAGAGCCACCTCGGCAAGTACTCGTCGCGCGTTTGGCCATCGCCAACCCCGCGCTCGATCCATCCGGGAGATTCACGAACGGCTCCTTACCGGCGAACGCGGGGCGGAACGGACCCCCGGCGAGTTCCGCCGATCGCAGAATTGGATCGGACTCCCAGGATGCACACTTGCCGATGCGACGTACGTGCCGCCGCCCGTCGACGAGATGATGGCCGCGCTCGGCGAGTAGGAGTCGTTCCTACACGATCAAAAGCCGATGCCGATGCTGATCAAGGTCGGCATAGAGCATGCGCACTTTGAGACGATCCACCCTTTTCTCGACGGCAACGGCCGCGTTGGGCGCCTCTTGATTACCTTCCTTTTGGTCGAAAACGGAGTCCTCACTCGACCGCTTCTTTACCTGTCCCATTTCTTCAAAGAACATCGCCAGACCTACTACGACCTTCTGCAAGCAGTCCGCGACGAGGGTGCCTGGGAGGTATGGCTCAAGTTCTTTCTGCGAGGAGTAGCCGAAGTGGCGGCCGAAGCGACCGACACGGCTCGCCGCATCGTCGCAATGCGTGAGGAACATCGGGCACTGGTCACCGGGAATCTCGGGAGGGCTACGGGTCGCGCCCTCACCGTTCTGGAAGGGCTCTACTTCCGGCCGATCGTCAACGTGAATACGGTCGCGCAGATTTCCAGCCTCTCCTTTGCTCGGGCGAACGCGCTGGTTGGTGAGCTTGAGCGACTCGGATTGCTTCGGGAAATGACCGGTCGCCGGCGCAACCGAGTCTTTTCGTATGAGCCCTACATGTCTCTCTTTAGCGAGGACTCTCGTTGATGGTGCTGCGA
>JACCZU010000128.1 GCA_013695835.1 Candidatus Aridivita willemsiae
CCAACATCCTGATCATCATTACCGACGACCAGACACGCGGCCTCGAGGTCATGCCATCCGTGAAGCAGCTGTTTGCAAGGGAGGGAAAGCGCTTTCCCAACGCCTTTGCCACGACTCCTTTGTGCTGTCCATCGCGCGCCTCGATCTACAGCGGGCTCTACGCTCACAACCACGGGGTTTTCAACAACTTCGAAGCAGAGGACCTCGACCAGAGCGAGACGATTCAGGCGGCGCTCCACGACGCCGGCTACCGCACGGGACTCTTCGGCAAGTTCTTCAATCACTGGGACGTCGAACGCGCCCCTTCCTATTTCGACGAGTGGGCTATGTTCCCGGCTCCGAGAAACGCCGCCTACTACGAGGGGGCCGAGTGGAACGTGAACGGAGAGGTCCAGGAGGTCCAGGAGTACGCGACGGGCTACATCGAGGAGCGGGGCGTCGAGTTCCTCGAAGCCACTGAGGCAAGTGACGAGCAGCCTTGGCTCGCGGTGATAGCAACAACCGCCCCCCACTACCCCTTCACTCCCGAAGCTCGCTATGCCGATGTAGAGGTTCCACCATGGGACCTCAATCCTGCGGTCGGCGAGAAGGATCGCAGGGACAAGCCGGGCTACGTCCGGCGCGCCGATTGCTTGCGGCGTTGTGGAGCGCAGAAACGCGCCGCCCAGCTCAGGACGCTTATGTCCGTCGATGATCTCGTCGAGCGCTTATTCGGCACGCTCGACGAGCTCGGGGAGAACCGGGACACGTTGGCCTTCTACCTGTCCGACAACGGCCAGATGTGGGGCGAACATGGCCTCGGCGACAAACGCGTCCCTTATCTCCCATCCATCCAGATCCCCTTGTTGATGCGGTGGCCGGGCCACATCGAGCCCAGCACAGACAACCGCCTGGTGGCGAACATCGACGTTGCCCCGACGGTCTTAGCGGCCACGGGCGTGAGCCAGCCCGGCGACCGGCCCGACGGCATGTCGCTGCTCAGGGGCAGGGATCGACGGCGGCTGTTCATTGAGTACCAGCGCGAGCCGCGCATCGAGCGACTGCCAGAGTCGGTGCGGACACCACCCTCGTGGCGGTCCGTTGTGACTGACGGGCGCCAGTTCATCGGGTACTACGCTCCCGGAGGCGAGCTCATCGGCAAAGAGCTCTACGACCTGCGCGAAGACCCGTGGCAGCTCGACAACCTCTTTGCCCCATCCGGGCGGGCCAAGGGCAAGAAGACCTCGCGCCCCGAGCTCCCGGTCGCGCGTGCAACGCTCAAACGGTTAAAGACGATCCTGCGCACCGACGCCGAGTGCACCGGCAAGACCTGCCCCTGACGGCACACGCGTTCATCGCCGACGAGTCCCCGCCGATGAGTAGCCGGCGAGTGACGCCCCTAGCCGAACAAGTGGGGACGACCCCGATGAATTCTCCTCCGGTGGGCCGTCTTATCCTGCGGTGGGCTTAACTCAAGCAGAAGATCCGATCGAAAGGACACGGAGGATGAGAAAGCTGATCGTGAGCACATTCTTGACCCCTCCGGGTTGAAGCTTGTCGACAGCAAGATCTCCACCACTGGAGTCGTGATCGCTACGTACGAGCCTGCTGGCGAGATCGTCACAGGATCGTTCGAGCTGGACTGACCCCTGGTCTCGTCAGGGCCTCAGGACCCGTGGGCTCGGCCGCCACGGGATTCTCGAGGCTCGCGCGAACGGGATCAAGCCTTCGAGCAGTCTCGTTGTTTCAGAATGAGCTTGCGAGCGTCGAAGTCGGGGCGGTGGGTGAAGTCGAAGGCGCCGAACATGTCGTCCGCGCGCCGGTCCCTCGCGGTTAGAGGTGGGAGATCGTGCAGCGTCTCTATGAACTTCAAAACGGAGGAGAACTCATAGGTAGTGTGGTCGATGTAACCTCGCCTCGCCCACGGGGAGATCACCAACAAGGGCACGCGCGGGCCGAGTCCCATATAGTCATAGTGAGGCGGGGGGACATGGTCGAAAAAACCGCCGAAGTCGTCCCATGTGATGACAATCGCGGTGCTCTCCCAATACTCCGAACGCATGAGCGCATTGATGTGCCTTACCGTCCAGTTCTCTCCGGCGCAAACGCTCGACACAGCGGGATGCTCGTTCTTGTTGGTGCCCGGCATCACCCATGAAACGGCGGGAAGCCTGCCCTGCTGGACGTCGGTTAGAAACCTCTCCGGCGGGACGACATTGGGCCCCCAATACTTTGAGTACCGGATGTGCTTGATTGCAAGCAGCGCGTTAAACCACGAGCCGTTCTTGTCATAGTAGCGCCACGACACACCGGCTTCGTTGAGACTGTCGGGCAAGACCTTGAAGTCGAAGCAGGCCCTAACAAGCTTCCAGAAACTCTTGATAACGCTTTCGTTAGCGTTTTCTTCCGCCCGCATGATCGTCGCCCTGTCCTCGGCATCGAGATTACGGAAGGCGCGTACGAACTCAGCGGGATCGTCGCAGTATCCGCCCGGGTTGTTGGTCGCGGCGTCGAGGATCGTTCCGTCAGGACCGAACTTATTGCTGGCAGCACCTCCGGACTGTGCCCCCACCATGTAGAGATGCTCGGGGAAGGTCGGCCCGTACATCGAAGCAAACGTTCGGTCGCCGAGCACGAAGTTGTCGGCGTAGGCCCAGTAGTTGGGTATCCCGTCGCGGGTGAAAGACGAGTAGCCTTCGAGCGTCTCGCCGTTGCGAATGAGGTCGAAGCCGTTCATGGCGCCGCCGTTGACTGCGACGACCCCTGCCCCGAAGGTGTGCCCGAGGTCGGGCCTCTGAAAATCCGGCGCGCGAACGAGAGGAATCGTCCGGCCGGTCGATATCTCACCGGACGTCGCCCCGTCCCCTCGTGGATAACGCCCGAAGTAGTGGTCGTAGGACCGGTTCTCCTTGACGATGAAGACAACATGCTCGATGGGGTTGTCGGATTGCAGCCTCGAGAGTTGCCGCAGCGCCCCGTCTCTGGTGGGAAGCAAAGCAGTGGCTCGAGGGAGGTTGCTGTTCGCCGCCTCGTCTCCGAGTTCCTTCCCCTCGCCGACGAGGCGGGGACCAGCCGCAATCGTGGTGACCAACAAGACGACGGCGATGGTCACGAGTAGCTTCTTCATGCACCGAGAATGCTAAGGGATTGCAGGTGTGAATCCGCGCTTTACTCAGAGATCTTCTTGGGGAGACCCGAGCAGTCTCGCTCCTTCAAGATCAGCTTTCGTGCCTCGAAATCGGGCTCACGTTCGAAGTTGAAGGCGTCCATCATGTCGTCGGCCTGCCGGTCCCTCTGCGTTAGAGGCGGAAGGCCGTGCAGGGTTTCGATGAACTTGAGCACCGATGAGAACTCATAGGTGGTGTGATCGATGTAGCTCTTCTTGGCCCACGGCGAGATCACCAGCAGCGGGACGCGGGGGCCAAGGCCCATGTGGTCGTAGTGGGGCGGTGGAACATGGTCGTAGAAACCTCCGAAGTCATCCCACACGATGATGATCGCCGTGCTCTTCCAGTACTTGGAGTCCATGATCGCGTTGACATGCTCGATGGTCCAGTTCTCCCCCGCGCAGACGCTTGGCCCACCCGGATGCTCGTTGAGGCCCGTGCCCGGCATCACCCACGACACCGCAGGCAGGCTCCCATCCTGAACGTCGGTCAGAAACTCCTCGGGAGGCACGACGTTGGGCCCCCAGTACTTGGAGTATCTGATGTGCTTGATCGCCAGCAGCGCGTTGAACCAGGAGCCGTCCTTGTCGTAGTAGCGCCACGACACACCGGCTTTGTTGAGGCTGTCGGGCAACACCTTGAAGTCGAAGCACGCTCGCACCGTTTCCCAGAACTTCTCAACGGCCGGCATGTCCGCCGCCTCCTCGAGCTCCATCACTGCGTCCTGCTCTCTGGGCGTCAGGTCGCGAAAGGCGCGCACGAGCTCGTTGGGGTCGTCGCAGTAGCCACCCGGTGTGTTCTCGAGCTGGATCTTGTTGCCCACAACATTCGCCGCCTGCGCTCCAACGATATAGAGGTGTTCTGGAAACGTCGGTCCGTACATCGAGGAGAACATCCTTTCGCCGAGCACGAACTCGTCGGCGTAAGCCCAGTAAGCGGGGATGCCCTCGCGGTCAAAGGCCGTGTAGCCCTGCATGGTGTCACCGTTTCTTATCCGATCGAAGCCGTTCATCTGGCCCCCGTTTACACCCCGCACGCCGTCGCCGAAGAGATGGCCGAGGTCGGGCTCGAAGATGTCCACCGCGTCCGAGAGCCGGACCACATCGCCGTTTGAGAGCTCGCCGGTGGTCGCTCCGTCACCTCGCGGGTAGCGGCCGAAGTAGTTGTCGTAGGAGCGGTTCTCCTTGACTATGAAAACGACATGCTCGATGGGCGTGCCAAGACGCGGCCTGAGCTTGTTGGCGGCGACAAGCTTCGGGCTGGGCGGCCCCGGTTGCCCGGCGCTCCCCTCCCGCGCCGCCCGCGCACTGGGGCTCGTCCCCCGGTCCTCGTCGCCCGACGTGCCCCCGGGCGCTGCGTCTTGACCTGCCAGGGAACCACTGTCGCTGCGTACAAGCCGGGAGCCGGCGGCAACGCTGGCAACGAGCAGAACGACGGTGAGACCCAAGATTATTTTCTTCATGGCACGTCGGACACTAAGGGACGCGCGATCGGATAGGCCCTTTACCCGCAGCGTTCGTCCCGGGGGGCCGGCGGCTCCCGTAGTAGCCTTGATCGGTGCTCAAACTGCTTCACCCCCCTCCATGGGGGGTCAAAGGCGCCTGTGTCTGCCTTCTTGCTGCGTTGACCCTGATGGCGTGTGAGGCCGGCGGGGCCCCCACTCCTCAGGCCAAGCCCCTCGTCGATGCTCCAAGCTATGACACGAACGATCCGGTGAAACGAGCCTGTGGCCTCGAGAAGGAGTGGCTTGTGCGGATCTGGCGCGGCTACCACGGCTCCCGCTCAGAGAACATCACCATGGTCCACGCCAAGCCGAACT
>JACCZU010000029.1 GCA_013695835.1 Candidatus Aridivita willemsiae
CGCCGCGCCGCGAGGCTCGGGCGGGGGCCGAACGTGCGAGCCATCGGAGAGGAACAGTTGCCAAAGCGCGTCCTAGTGGTTGCTGCCGTGGCGCTTGTCGTTGCCATATTCGCCGCCTACGTGCTGAGGCCGGAGACCGGCGCCCCGGCCGGCGCACCCACCTCGGACGAGATGGCGGATGCGCTCGGTGCTGCGCTCATGACCCACCTGAAGCGGGGCCATGTCCCCGGCCGCTCGGGCGAGCTCCTGACCGTCCCGCTGCCGCACCGCTACTTCGTGGGCGAGTGGGACCTCACGACCCTTGGGACCTCGACCCCGTGGCTGGCGAGCTCGCATCCCAACCCGTGGTCGTACACGGCGAGGGTCCCGATCATCCTCTACGGGCCCGGCTACGCGCCCCAGGGCATGGAGGTCACGGAGGCAACCGACATCGCAAGCCTGGCTCCCACCTACGCCGGGCTCCTCGGCCTCGACGGCTTCGAAGCCGACGGCGAGCCCCTCGAGGCCATCCTCGACCAAGGCTCCCAAGAACAGAAACCCCCCAAGGTGATCTTCAACTTCATCATGGACGGCGGGGGCTGGAATGTGCTCGAGAACTACGCGAATGCATGGCCGACGATCAAGGCTCTGGGGAAAGGCGGAACCACCTACATGAACGCCACGATCGGGTCTGCGCCCTCGATCACGGGCGCCCTGCACGCCACCTTCGGGACGGGAAGCTACCCGCTCGAGCACGGTATGCCGGGCAATCAGCTGCGCGGCGCCGACGGCGTCCCGATCGACGCTTGGCTGCAGGACGCCGACCCCCGCTATCTTGAGATCCCCACCGTCTCCGAGCTGTGGGACGAAGAGACGGACAACGAGGCCACGGTCGCAACTGTGTCCTACGAGGGGTGGCACCTCGGCATGATCGGGCACGGGGCCTACAGGGACGGCGGCGACAAGGACGTCGCCGCGCTGTGGGAAGCGGGCGACAACGAGTGGTGGATCAACGACGACTTCTACGAGCTTCCTGGGGCACTTGCCGAGACCGACCTCGACCGCCTCGAGTCCTATGAAGAGCGGCTCGATGAGCGCGACGGCGCCGTCGACGGAACATGGTTCGATCACACGCCCGAAGAGCTCAAGGAGGAGACGACCAGGCCCGGCACGCCGGCGTTTGTGAAGTTCACGGGCGACGCCATCATCGACACCATGCGTGAATACAAGATCGGGTCGGACGACGTCACCGATCTCATGTGGGTCGAGATGAAGATGCCCGATTTTGCCGGTCACCTGTGGAACATGAGCGGCCCCGAGGTCGGAGACGTGCTTGCCGCCACCGATGCGCAGCTTGCCCGCATCAAAAAGGAGCTCGACAAGACCGTCGGCGAGGGCAACTACCTCATTGCCATCTCGGCCGATCACGGCCAGCAGCCTTTGCCCGAGCTCAATGGGGGGTGGCGGATCAACACGAGCGAGTTCGAGCGGGACGTCGAGGCGCGCTTCGGCAATGTCGTCGAGAAGGTCACGACCGTCGACCTCTTCCTCGATGCCGATGCCCTCTCGTCCGAGGGTGTGGACCCAGCCGACATCGCCTCCTACATCGGGACCTACACGCTTGGTGAAAACATCCCCGACGGCGCGGCAGGCGCCGATCTCGTTCCCGAGGGACGCAGGGACGAGCCCTTGTTTGCCGGTGCCTTCACGACCGAGTACCTGCAGTCCCTCACGCCCGAGACCATCGCAAGCTTCGGGGACGGCGACTACTCGGAGGCCGACTTCACGGTCGCCGGAGAGAACGGGCAGTGACGTGAGCATGATCAGGCAAGGTGCTTCCCTGCTCTTCAAGAAGAAGGATTACGGGGCCCTCATGGGCGTGCAGTTCTTTGCGCAGGCAGGTGACGGGCTCGTACAGGCGGCCATTGCAAAGCTGATCGCGTTCGGGGGCCAGGAGGGCTTCGATGTCGAGGCGGCGCGCTCGCCGGAGGAGCTCCTTCGCATCGTGCTCTACATATTCGTTCCCTACACACTCATCAGCCCGTT
>JACCZU010000039.1 GCA_013695835.1 Candidatus Aridivita willemsiae
GTCCCTGCCGTCGATCTCGGGGCGCGCGCGATCAGGGGCGCGCTCGAGAAGGGCGGCGTCGACGGAGCCCAGATCGACTACGTCATCATGGGCCACGTCATCCAGGCGGGCGCCGGCCAGATCACGGCGCGCCAGGCCGCGCTCAAAGCAGGCATCCCAACAGCCGTGCCCGCGCTCACGATCAACAAGGTGTGCCTCTCCGGCCTCAACGCAATCGCGCTCGCCGACCAGCTCATCAGGGCGGGAGAGGTGTCCGCCGTGGTGGCCGGCGGCATGGAGTCGATGGATCAGGCGCCCTATCTGCTGCCGGCGGCGCGCCGGGGCTATCGCATGGGCGACGGGACGCTTGTGGACTCGATGAACCAGGACGGCCTCGTCGATGCGTTCACGCATCTGTCGATGGGTGCGCAGTCTGAAGACGTCAACGACGAGCTGGCGATCTCGAGGGCCGAGCAGGACGCGTGGTCGGCGCGCTCGCACAGGCGCGCTCATGAGGCAAGCTCCGATGGGCGCTTCGCGGAGGAGATCGTCCCCCTCGAGGTGCAGCAGCGTAGGGGGGACGCCGTGATGTTCGACACGGACGAGGGCATCAGGGGCGACTCGACGCCGGAATCCCTCGGGGCGCTCAAGCCCGCCTTCAAGGCGGGCGGGACAATCACCGCAGGCAATGCTGCTCAGATCTCCAACGGGGGCGCGGCAGTCGTCGTGATGAGCGCCGAGCGCGCCGCCGAGCTCGGCCTCGAGCCCATCGCCGAGATCGTCGCGCACGGGATGTCCGCCGACGAGCCCCCTTACCTGCACACGGTGCCTGCGCTCGCGATCCAGTCGGCGCTCAAGAAGGCCGGCATGTCGCCGCCCGACCTCGACTTGCTCGAGATCAACGAGGCCTTCGCCGCCGTTGCTCTGCATTCGACCCGAATGCTCTTCGACGGCAATGGGGCCGCCGAGGACAGGGTCAACGTCAATGGAGGGGGCGTCGCCCTCGGCCATCCCATCGGCTGTACCGGAGCGCGGATCACGGTTACGCTCCTCCATGAGCTGTCCAGACGAGGAGGGGGCCTGGGAGTGGCTGCGTTATGCGGCGGCGGGGGACAAGGTGACGCTGTGATCTACAGGGTCGGCGCGCGGTGAACGTCTTGTGGGCGATCGTCGCGCTGGTCGCGGTCGGAGCCGCAGTTTTCGTCGTTCGCCGAAGCCGGCTCGAAGCCGAGTCGGTAAAGGCCGCTGCACGGCGCGAACGCGAGAGGCTCGCCGGCGAGCTGAGCGAGGCTGAGGGGGCCAGAGAAGACCTCGTCGACGAGCTCGCCAAAAGGGAGAGCGCGGCCAGAGACATGCTCGCCAGGCTCGAGTCTCAGGTCAAAGAGCTCGAGTCCACCATCGGCAACGAGCGTTCGCTGCGGACCAAGGTCGAAAAGTCGCGCGACTCAGACCGAAAGTGGTCCCGGCAGCTCAGGGCCCAGTTCTCGCAGCTTCACAGCACGCGCTCTGTCCTCGGTGGGCATCGCGACATCCCAGCCCTCGTTTTGCATACCGCTGTGACGTTGCTGGGAGCGGAGAAAGGCTTGCTGCTGTCGCGTGAAGACGCCGACCACGACGGCAAGCTCGATCTCGCAGCGTCTGAGGGGTTTGCAAACGACCCCGACGATAGCGCCATCGCCCAACGCTTCGCCACGTCCGTGCTCGAGCGTGACGAGACGGTGCGCGAGAGCAGCACCGAAAAGATTCAGGCAGTCGCCGATAAGCCTTCCGACGAGGAGATCGACAGCCTCGTTGCCATACCCATCTTCATCCAGGATCAGTTCTCGGGCGTCGTGGTGTGTGCAAACAGGCCGGGGGGCTTCGACGACGCCGATGACGATGTCTTGCTCGCCCTTGGCGACCATGCAGGCGCGGTATTGCAGAACGCAAGACTGCACGGCGATCTCCACAACTCCTATCTCACTACCGTAACGATGCTTGCGGAGGCAGTTGAGGCGAAGGATCCGTTCCTTAGAGGGCACTCAGAGGAGATCATCACCTATGTGACCGCCCTCGCCGATCGTTTCAAGATCGAGCCGCAGCGGCGTGAGCAGCTGATCTTCGCGGCGATGCTTCACGACGTCGGCAAGATCGGCATCAGCGAACGCATACTGCTCAAGCCGGCGGAGCTCACTCCGGAGGAGCGAAGCGTCGTCGAGCTCCATCCCCGCATCGGCTACCGCATCGTGCAGCAGATCCCGGTGCTCGCCGATGTGGCGATCGGGGTACTGCATCACCACGAGCGCCATGACGGCGACGGCTATCCCGCGCGCCTCAAGGGTGAAGCCATCCCCATTGAGGCCCGCATCATCTCCGTCATCGACGCGTTCAGCGCGATGATCTCCAACCGGCCTTACCGCGAGCGGATGTCAATCGACGCAGCCTGCTCGGAGCTTGAGCGCTGTGCCGGGCAACAGTTCGATCCTGAAGTCGCCCGCGCCCTTGTCGAGGAGATAGAGCGCAGAGAGACGCACGAGGTTGCCGAGAGTGCGCTTGCAAGCGCGATGGCGGATCCCGAGCTGAGCCTTCGGCGGGGTGCAGATGAGCCCATCCTCGGGCTCGGTTCGATCGCGGTGACCGACAATCTCACGCTGTTGTACTCGCATCGTTACTTCCATGAGGTCACCGAGGCGGAGGCGCACAGGGCTGCGCTGCAGAAGTCGCCGTTCGCCGTCGTCATGGCCGAGATCACCGATCTGGGAGACATCAACCGGAGCGACGGCTACGCAGCAGGCGACGCCGCAATCCGCAAGGCTGCGCAGGTACTCCAGCGCGTCGCAGTTGCGAGAGACGGTGTAGCGAGCCGCTACAGCGGGCGCCGACTTGCCATTCTGCTTCCGCATGCGAGCGAAATCGAGGCGCAGGGTGTGGCATCCGAGGTGGAGTCCGCCCTCGACGACCGCCCTGCCCTGGCCGTGGGTGTTGCCGTATGGCGCCCAGGTGACACGGGGGAGATGGTGATCGCAAAGGCACGCTCCTCGGCGGCGGCGGGCGGGGCGCCGCTTCCCACGCGCCCCCTCGGCTGAGCGCCCGGGCCTTCGCCACCCGGCCGGTTACCATCTAAGGATGGGCCAGGGACTCAGCTTTGCCTTCACCGAGGAACAGCAGGCCTTCAGGTCATCGGTGCGCCGGCTCGTCGAGGACAAGATCGCGCCGCGCGCTGCCGACATCGACGCGGCCGACGAGTTTCCCTGGGACATCGACGAGCTGTTGGTGGCTAACGGCCTGGCCGGGGTGTCCTATCCGGAGGAGTACGGGGGCGCCGGTGGGGGTGCGGTCGACCTCGGCATTCTCGTCGAGGAGATCTCGCGCTGGCAGGCGGGGGTTTCGCTCATCCCGGCGGTCAACAAGCTCGGCGCCAATCCGATACTGCTGAGCGGCTCCGAAGAGCAAAAGAAAGAGGTCGTCTCGGGAATAGCGGAGGGGCGCTACCGCATGTCCTACTGCTTGTCCGAGCCGGATTCGGGTTCCGACGCCGCTGCCATGCGCAGCCGGGCCACCCCGGCAGACGGCGGCTGGGTCATCAACGGGACCAAGCGGTGGATCACCAATGCCGGCGCATCCGAGCTCTACACGCTGTTCGCCGTCACCGACCCCGATGGCGTCAAGGGCAAGAACATCACCTGCTTCCTCGTGTCAAAGGACGCTGAGGGCTTTTCCTTGGGGCGCAAGGAAGACAAGATGGGCATTCGCGGTTCGCCCACGCGCGAGGTCATTCTCGAGAACTGTTTTGTCTCGGACGGCGGCGTGGTCGGAGAAGTGAACAAGGGCTTTGACATCGCCATGCGCACGCTCGATCTTTCGCGGCCGACGATAGCCGCGCAGGCCCTCGGTATCGCGCAGGGGGCGTTTGACTTCGCGGTCGAGTACTGCCGCGAGCGCCGGCAGTTCGGCAAGCCGATCTCCGGCTTCCAGGGAATGCAGTTCATGTTTGCGGATATGGCCATGAAGCTAGAGACCGCTAGGCTTGCGGTCTACAAGGCGGCGCAGGCCGTCGATGACGGCGACCGCCGCGTCACCTACTGGGCGGCGATCGCGAAGTGCTGGGCGTCGGATGTGGCGATGAGCGTTACGACGGATTGCGTCCAGGCCCTGGGTGGGTATGGCTATGTTCGTGACTATCCGGTCGAGCGTCTAATGCGCGATGCAAAGATCACGCAGATATACGAAGGGACCAACCAGATTCAGCGCGTTGTGATCGCTCGAGAGATCTTCGGCAAGGGCTAGGGTAAGACGATGCCGGTTGTCCTCGATTCACCTCCACCTCCGGTCGATTCACGTCCCGGCGGAGGCGGGTCGCGCTGGGTGCAGCTCGCCCGGGCACACGACGACATCGAGGCGCACCTGCTGGTCGGCCGGCTCACAGAAGCTGGCATCGAAACCCAGACCATGCCGGATCGCGGGGCCCCCGGGGCGTGGCTCTACGGAGGCTCGAACCCGTGGGCGCCGGTGACCGTGCTCGTCCGGCGCATCCAGCTCGACGATGCCCGCATCGTCCTGGCGGAGATCTCTTACGACGCGCCGGCCGCCGATCCGGTCCCGGCCGAAGCTCGCAGAACACCGAGGTCGCTGCCGTTCCTGTGGTGGGCCACCGCGCTTGCGCTTGGAATCTTCTTTTCGCTGGTCGCACTCGTCGAGGCCGCGCGCGCCACCACGGCGAGCGCGGCTCCGGTGTCATACGGCGCCGCGAGCCGGTCTGGAACGTCGCTGCTTGCGACCCCATAGCCAGCCTCACCTGTTCACGACTCACAAGGCATAAAGGGAGGCTCGAGCTCAGATGACCGAGTTCCGCACAGAAAAGGACACGCTCGGCGACGTGGAGGTTCCCCGCACAGCTCTCTACGGCGCGCAGACACAACGAGCGCGCGACAACTACCCGATCTCCGGCATGCGGCCCCAGCCCGACTACGTCTGGGGGATGGTGATCATCAAGAAGGCCGCTGCGCTCACAAACATGGCAACCGGGCGCCTCGACAAGAGAGTCGGCGACGCGATCGTTGCCGCCGCCGACGAAGCACTCACCGGCAAGCTCGACGAGGACTTCGTCGTCGACCCGTGGCAGGCCGGCGCCGGTGTTTCGCACAACATGAACGCCAACGAGGTGCTCGCTAACCGCGCGTCCGAGCTGCTCGGCGGGGGGCGCGGCGGCGACAGGGTCGTTCACCCAAACGACCACGTCAACATGGCGCAGTCGTCCAACGACACCAACCCCACCGCAGTGAGGCTCGGGGCGTTGCGCGCCGCAGGGCCACTCCTCGAGGCGCTCGATGGGCTTGCGGCGGCGTTGAACGACAAAGCGCAGGAGTTCGACGACGTCATCAAGCCGGGGCGCACCCATCTTCAGGATGCGGTGCCCATCAGGCTCGGCCAGGAGCTCTCAGGCTGGGCGCGCGCCGCCGAGCTTGCGGCGCAGCGCATCCGCGATGCATCCGACGCCGTTTGCGAGATCGGGCTCGGCGCCACCGCAGCAGGGACGGGCATCAACGCCGAGCGCGCCTACATCGAAGGGGTGACCGGGCAGCTTGCAGAGCTCACAGGGTTCGAGCTTCGCCCGAGCGACAACTACTTCAGGGTCACGCAGTCCGGCGCCGACATGACGCACCTCTCGAGCGCGGTGAGAAACGCTGCCGTCGAGATCTCTCGCATTGCCTCCGACATCAGGCTGCTCGCCTCCGGGCCACGAACCGCGATCGCAGAGATCATCCTCCCCCCCGTGCAGCCGGGCTCATCGATCATGCCGGGCAAGGTCAACCCAGCGATGGCCGAGATGATGAACATGGTCTGCTTCCAGGTGATCGGCTGCGACGAGGTCAACATGCTTGCCGCGCATGGCGGCCAGCTCGACCTCAACGTCTTCTGGCCCTCGTTCGGCTTCAATCTGTTGTTTTCCATGCGCCTGCTCGGCAACGGGGTGCGGGCCTTTACCGAGCGCTGTGTGGAGGGCATCGAGGCCGACCGTGAACGCTGCAAGCAGCTCCTCGACGAGTCGCTTGTGCTCGTGACGTCGCTGACCGACTACATCGGGTACGAGAGGGCGGCCGGTCTCGCCAAGGAGGCGTTTTCCTCCCGCAGGACCATCAGGGAGGTCGCGCTCGCCCATGGGGTCATGCCAGAGGACGAGCTCGACAGAGTTCTCGACGCCGCTCCGATGACCAACCCCGGAGTTCCGGGCCGCGATCGCTAGGACGGCGCGGCCCCCTGGTTGTGGGGATGCGGTCGAGATCCACCTCTGCCGGCCGGGAATCGGTGGGATTGCGCAATAGCTTGGGATAATCGACCAAGGATGTCTCGACGCCACCCCCGTCATGCCGCGCCCAGGGAGCACAAAGGCCTCGCGCGGCCTGTGGCAGGGGCCGGGGCTGCGCTTCGCCATGGGGCACAGCGCAGCGCGGGCGCGGTGGGAGGCCGCTTGCGCTGGATCGCCCTCGCCGTTGTGGTTGTGCTCGGCGCCTTTGGCGCCTACGGCGCCTATCTCTATCTCTCTACCGAGAACGCCGTCCAGGGGGGCGGGCCGGGAATCAAGACGGTGAATCCGGAGAAGGAAGGCGCTCCTTCAATCACGCTCGTGGTCGGCTCCGACTCGCGGGAGGGCCTCACGGAGCAGGAGAAGGCAGAGCTCGGAGCCGCAGATGAGGATCAGTTCGGCGCCGTGACGGGAGACCGAGCCGACACGTTGATCCTTGCGCACGTCGATCCGAACACCGATCAGGTGACCATGGTCCAGTTCCCGCGCGACCTCTACGTCCCCATCGACGGAGGTGGCAAGGACCGCATAAACGCCGCCCTTCTAAAAGGTCACACGGCCCTAGTCGAGACGGTCGAGGACCTCACGGGGCTCGAGATCAACCACTACGCACAAGTCAACATCGCAGGCTTCAAAGATGTCGTTGATGCCATCGGTGGAATCGACCTCTGCCTCACCGAACCCGTCCCGTTCGACGAGGCGACCGGCATCGTGGTCGGGCCCGAGGAGCTGCCGCTGGTTCACTTCGACGGTGCAAGGGCGATCAGCTACGTGCGCTCGCGCAAGAACTTCGCGACCGGAGATCTCGAGCGTATCCAGAACCAGCAGAAGCTCCTCGCCGCCGCCCTCGACAAGGTGACCTCGCCTTCGATCCTGTTGAATCCCTTCAGGTTGCGAAGTATTGCTGCCGCCACAAAAAGAAATGTCCAGCTCGACGCAAGCACCTCCCTCAACACGCTGCGCAACCTTGGGAATCAGCTAAGAAACTTCGACCCGGCCAGCTACGAGGCCTACACCGCTCCCCATAAGGGGCTTCCCGAGCTTGGGGAGGCACAGGTAATCCAACCGGACGTGCGCGCGATGAAGGTGATGTTCGACGCCATCGGAAACAACCAGTCGCCGGCCGACGCCGACGGCGTCCCGAGCATCGACCCCGCCTCGATCGAGGTCGCCATCTACACGGCGGGCGCCGGCTTGGGTGTCGCCGACGTGGCAGCAGGCGAGCTCCAGGCCGCAACCACGGTGGGGGACTCCACCGTCTCCATCGCCGAGACGGACGACAGGCCCAAGCACGCCGCCGGCAACACGGTGGTGCGCTACCGCGCGGACACCAAGGAGATGGCCGAGCTCGTCGCTGCGGCGCTTCCGGGGGCCGAGCTGCGCGAAACGGCCGTCAATCCCGCCCACGACGTCGTCGTCGTGCTCGGGCCGGGCCCGCTCGAGACCCGCAGGATCATCCAAACGAGACCCATACCCATTCCCGATCCGGATGAGCAGCCAGACGCCTGCCGCCGCTAGGAGGCAGCGCCGTCCGGCGGTTCCCGGTTCAGGCCTGCCTGGCGGGCGCGCCGATGGCGTGGTAGCCGCCGTCGACGTGCAGGATCTCCCCCGTGATGCCCCTCGAGTAGTCGGAAAGCAGAAACGCAACTGCGGCGGCCACGGGCCCGGGATCGGACGTGTCCCAGGCGAGCGGCGCAACGCCGTCCCAGGCTGCTGCGAGGCCGTCGAAGCCGGGAATGCTCTTCGCCGCCATGGTCTTGAGCGGCCCCGCCGAGACGAGGTTCACCCGGATCCCGTGGGCACCTAGATCGCGGGCAAGGTAGCGGGCGACGGATTCGAGAGCAGCCTTGCTTACCCCCATCCAGTCGTAGATGGGCCACGCCACCGAGGCATCGAAGTCCATCCCCACGATCGCTCCGCCGCGCTCCTTCATGAGCGGGAGCATCCCGGCGGCGAGGGCCTTTAGAGAAAAAGCGCTGGTCTGAAAGGCGGTGGTTGCGCTTGCCGGCGGCGTGTTCAGGAAGTTGCCGCCGAGCGCGTCCTCGGGGGCGAAGGCGATCGCATGAAGCACGCCGTCGAGGACGCCCCACCGGCTCTCGAGCTCGCCCGCTACCGTTTCTATGTGGGACTCGTCGTTGACGTCGAGCTCGAGCACATCGGGTGGGTCGGGGAGCCTCTTGGCGCTCTTGCCGGTCAGCGCTGTGGCCCTGCCGAAGCCGGTCAGTAGGATCTCGGCCCCCTGCTCCTGAGCCAGCTTAGCGACCGCGAAGGCGATGCTCTGAGGCGTCAGGACGCCGGTGATCAAAAGCTTCTTGCCCTCGAGCAGCATCGCCGGATCCTAAGCCCTCGCCAGCTCGGCAAACAGGGCTTCGTAAGCCTCAGCGACCACCGTCGGCGAGGCCGACCCCTCGACAAAGCTGCGGCCCGCCTGCCCCATCGAGGCGGCTTCCTCCGGGGAGTCGAAGAGGTTCTTTATGGCCTTGGTAAGGGCCTCTGAGTCCTCGGGAGGCACGGCGATTCCTGCCTTTGCCTCCTCGACCAGGCGCGACACCTCGCTGCCCTCGTCGACGCTCGCGACGACGGGCCGCCCGGCCGCCAGGATGGAATAGACCTTGGAGGGCACGCTCGAAGCCGCAAGCCCCCGCTTGAGGGGCACGAGGTGAACGTCGGCGGCCGCAAGCACGTCGGCCAGCCTCCCCGAGGGCTGCATATCGACGAAGCGAACGTTTCTTAGCCCGGTCGCGCGGCGCTCTGCATCGGTGCGCGCAGCGCCCTGCCCGTTGATAACAAAGACGATGTCGTCGTCGTATTCGAGCGCCGCAGCGGCATCAAGGACGGTGTGCATCGACTGCGAAAGCCCTACGTTGCCGGCGTACATGACCACCCTCTTGCCTCTCAGGTCGAACTCACTTCTGTAGGAGTTATCCCGGGGGGCCGGGCGAATGGCATCGGTATCGACGAAGTTCGGTATCACATGGATCTTGCCGGGCGCACTTTGCGATCCGGCGCGGCCGCCGTGGGCGATCTTTGCCGAGACGTTGTCCTCGAGCTCGCGCGACAGCACCGTGATGGCATCGGCCCGCCCGTAGCACCAGTGCTCGAGTGCCGTGGCAGCCGCGATCACGGGTCGGTTGGTCAGGACGCCGAGCCTCACGGCGACGTCGGGATAGACGTCCTGCACGTTGAACACGAAGGCGGCCCCCCTGGCCTTCGCGATCGCATAACCGGTGGCGCCCAGGGTGAGCGGTGGCGATACTGCGAGCACGGCGTCGGCGCGTTCTCCGCGCGACCCAACTGCGGCCGCCAGAGCGCTGAAGCCGGCGAAGGCGGCGGCGCGTCGCGCGATGTTGCGCTTGTCGGCGGTGGCGAAGGGGCTGACACGCGTGATGTGCCCCCACGGGGTGTCTTCGTGGCGCGTGAGCCGCCCCCCGTAGCCGGGTTCGATGCGGTGGTCCCTGTACCACGGGAACGAGGTGATGACCTCGACTGCGTGGCCGCGCGCTCCGAGCTCGCCGACGAGCCGGGTGATCACCTCTCCGGTAGGCGCTACGTCCGGGGCGAAATGCGGCGTGACGACGACTAGTCTCACGGCGCTCCTGCGGATCGGTAAGCGTGCTCGAGGAGATCGGCGGATGCTGCTCGGTCGAACATCCGGGCGCGTTCCCTGCCTGCGAGCGACAGGGCTGCACGCTCGACTCCGTCCTCTGCCAGTGCGGTCATCGAGGCCGCCCACGCCTCGGCATCGTCGGGATCGACCAGATACCCGGCGTCACCGATCACCTCGGGGAGCGCAGTGGCGCGCGCTGCGATCACGGGGCAGCCTCTGCTCATCGCCTCGAGAACCGGCGCGCCGAAACCTTCGAAGCGCGACGGAAAGGTCAATGCGGTCGCCTCGTGATATAGCGCGTCGAGGTCGTCCTTCGGGACGTAACCAAGCCTCCTCACCTGTTTCTCTATACCAAGCTCCGACAGGCGCCGGGCGACCCTCGATTCGATTGGGCCCTTGGCCCCCGTTAGCACGAGCGTCGCGCCGGGGTGAGCTGCGGCCACCCCGGCGAAGGCCTCGAGCAGAACGAGGTGGTTCTTGTGCGGATAGGTGATCGCCGGGTACAGAAACAGGGGCCCCGACAGCCCGTAGTGGTCCCTGACGGCTCCGTGCGGCTCCCTGAAGCGGTCCGAAATTCCGTGAGGTACGACCCGCACCTTGTCCTCGGGAAGCCCGAGCCTCTCGATGACCGTGGCGCGCACGTAGTGGCTCGGGGTGAGCACAAGGCGGGCCGCACGCGCCGAGCGCGGCACCATCCTGGACAGATAGGCGAGCTTCGCCGGGGCAAAGTATTCGGGGTAGTAGAGGTACTGGAGATCGTGAAGAGTAAGAACGGCGCGCCCCGAGCGAAGGGGCGGCACGATTCCACCGGCGTGGTGCACCACGTCGATTCCTTCCTTGCGGCACTGGAGCGCAAGCCACGAGCTCTCTGCGCCGATCCGGAGCGCCTTGCGACGGCCGGACACGGGGGCGGACACCGTTCTGAAGCTTCGGGCGAGGCGGGGATGGGCGGCATCGAAGGAGGGGAGAACGAACAGGGTGTAGTCGAGCTCCGAGGACCTCTCGGCAAGCCCGCTCAAGAGGCGCGCCAGGTAGGACTCGGAGCCGCCGACCTCCCCGGGGACCATCCACAAGAGGTTGACGCCCACCCTGATGTTTGGGTCGCGCCGCGCCCCGGTTGACCTTTGCACCCGCCGGACCGGGCTTGGGTGGCCCGCGCCTGGCCCAGCGCCGGCAACTTCAGCGTAGGCCCCGACGACGAGCCCCGCGGTCCGCTCCCATGTGTAGGTCGCAGCGCGCTCGGGCCCGGCGCGCCGAAGCGTCCCGGCAAGCGTCTCGTCCCCGAGCACCCAGTCGATCCCTTCCGCCACCGAGCGCTCATCGCGCGGGTCGACGAGCACCCCGGCCCCCTCGGCGAGCTCCTCCGTCGAGGTCCCCTGCGAGGTCACGACCGGCGTCCCCTGGGCCATGGCCTCGAGCACTGGGAACCCGAAGCCCTCGAGCAGGCTCGGCCAGCAGAACACGGCGGCGCCGGCATAGAGGGCATTCAAGTCGGCCTGTGGCACGAAGCCGAGCGTCTTGACCCTGGGGCCCGCCCGCACGATGGCTTCGGTGAGGTCCTCCCCCCACCCGCTCGGCCCCGCGAGCGCGAGATCGACCTCACCCTCAACGAGCGAGAAGGCCCGGAGGAGAGTACTGAGGTTCTTTCGCGGCTCGATGGTTCCCGTCCACAGCACGTAGGGCCGCTCGAGCCCATAGTGAAGGCGCGCCGCTGCGACGGCGGCGCTCGAGGCTCTGGGGGCAGCCACTCCGAGCGGGACGTGGCGAAGCCGCTCCCTCTCGAAGCCGGCCGTAACGCACGCCTCGAGGGTCGCCTTCGATGAGCAAAGGACGAGGTCGGCGTCGCGCCACGCGAGCTCTAGACCGCGCTGGAAGAAGCTCACGCCCCTCCGGGTGAAGTGGCCGGGGTGTGCGAGCGGCGCGAGGTCGTGCACTGTGACCACGAGCGGGGCGCGGCGGGGCGGAACGGCCAGGGTCGTGGCGTGGACGATGTCCACCGGGCCTGTGGCGAGCTCGACCCCGGGGCGCCTGAGGCGATGCCATGCCTCGTAAAGGGCGAGCCGTGGGAGCGGGAGGTTGCTCACGGGGATGTTCGGGGCCCACGGCTGAGGCGGAGGGGTGCGGTGGAGCGCCGCCACCCCGGCAACCTCGACGTCGGAGCGCTCGGCAAGGGTGCGGATCAGCCCGAGCGCCGCCACGGCCGTGCCTCCGGGGACGCGGTGCCAGCATTGCTCGAGGGTGATGGCGACGCGCGTCGGATGGCCCACCGACCGGATTGTCCCACGCGTTCGCCCCGCACCCCGGCTCTCCACGGCAGTGCTGGCTTGCCGGCGGGCGCGTGCCCTGCGAGCTCGGCCGCTTACCATGAGGCCTCACATGGCAGCTCGAAGCGGAGCAACTACTGGATGAGCGGGGGTTTCTGGGCAAGCAGGCGGGTGCTCGTCACCGGCGGGAGTGGTTTCGTCGGCACCGTGCTGTGCCGCAAGCTCGATGCCCTCGGAGCCACCGACGTCGTGGCCCCGAGGTCGGCCGACTACGATCTCACGCGCGCCGACGACGTCGAGAAGCTCTTCGCCTCGGTCGAGCCAGATCTCGTGATCCATCTCGCCGCCCAGGTCGGGGGTATCGGCGCCAACATGGCTCGCCCCGCCGACCTCTACCTCTCCAACCTGCTCATGGGCACCCACGTGATCGAGGAAGCGAGGGCGAGGAGCACGCGCACGACGGTCATCCTCGGCACGATCTGCTCGTATCCGAAGTTCACGCCCGTCCCCTTCAAAGAGGAGTCGCTGTGGGACGGCTACCCGGAGGAGACCAACGCCCCCTACGGCCTTGCCAAGAAGGCACTGCTCGTCCACGCCCAGGCGAACCGTCTCGAGTACGGGCAGCGCTTCGTCTATCTCTTGCCCACCAACATCTACGGGCCAGGGGACAAGTTCGACCCCTCGGTGTCACATGTCATTCCCGCTTTGATAAAGAAGTGCGTCGAGGCCAAGGAGCTGGGGGCCCCCGAGCTCGAGGTCTGGGGCACGGGGATGGCGACGCGCGAGTTCCTTTTCGTCGACGACGCTGCCGAGGGCATCCTGCTTGCGGCCGAGAGATACGACGGCGACGAGCCGGTGAACCTGGGGGCCGGCAGGGAGGTTGCGATCAAGGACCTGGCCGAGACCATCTCCCGTCTCGTCGGTTACGAGGGGTCGCTGAGGTGGGACCCGAGCAAGCCCGACGGCCAACCCCGCCGCCTTCTCGACACCTCGAGGGCCGCCGATCGCTTCGGCTTTGTTGCCTCGACGCCGCTTGAAACGGGCCTCAGGCTGACCATCGAGTGGTACCTGACCCACCGCACAGAAGCAGAACGACCCCCGGCTCACTAGCC
>JACCZU010000043.1 GCA_013695835.1 Candidatus Aridivita willemsiae
ATAAGGAACGTGCGGTCCGCCGCTGTCCTTCTTGAAGGTGATCGCCCACACGCCCGGGGAGCTCGAATGGTGCTTCTTGAGCCACGCCCGCCACTGGGAGCGCGAGGTGACAGCTACCTGCTCGTAGAACTTCGACACGTTACCCTGCCCGGACGTCGTCGGGACGGCGCACCGGCTCGCTTGTCGCGGCCTCTGTCTGGCCGTGATGTCTCTTGGCGGCGTGCCGCTTGGCTCCGATCGGCCCACTTGGATGCATAGGTTGCAATGTAGCTACCTCCAACACCCTGCGACGCCATTTTCAGGACCTCCGACCCCCTCAGAGGTTGTCGCCGGGGCGGAGAATGCGAACCGGCGAGCGTCCCTCGAGGTGACGGGCCGCTCAGCGACGCCCCCGCCGGGCACGGCGAGCTAGTGTGGTTACTCTGCTCACGCCGGGGGTGCGCTGGGTCGCCAATCCCTCAGGGGGTCGGCAATCCTTTCCCTCACGGCTGCGGCCAGCGCGACGCCTCCGATCATTCCGGCGACCGCTACGAACGACGAAATGCTCAGCTGCGCGGCGCCGGAGACGCCGTGACCCAGGTTGCAGCCTCCTGCGATCAGGCCTCCGGCCCCAATGAGGACGCCGCCCAGAGCAAGCTGGACGTAGCGCGCACCCGTTTCACTGCGCACCCACCAACCCCCCGAGGTCCGAGCTGCAATGGTTGCGCCCGGTACCAGGGCAATCAGGAAAGCGGTCAACCACCAGTTGGGACGACCGGCTGAAGCCGCGGTCACGGCCCCGATGGTGCTGGGGCCAAAGGATGCACCCCCAACTCCCGCCAGCACCCATCCGATGATGGTCGCGATGCCGAGGGCGGTCCCCGCGAGAGGCCACCCCCACTGCCGTCCCTCCGACTCCTGTTTGCCGCTTCGCATCAGAAGAAAGATGACGACGGCAGCGAGCGGCAGGGTGACGGCGGCACGGGGGACACCGAGCCAGCCGGAGAGCGTCGCGGCTTCGCCGGCGGGCAGCAGCGTCGGCCCCGGCACCTGGATGCGTTCGGCCATGAGCTGACCTGCGGTCCATCCGGCGATCCCGACCGCGGCTCCCAGCATCCCCGACCCGAGCTTGTAGAAGAGGCCCGAGGCACAGGACGCAGCAACCACCATCCCGATCCCGAAGAGGAGCCCACCGCCGAGATTGCCGACCGGCCGTAGGGGCAGACCCTGGTTGAGGTTGTCCCACGGAGACACGGAGTAGATGATGGTGAGCCCGACGGCGGCAATGCTGATACCGAGCGCCCAAGCCTTGGCGAGGCTGAAGCGGCCGCTGAGTAGCCCGCGCATTGCCGAGTGAAAGCAGAGATTGCTCCGCATGAGCACATAGCCAAAGACGAGCCCGGCGGGCGCTCCGGCGACGACCAGTCTCACCTGCTTAGGCCACCACGGCAGAGTGCTTTTCGAGCCCGAACAGGTGGTCCAACGACGGCCGACCTGGTCCGAGCACCGCAACGACGATGAATCCGGCTATGAGAGCCAAGTCCAATTCGGCGCCGGGGAGCGGAGCACCCATGGGAGCGATGAGGCCGAGATCGATCTTCACGAGGAAAATGGCGAGCACCAAGATGACTGCTTCCACGAGTGCAGCAACTCGAGAGAGAAGGCCGACCACGAGCATGGCTCCTCCGATAAGCTCGGCGTAGACCTGAAGAGTTCCCAGCAGCTGAGGAACCGGAACGCCCAGGGGCTCGAGCACTCCCTCGGTGTATGCCCCGATCCCTCCGACCAGCTTTTGGTAGCCGTGATAGGACATGATGACCCCCACGATCACGCGAACAGCCAGCGGAACCATCGACGCCACCCGGCTCATCCCCGAGAGCGAAACAGTTCGAGCACTCATAACGCATCCCCTCTCTCTGCTGGATCGAGTTTCTGTTGGATCGACTCCCGTGGCACCTGTGACTCTCTCTGCCGCGCGGGTCGCTTGAGATCGCCCGAGCCAGCTGAGATCGGCCGAGACAGCTCCCACCAAGAGGACACATCGAGCAACTGTCTGATTCCATCCTGAGCGCCAGACCGCTGACTAGACCCTGGATCACACTTCTGGGATCTCGCCCTTGACGGTCCGCTCCCCGTCGCTCTTGCAGAGGTGACGACCCTCGATCCGCGCCAGGTGAGGTGCTCGGCCGCTCATCGTGGCGATTGGGGCGCGCATGCTGATCAGCCCCTTCGGGAGGCCATCTGCCTCATCCCACCTTCAGCCGTTGACTCGAGGGCGCTTCGAATGCCCGGTAGCGCGGAATCATGGGTGTCGTACCAGAGTCCCAGGAAGGAAACATACGGTGAGGAGATGCAGTTGCCCTGGAACCGAGAGTTTGCGCGCAGGACGGGTAGTGAAGGCTCGCAGGCTCGCCGCGGTGGAGCGCAGGGGGGCCATCAGGAGGATCCAATGGAGCCTGGTCGCCGTTGCGAGTACCGCACTGTTGGGCTTCCTCCTGTTCCGGGACATTCCCAACGCATCTCGGACATCAGTGTCTGACATGCGCGATGAGGATTCCCTTAACAGTGCGCGCGGTTGGAAACGCGTGACGCTCAAGGCAGTGGCCGGTCTTATCGTGCTGGGCGTTCTGGGCGTTGCGAGCATCGCCTTGCTTGCACAGGTAGGCGGAAACTCCCCGCACTTGGACACGAGGGCCGGCGGGGGAGCGGAGCCGGCGCCGCTCGTGGACCCCTCCGAAATCAGGGAAATCGTGGCCCGCGACGCTATACCTGCGCTCGACCAGCCTCGCTTCATCTCCGTGGGCGCCGTCGAGTGGCTGGCGGAACGAGAGCCCGTCATCGAGATCGAGATCGACGGGGATGCGCGCGCCTACCCCTTGCAGATTCTCACGTGGCACGAGATCGTGAACGACACTATTGGCGGCACCCCCGTCATTGTGACCTTCTGTCCCCTGTGCAACACCGCGATCGCGTTCGAACGGCCCTCAATCGAGGGCGAGAGGACGACCTTCGGAACCTCCGGCAGTCTTTACAACTCCAACCTGGTCATGTACGACCGGGCGACGAAGTCCTACTGGCCCCAGGCGACCGGGCAGGCAATCACCGGCCCCCTCACCGGGCAACAGCTCGAACGCATCCCCGCTCAAATCGTGGCGTGGAGCGATTTCCGCGACGCCTTTCCCGACGGCAAGGTCTTGTCGCGCGACACCGGTCATAACCGAAATTACGGGACAAACCCCTATCCCGGTTACGACGACGTCGACAATCCCCCATTCCTGTTCGAGGGGGAGGTCGACGGTCGCCTCGCTGCGGTCGAGCGCGTCCTCGGCGTCCAAAGTGAAGACGAGGTCGTCGCATTCCCCTACTTCCGGCTGCAGCGAGCAGCCGACGGAGAACTCGCAGCGGTTAACACAAGGGTGGGCGGAGAACCTGCACTGATCCTGTGGAAACCGGGAGTCACGTCTGCCCTCGATGGGGCTGAGATAGCGACGTCCAAAGACGTGGGCGCGGCCGCCGCCTTCGACCGCGACCTCGGCGGACGCACCCTGAAGTTCGAGGTCCGCAACGGTCAAATCCTCGACACGTCGACCTCGAGTGTCTGGAACGTGTTCGGCCGGGCGATCTCAGGTCCACTGAGGGGCCGACGGCTGAGCGCCGCAGAGGCATTCGACACCTTCTGGTTCGACTGGGCCGCCTTCCATCCATCTACTTCTATATGGCCGGGAGAATGAGGTATGCGTTCGAGCATGCACGACGAGTTTCTCAACGAGACGCTCCCCTGTCTCGACCTCGTCTACAACCTCGCCCGCCGCATGGTGAGGGATCCTCACGTCGTCGAGGACGTCGTGCAGGAAACCTACACACGGGCATTCGAGGCGTGGACCTCGGAACGGAAGCCGAGAAATGTCGAGGCGTGGATATCGACCATCTGTCTCAACCTGGCAAGGTCCTGGCTGCGCAAGGCGTCGACGCGCCGCGAGTTGCCGACCGACGAGATCGCCGACGGCGGATCCACCTCTACCGCCGAATCGGAGGCACTGCGGAGACTCGGCTCAGACGCCGTCCACGCCGCACTGAGAGAGCTTCCCGAAGAGCAACGTGCCGCCATCACCCTTATGGATCTGAACGGTCTCACCGCGAAGGAGACGGGCCGAATCATGGGCACGCCGCGCAATACCGTGCTAAGCCGAGTGCACCGAGGAAGAAAGAGGCTGGCCTTTCTGCTGGAAAAGAAGGTGACGATCGATGAGGGGGCATGATCCCGAGCGCAGCGCCGCTCTCTACCTCGGTGGGATGATGTCCGGCCGCCATCGAAGAGGTTTCGAGCAGCACATCCTCGGATGCGAGAGCTGCTGGCACGAGGTCGAGGTGGGACGACGGGGTCGAGCACTGGCAGAGTCGTCGCGTGAGCTCGCGCCCCAGGACCTGCGCGAAACAGTCCGGTCGACCGTCGCCGCCGCTCCGCTCCCGAGGCGAAGGCCGGCCTTCGGAGCCAGACTGGGGGCGCTCGCCGCCTCCGTGATCCTGGCTCTCGTGGTCGTCTTCGTCATCCTTCAGCCATCGCAGCCACAGACGATCGAGGTGCTCCTCTCCGACTACAACGGTGGCGAACACCTCCGCCAACCAAGGCGTTCTGCGCTGCCCTCCATCCTCGGAGATCTCGAGCTCGTCGAAGTAAGGGGGGGCCGAGTCGAAGACATGCCCATGGTCGTCCATGAGTACGCCGACCCCGCCGGCCACACCGTAAAGGTCTATCAGTCGGACACCACCTTTCCCGTCGCCGAGGGCGCCGAGCACAGCGCTTCGGGAGGGACCTGGAGCGCGACCCTCGACGAAACGGTGATGTTGTGCGCCGACCGGCCGGTGCCCTCGTTGGTGATCGGCGACGACGAGCGCGAGGTACGCCTGGCGGCGGTCGAGCTCAGTCTCGAATGAGCGAGGCCGAGCAGCAGATCGCCGTCTTCCCGCGGTTTCGTGGCCACGTCCGGTCCGATCCTGGGAGTGTTGTGAGACGGCAAACCAGGGCTCACAGCGACATCATCCACTATCTCTCACGAGCTCAGGTGATGTCATGATGGGCCGCGGCTGCCTTCCCTCACTGCAAATATCCCCGCCACGAGCGCGAGCAACAGGCCTGCAATCTGGATCACAGCCCCGGCGAAGCCTCCCACAGCAGTTGGATCGCTGAGCTGGGGCCCCAGCCCACCACCCGCCATCGTGGCGATCACGCCTCCAACGATCAAGAATAGAGAAGCGATCACGCCGAGAACGGGTGTCCAGCCCCACGGCCCGAAGGCGACCAAGGAAGCCGCAACCAGCAGGATGATGGGCCCAGGAGGGATCGTTGGAAACCCCTCGACCCCGGAGAAGTACTGGATCAGGATCCCGGCGGCCGCAACAGCAAGACCGGTCGCGTTCAGCTTGGCGGCTGCGGACAGGCTTCGCTTCATCATGATTCTCCTCCTCTTAAGGAACCGAAGCGGCCGGTCAGGGCTCTCTCTACCGGCACGCAAAAGGCCTCGCGGACTTCTCTGCGGTGGGCGCCTTTCTCCAACAGCTCCTATGGTCGTGGATCGTGACCTGGAAGTCGTCGGCCGAGGGGATGCTCATTGGATACGGTGCGAGGCGCAGCGGCCTGGGACCACCTACCGCCGGTGGCGTAGCGCCGAGACGCATCTGCGCGTCCTTCGCCATAGCCTCCCGAGAACGCACCCGTTCGTACCGGCTGGGCACTAGTTTCGTCGTTGGCTGGTGTATAGCAACAGCTCACGACGACACTACGTGGCTTCGGGGGCGTGGCTCCCGAGCACGTTAGCGGAGGGTAGTCCTCGGCTGTGCCTAGCCGAAACGGCGCGAGTCCTCCGCCGCGTAGGTCGCGACGGATGCGTCGACGCTGATAGCCGGCCTCAGTTTCTCGAGGACCTCCGAGAGACGCGAGCCGGGGATCGCGCACGTCATCTCATTGGGCGACATTCCCGTACGCGTGCGGCTCAGCATGCATCCGACGCTCGCCGCCACCTGCCCGTGCTCCTTTGCCAAGGCGACGATGTGGCACTGGGGCTTGCCCCCGATGTAGAGGTCCGGCAGCGCGTCTGATATCAGCATGAGCTGCTTGGGGTTAACCCGAATGAGCACGACATCGGGGTCTCCAAGGGTCTCCGTCAGGGGCCCGTAAGTAATGCAGCCTGGGCGCTCTGACACCGCGGGGATGTCGGGAACATGTCCTCGGTGACCCAGCCGGAGTCGAGCAGCGTCTGCACGTCCGTCTTCTGCGCCGCCTCACCCAAGCTCATGAGGCCGTGGGTCAGGCTCCCCACACTGCAATTGCCATGGTCTTCGGGGAGGGTGGTGAAGCTCTTGTCCGTCGCCTTCATCCAGAACACGCAGCCTGCAGGCACCCTGCCCGTGCGGCCATCGGGCGCCGGCTCCGCCATCGGGGCGTCGAAAGCTGGCATCCCTCCAGGTGCTTCCTCCAAGAAGCTGATTGCGATCGGAGGTGCCTCGAGGCGCAGCATCGAGGACAGCTCGGCGGACAACTGCCGGTAATCGATGGGCATTGCCTGGACTCCTGGTTCGATCGAAGAGAAACAACTGCGGATACAAAATACGACCTGGTAGGGAGGCGGCTTCGCGCCACTGGCAGAGGTACTTGCCGAGGCGTCCGTGCCTGCAAGGACGTCGTCCTGAGTTTATCCGCCGCCGTCGTAGGGTACCTAGCCCTCGGGGAGTAAAGCGACGGGGAGTGAACCGACAAAGGGAGGAAACACGTGTCACGACTTACGCGAATCCTTGCCCAGGAACGCCCGGGTGAGCTTGTGAACGCAGCAGGGATTAGCTCCCTCGGCGCTGTGCCGGAGCGGGTCTGATGGGTGACACCACTCCGATCGGCGCGGTCGGCAAAGGCCTTGTGGCCGGGGCAATCGGCACGGGCGCAATGACCGCTTATCAGATGGCCGTGGCGAAAGCGCGCGACTCCGGGTCGAGCACGGTGCCGGCAGAGGTCGGCAAGCGGGTCGTTCGAGGGGTGTTCCAACGCCGGGTGTCGGACGAGCGCACGGACCAGATCAACCAAGCCATGCACTGGGGGTACGGCACGAGCTGGGGAGCCTTATACGGCATCGCTGAGGCCTCAGTGGATCGGTCGCCGGTGCGACATGGGCTTGTGCTCGGGGCGCTGGTTTGGGGCGCATCACTGATCGAGCTACCCGCAATGAAGCTGGCGCCACCGGTGTGGGAGTATCCACCTGCAGAGCTCGCACTCGACGTGTCTTACCACCTCGTTTATGGGGTCAGCGTCGCGGTAGCGTTTCGCGCTCTGCGCGCCTGATGGCGGCCACTCAGCAGGTCGGATCCGGTGTCCACCGGATAGCCGACGGAGTCGTCAACTGGTACTTGATCGACGACGGTGGCGAGGTCGCGCTCGTCGATGCCGGCTGGCCACGCAGCTGGCCGCGCGTGAAAGAGGCGCTTGGCGGCATCGGCTGTTCACCGGCGGACGTCACCGCGATCGTTCTCACCCATGGGCACCCCGATCACCTCGGAGCCGCAGAGAGCGCCCGCAAGGCGTCCGGTGCACCTGTCTACGCGCACCGAACTGAGGTGGGACGCGTCACGGGCAAGGCGAAGGGCTCTTCGCCGTTCGCCCTCGTGCCCGGGCTGGCGCCGGCACTGTGGCGCCCGTCGGCATTCGGGTTCGTGTTGCACGCGACGGCGCGCGGTTTCATGAACCCCACCTGGGTCACCGAGGTGACGCCCTTCGAGCACGACGATCGGCTCGATGTGCCTGGGCGGCTGCGCGTAATCTCCACGCCCGGACACACGCAGGGCCACGTATCGCTGTTGCTCGAGGATCAGGGCATTTTGTTCAACGGGGACGCGCTGGTGACTTACGACGTGCTGACCCACGCCGAAGGGGCACGCCTAATGCCGGATGAGGTCAACGGGGATCCCCCTCGCACGCGGGGGTCTCTCGACGCACTGGCCAGGCTCGACGCAGGCACACTTCTTCCCGGCCACGGCGACCCCTTTGAAGGAACACCCGCCGACGCGGTCGCACAAGCTCGGAACCGCCTGAGTTAACTCCTCCCGCATGGGGGGAGGCGCAGCATGGACACGCGACCGTTCGGAGAAACGGGACTCGAGGTGCCCGTGATCGGGCTCGGCACATGGCAGGTCTTCGATGTCCCGCCCGGCCGCCAGCAGGTCGCCGACGACGTCGTTCAGGCCTCCTTCAAAGCGGGCACCCGGGTGGCGGACTCGTCACCCATGTACGGTCGCGCCGAGCAGGTGCTTGGGAGCGCGATCTCTGCCCAACGTGACGAGGCGATCGTTGCCACGAAGATCTGGACCCAATCCACCGACGAGGCACGCTCGCAATTCGAGACTCAGCTAGAGATCTTCCGGGGGCTCGTCGACATCGAGCAGATACACAACCTCATCGGATGGCGCTCGCACCTCGATTGGATGGAAGATGAGCGCACACGGGGCCGCATCCGGCTGTTGGGAGCGACACACTACAGTCCGGGAGCGTTCGACGAGCTCGAGCAGGTGATGGGCTCCGGGCGCATTCAGGCGATCCAGATCCCCTACAACCCCCTCGAACGAGATGCCGAACGGCGGATACTTCCCCTTGCGGAGGAGCTAGGACTTGGCGTCATAGCGATGCGTCCGCTGGGGGCCGGATCGCTCGTGGGCAG
>JACCZU010000051.1 GCA_013695835.1 Candidatus Aridivita willemsiae
GGGACCGAGGGCGAAGACCGTGCCGGGCTCGTAATGGCGTTTCTCGATCCAACCGACCCGGGCCGAGGCCGGCAGGTCGTCGAGAAGGGCCTCTGCGACGAGGGCCTGGTTGTCAAGCGGTGGAGGGCCGTGCCGGTCGAGCCGGCGGCGCTCGGCTCGCAGGCGCGCTCCTCTGCACCCGTCATCGAGCAAGCCATCCTCGCCGGGCCCCCGGGCGACGTCGAGGACCTCGAGCGCCGGGCCTTCAGGGCGCGCCTCTGCATCGAGAGGCTCGCCGGCGCCGAGCACATCACCCTCTACATCGCGTCGTGCTCGTTCTCAACCGTTACCTACAAGGCACTGTGCGCCGCCGATCAGTTGAGCAGCTTCTACCCCGATCTCGCCGACGACCGCTTCGAAGCCTGGTTTTCGATCTTCCACCAGCGCTACGCGACCAACACCGTGCCGACCTGGGAGCGGGCGCAGCCCTTTCGCTTCCTCGCGCACAACGGCGAGATCAACACCATCAGGGGCAACGTCGCCGCCATGACGGCCCGGGGCGGCCGGTTAGGAGCGGGTGACGGCGGGCCTGAGGAGCTCCTGCGGGCGGCCCTCGATGCCGGCAGCTCCGACTCGGGCATCCTCGACCAGGCGCTCGAGCTCCTCGTGCGGGAGGGCCGGAGCCCCTCCCACGCAGCAGCGATGCTCATGCCGCAGGCATGGGAGGGCGAGCCCGACCCCGCCATCAAGGAATACTTCAGCTATCAGGCCTGCCTCATGGAGCCGTGGGACGGACCGGCCGCAATCGTGCTTACCGATGGGGAGCGCGTCGCCGCCGCCCTCGACCGCAACGGGCTCAGGCCTCTGCGCATAGCGGTGTGCGAGGACGGTTTCGTCGCATGCGCTTCGGAAGCGGGCGCAGTCCCGACCGAGGGCCACGGGTCGGTGGGGCGCCTCAAGCTCGGTCCCGGGCAGGCGTTCGCCGTCCACCCGGGGAGCGGGGAGGAGGGGGTCCTCGAGGACAACGCGGTCAAGGCAGCACTCGCCCGCGGCAGGCCCTACGGTGCGTGGCTCGGCGCGCACCTCAAGGAGCGCTCACAGGGCAGCCCGCTCGAGGCGCCGGGCGAGCATGTCCTCGCCCGCCAGGTCGCGGCCGGCTACACCAAGGAGGAGTTCACCGTCGTCATCCGGCCGATGGCCACAGAAGGCGTCGAGCCGACCTCGTCGATGGGCGACGACACCGCTCAGCCACCCCTCGCCGGACACGCGCGGCCGGTTTTCTCGTTCCTCAAGCAGCGCTTTGCCCAGGTGACCAACCCGCCGATCGACCACCTCAGGGAGCGCCACGCAATGTCCCTCCGTGTGCGCCTCGGCCCCCGGGCGCCGCTGCTCGAGGAGAAGCCGGAGGCGGCGCGCCTCCTCGAGTACCCGTCATGCGTGCTCTTTCCCTCCGCCGTCGCCGAGCTCATCGAGGAGGGGGCGGCCACAATCGACGCCACCTTTCCCGTGCACGGGGAGCCTTCGAGTGGCGGGCACGAGACCCTGGCCGGCGCCTGCCGGCGCGTGGCCGCCGCCGCCGTGGACGCGGTCGAGGGCGGCGCCTCGATCGTGGTGGTCACCGACTCGGCCGTCTCTTCGGGGGGGGCGCCCATGCCCTCTGCCCTTGCGGCCGGCGCGGTCCACCACGGCCTCGTCGCCGCCGGGGTGCGCTCGCTCGCGAGCATCGTCGTCGCGGCAGACGACATTCGTGAGTCCCACCACGCTGCCTGCCTCATCACCAACGGAGCCGATGCGCTGTGCCCTGCGCTCGCACTCGAGTCGATCGGCGAGCTCGTCGGCGCCGGGCGCCTCGGGGGCGGCGTCGGTGATGCCGAGGCCCAGGCCAACTACGTTGCTGCGCTCGAGTCCGGGCTCTTGAAGATCATGTCGAAGATGGGGATCTCCACGGTCCAGTCCTATACCGGCGCGCAGATCATCGAGGCGATCGGGCTCGGGCCCGACGTCATCGCAGCGTGCTTTCCCGGTGTTTCTTCTCCCCTCGGGGGGCTCTCGTTCGGCGATCTCGGCGAGGATGTCGCAGCGCGCCACCGCGCTGCCTTTGGCGGGCCGCCGCGCCTTGCCAATACCGGCTTCGTGAAATTCAAGAGCGGCGGCGAGTTCCACGGCTTCAACCCCGACGTCGTCGATGCCCTTCACGCCGTCACCGGAGTGACCCGAGCCGATGACGACGCTCGCTCGGCCGGGGAGCGCGAGATGGCAGCGGCCCACGCCCTGCGGCGCGCGGCCAACGGGGTCGACTCCGCCTACACCCAATTCGCCGAGCTGTCCGACGGGCGGCCGCCGGCAGAGCCGCGCGACCTCCTCGATCTCGTCCGCTCGCAGTCACCCGTCGCGCTCGAAGAGGTCGAGCCTGCAAGCGCGATCGCGAGGCGCTTTTCCACCGGAGCGATGTCCCACGGCGCCCTCTCCGCTGAGGCGCACGAGACGCTTTCGATCGCGCTCAACATGATCTGCGGCATGGCGAACACCGGCGAGGGCGGCGAGGCGCCCGAGCGCTTCCGCGACGAACGCAACTCTGGCATCAAGCAGATCGCGTCCGGCCGGTTCGGGGTGACGCCCGAGTACCTCGCCTTCGCGGGAGAGCTCCAGATAAAGATGGCGCAGGGGTCAAAGCCGGGAGAGGGGGGCCAGCTCCCCGGCCAGAAGGTCTCGGCGGAGATCGCTCGCCTTCGCCACACCACGCCGGGAGTCGGGCTCATCTCTCCCCCGCCGCACCACGACATCTACTCGATCGAGGACCTCGCCCAGCTCATCTTCGACCTCAAGCAGGCCAACGACAGAGCCGCAGTGTCGGTCAAGCTTGTGGCAACCGAGGGCATCGGGACCATAGCCGCAGGGGTGGTCAAGGGCCTCGCCGACGTCGTGCACATCTCGGGCGCCGACGGCGGCACAGGGGCCAGCCCCCTGTCCTCGATAAAGAACGCGGGCCTGCCGTGGGAAATCGGCCTCGTCGAGACCCAGGGGGCGCTGGTGGCAAACGGTCTGCGCGGACGGGCGCGCGTGCGCGTCGACGGCGGTCTAAAGACCGGGCGCGACGTCATGATCGCCGCACTGCTCGGCGCCGACG
>JACCZU010000056.1 GCA_013695835.1 Candidatus Aridivita willemsiae
TACTGGAAGGGGGCCGGATCGGAGGCAGACGCATTGACGATGACGGTGTACTCGAGCGCGCCGGCTTCGTCGAGGGCCCCCACGACCTCTGCGACGGTCGAGGCCTTCTGGCCGATCGCCACATAGATGCACTTGACCTCCTGGTCGGTGCCCCATTGCTCGCGCTGGTTGATGATGGTGTCGATGACGATCGCGGTCTTGCCGGTCTGGCGGTCGCCGATGATGAGCTGGCGCTGGCCCCTGCCGATGGCCGTCATTGCGTCCACCGCCTTGACCCCGGTCTGCAGGGGTGTGTTCACGGGCTGGCGCGCGGTCACGCCGGGGGCCTGGACCTCGAGCGGGCGGCGCTCGTCGGTCTCGATCGGGCCCTTTGCGTCGATCGGCTGGCCGAGGGCGTTCACGACCCTGCCAAGAAGCGCATCACCGACGCCGACCGAAAGGATCTGCCCCGTCTGCTTGACGGGCTGGCCCTCCTCGATATGCGACGCTTCGCCGAGGAGCACGGCGCCGATCTCGTCCTCCTCGAGGTTCATAGCGAGCCCGACGAGCCCTCCGGGGAACTCGAGCATCTCATTGGCCATGGCGCCGGGAAGGCCCGAGATGCGAGCGATGCCGTCACCGACGTCGCGCACCCTGCCGACCTCTTCGCGCTTGGTGGAGGGTTGCCAGTCTCCGATGTTGCGCTTGAGCGCAGCCGCTATCTCCTCGGAGCTGATCTTTAGCTCTTCAGTCTGTGCCACTCGCTAGCTCACCTGTTCCCTCAGTTGCTCGAGACGGCGCCTCACGGTGCCGTCGATGACCGTGTCCCCGATCTTGGTGACGACCCCGCCGATGACCGAGGGATCGATGATGACCTTGAGCTCGACCTTCTTTCCGGTTGCCTTCGACAGCGCTTCGGCAAGCGCTGCCGCCTGATCTTCGTCCAGAGGTACGGCCGTGCGAACCTCGGCGATGGCCGCCGCCCGCGTCTCGGCGGCGAGCTCGCTGACCCGCTCCAGGATCTCGGGGAGCCTGCGCCCGTGGCCCTGCTCGACCACGAAGGACAGGAGCCCGAGGCTGTGTGGCGAGACCTTCTCGCCGAGGAGCTCGTCTAAGACCTTGATGCGCTGTGCCCTGTCGATGCCCTGATCCGATAGCGCCTGCTTGAGCTCGTAGTTGGACTCGAGCACCTTGCCGAAGCGGTAGAGCTCATCCTCGACCTGGTCGAGCTCGCCCTCGGCCTGAACGAGACGAAAAAGCCCGGCTGCGTAGCCCTCGATTATCGAGTCGGGCATCAGTTGCTGGAGCCTCCGTTGGACGAGCCCATGTCCGAGACCTCTTTGATGTAGGCGTCGACCATCTCCCGCTGCGCCGACCCGTCGAGGGAGCGGCCGACGACCTTCTCGGCAAGCTCGATCGAGAGCCCGGCAACGGTCGACTGCAGCTCCTGGAGCGTGCGGGTCCGCTCTGCCCCCGCCTGCTCGCGGGCGCGCTCGACGATGCCTTCGGCGTCCTTTTCCGCCTTGGCGATGAGATCCTTGCGCACCTGCTCGGCCGAGCCCCTTGCCTCCTCGGTGATGCGGTTGGCCTCCGACCTGGCCTCGGCGAGCTGGCGGTCGTACTCCTCTTTTTCCTTGTGGGCTTCCTGACGATCTTTCTCGGCCGCTTCCTTTTCGTCCCTGATGGCCTGCTCGCGTTTCTCAACCGACTCACGTAGTCGGGGAAAGGCAATCCTGGTCAGCAAGAGCAGGACGACGATGAAACAAAGCGCGCCCCAAAGCAGCTCGGGGAGCTCGGGCAGGATGAGGGCGGCGCCGCTCTTCTCGGAGCTCTCCTGGGCTAGCTCTAATGCCTGGGCAAAATGCAACATGGTCTAACCACCAGCCCCCTGAAGAATGAACGAAAGCACGAAGCCGATGAGCGCGAGCGCTTCGATCAGTGCGAAGCCAAGGAACATGGTCGTCCTGGTTTGGCCCGCCATCTCGGGCTGTCTGGCTATGGCCTGGATCGCGCTCGAGAACACAAGTCCGATTCCCACGCCGGGTCCGATGGCTGCAAGGCCGTATACGAGGCCGGCGGCAATCGCGGCTGCCCCCGTGTCCGTTACCCCGCCTCCGGCTTGCGCAAGAATTATCAGGCCTTCGCCCATCTACTCTCCTCCTCTGGTTTCGTGCTTCGGCAACGTCATGCGGCTTGTTTGACTCCCTCGGTCTCCCCGATCGGCTCGGGGCCCCCTTCTTCTTCGTGCCCCTGGGTGTGATCGTCGTCCTCTTCGTGAGCGCCGTGAAGGGATTCGGCGATGTAGAAAGCGGTAAGCATGGTGAAGATGTAGGCCTGGATGCTTATGACCAGCAGCTCGAAGATGATCAGCAGGCAGGCCACGAGAAAGGTCACGATCCCAAGCGGTATCCCGAGCAGGGCCCCGATACTGATCCCCTCGCTGAACATGGTCGCAACGTTGTCGATGATGAAGGCTTGGGTGAACAGAAAGAAGATTGTCAAAAGAACGTGGCCCGCCATCATGTTGGCAAGGAGCCTGATGGCGAGCGTCAGCGGCCGGATGACGAACGTCGAGAACAGCTCGATGGGGGTCAGCAGGATGTATACGAGCTTGGGGACGCCGGGTGGGAACAGGACATCCTTGAAGTAGCCGAGGCCGTGGGCACGAACCCCGACGACGATGAAGATGACATAGGTCAATGCCGCTAGGGCTGCGGGAATGGCCATGCGCGAGGTCACAGGGAAGTTGATCCCGGGCACGATCTCCAAGAGGTTGGAAAAGAAGATGAAGTAGAAGAGGGCGGCCAAGTAGGGCGCGTAACCGATGCCCTCGCGGCCGATGACGTCGATCGCGATGTTGTTCCTCACGAAGAAGTAAGCCTCCTGGGCCATGAGACCGATGCCGCGCGGCACTGCGCTCTGGTTTCGCGCCCCGATGAGAAAGAAGGCCACACACACGATCGAAGCCAAAAACATGAGGAGCACGACCCGGTTGATCTCAAACGGGGTCCCGGCAAGAAGAATCGGATCCCAGAAGAACAGCTCCTCTACGTGAATCTCCATCGGCTAACTCCTCTGTGATTGGCTCTTGGCACCGAGCTTCGGACCCACGTCCCGGCTACCCGTGGCAGCTTCCCACAGCACGAGGCCGAGGTGCGCGCCGATGAGCGTCATGCCGGTGATGGGAAAGTCAACGACGGCTGTGGCGCGCATTGCGAAAGCGGCGATGCTGACGACCAGAAGCCCCCCGACGAAGGTCGCCATGCCGGCCGCCATCAACAGCTCCGGGTGGCGGTCGGCGACGCCTCCGATGACGCGCGCCGCAAGCCACAGGTTGCCAAGCGCGAGCGCCACTCCGAGGGCGCCGGAAAGCGCATAGGTGTAGCCACCGACCAGCCAGAGGACCCCAGCCGCAACGAGCCCGGCTACTGCGCCGCGGCGGACCATCCGGCGGACCATGTCGAGCTCTATCAAGTGTGCCCTCTCTGCGTCGCGTAATACACGTGCAGGAACCCACCAAGCCAGCCGACCAGCGAGCCAGCAAGCTGGGCCCAGGGCTCGGTGCCGAGCCAGCCGTCGACCAAACGACCGAGGAACCAGAAGAGGAAGACCGCCCCAGCGAACTCGAACGCAAGGCTCATGCCCCTGGCGAAGTCCGCAGATGAGGCCCCCCTGCTGCCGGGCGGCTTGCTCATGACCCCACCCTACCTCAAAGCGACCCTTGTGAAAACTTTCACAAGCGGTCGGACGGGCCCCTGGGCGGGGTGAAACGCGGGGTCGGCGGTGATGGTCACGGCGCCAGTCGGTCGCTGATCGCCTTCGTGAGCACGGGAAACAGGGTATAGACGACGAGCGCGCCCACGGCGACCGGCATAGCAAAAATCAGGTCGGAGCGCTGGAGGAAGGTGAAGGCCAACCCCGAGCCGGCCGCAAGTGCGGACCATACGTACATGACGATCACGGCCTGTCGGTGCCCATGGCCGAGGTCCATGAGCCGGTGGTGGAGATGCTCCTTGTCGGCCACGAAGATGCTCTGGCGGCGGCGCGCCCGGCGCGTCACGGCAAGCAGCGCGTCGAGGATCGGTATCGCAAGAACGCTAAGCGGTATCAGCAGCGGGATGTAGACCCCGAGGAAGTTCGCCGTGGGTTCGGAGGGCGCAGCGCTGACCCCGCTGACGGTCGCGGCACCGAGCAGGAGCCCGAGGAGCATGGCCCCCGAGTCGCCCATAAAGATTCTCGCCGGGTAGAAGTTGTGGCGCAGGAACCCGAGGGAGGCTCCGACCACGATGATCGCCACTCCGGGCGCCACCGGCCCGGGGCCGAGCGCGCCCGTTTGGGTGAGCCGGTAGATGTAGACGAAGAACGCGGCTCCGGCTATCGCGACGATGCCGGCGGCGAGCCCGTCGAGGCCGTCGGCAAGGTTGACCGCGTTGATCATGACGACCAGCCAAATGACGGTAACGAGCACCGAGACATCGTCGCTCAACGAGATGTAGCTGTTTGAAGGGGTCAAGAGATACTGCATCTTCACGCCCGACAAGAACAACAGGCCGGCTGCGAAGACCTGGCCTGCGACCTTGACCGGCACGGGGAGGTCCTTGACGTCGTCGAGCGCCCCGAGCAGGTAGATGACTACCGAAGCTGCTGCGATACCGAGGGGCTGAAACGACGTGAACACGTCGTCGAACACCGGCATGATCGAGGCGAGCCCCCCGGCCCCCATGACCGCGACGAATATGGCGGTGCCGCCGAGCGTGGGCGTGGGCCGGACGTGCACCTTTCTGTCATGAGGCTGGTCGATGGCCCCAAGCTTGACCACCGCCCACAGCACCGCAGGAGTGATGGCGAACGCGATCGCCGCAGCCACAAGGCCGACGATGAGGTAGGGGCCCATGCGGGCTTAGGTAACGTCCGGGTAGGGCCTGAAGCGGTCCGTAAGCGCGGCCACCTGCGCCCTCACTTCCCTCGTGGTTGTGTCTGAGCCGTCCTTGAGCGCGCGGGCTATGAGCCCCCCAACCTCTTCGATCTCTGGCTCTTTCATTCCGCACGTCGTGAGCGCGGGGGTGCCGAGCCTGATTCCCGAAGCTACGAACGGCTTTGCAGGGTCGTATGGAATCGCATTCTTGTTGACCGTGATCCCGACCTCGTCGAGGCGCGCCTCGGCGTCCTTGCCCGTGACACCGGCGGGGCGCAGATCGACCAGCATGAGATGGTTATCGGTCCCACCCGAGACGATCCTCAGTCCCTCTGAGGTAAGGGAGCCGGCCAGCGCCCGCGCGTTCGCCACGACTTGGCCCGAGTAGGTCGCGAACTCGTCGGTGGCGGCCTCGGCAAACGCAACCGCCTTTGCGGCGATGGAGTGCATGAGGGGGCCCCCCTGCCAGCCGGGGAACACGCTCTTGTCGATGGCCTTCGCATGTTCCTCGGTGCACATGATCATTGCGCCGCGCGGCCCCCTGAGGGTCTTGTGGGTCGTACAGGTAACGATGTCGGCGTGCTCGAGGGGGTTGGGGTGGACCCCGCCGGCGACAAGACCGATGAAGTGGGCGGCGTCAACGAGCAGCAGCGCCCCGACATCGTCTGCAATTGCCCTGAACGCCTTGAAGTCCCAGATGCGCGAGTAGGCCGAATAACCGGCAACGATCATCTTCGGCCGCTCCCGGGTGGCAATCGCACGGACCTCATCGAGATCGATAAGCTCGTCGTCTTGGCGCACCCCATAGGGGACGAAGTTGAAGAGCCGCCCGGAAAAGCTCACCGGCGAGCCGTGGGTGAGGTGCCCGCCGTGGGCGAGCGACATCCCCATCACGGTGTCGCCAGGCTCAAGGAACGCGAAGTAAGCAGCGACGTTAGCTTGGGCCCCCGCATGGGGTTGAACGTTGACGTGCTCGGCTCCGAACAGCTTCTTGGCGCGATCACGTGCGAGGTTCTCGGCGACGTCGACGAACTCGCACCCGCCGTAGTAGCGGCGGCCGGGGTAGCCCTCGGCGTACTTGTTGGTCAGCGGCGTTCCAAGTGCTGCGAGCACAGCAGGGGAGGAGAAGTTCTCCGAGGCGATGAGCTCGAGCTTGGTGTTCTCTCTATGGACCTCATCCATGACCGCTCGAGCGAGGTCTGGATCGACCTTCTCGACGGCCGCCCAGTCTGCCCACCCGGGGTTGGTCACGCTCCACACTCCTCTTGCTCGATGTCGGTGATCTTGGCGAGCCTGGGCTCATGCCGGCCCCCTTCGAAGCCGGTGTCGAGGAAGACATCGACGATGACCAGGGCAAACGCCTCCGCCACTATGCGGCTCCCCAAGGACAACACATTAGCGTTGTTGTGCTCCCTGGCGAGGCGGGCGGTGAACTCATTGGGACAAAGCGCTGCCCGCGCTCCGTGAACCTTGTTGGCGGCGATCGCCTCGCCCTGGCCGCTCCCGCCGATCACGATGCCGGCATCGGCCTCCCCCGCAACCACGACGCGGCTCACAGCCGCACAAATCGGTGGATAATCGACTGGCTCCGTCGAGGTCGTGCCGAGATCAACGGCGGTCTCGCCTCTTTTCTCGAGATGGCCGAGCACCGCCTGCTTGAGATCGAAGCCAGCATGGTCGGAGCCCACTGCAACGCGCATGGCCGTGATCTTATCTGCGCCGGGCGCCGGGGATCCGGCTCTCGCATGGCTCGATTCGCTTAGGCTGGTTCCATGGCAGACATCACTCAGTCGAACGAGGCAACTCAAGCGCCCCCTGGGCCGCGATCGAACCCTGCCTGGGATCAGCTCGTTGCGCGCTTCGAGGACCTTCGCAACTTCGGCAGCGCCATCGCGTTGCTTCGCTGGGATCAGGAAGTGATGATGCCGCCGGAGGGCAATGCCGCGCGCGCATCCTCGATGGCGACCCTCGAGGCCGTCTTTCACAGCCGCCTCACCGACCCTTCGCTCGGCGACCTCCTCGACGAGCTCGGCTCCGACGACTCGCTCGACCAAGACCAGGCCGCGAGCGTGCGGGTGCTACGGAGGGAACACGACAAGGCGGTGCGCGTCCCCGAAGACCTCGTTCGTGAGCTCGCCACCACGCGCGGCGTCGCGTATCAGAGGTGGGTCGAGGCCAGGGCCGCTGACGACTTCTCTTTGTTCGAGCCACACCTCAAGCACATCGTCGAGCTGAAAAAGCAAGAGGCCGATGCGATCGGCTGGGAGGACGAGAGGTACGACGCTCTGCTCGACGACTACGAGCCGGGGGTCACGACCAAGGAGGTCGAAGCCATCTTCTCCGAGCTCGTCGCCGGCCTCACCCCCCTCGTAGAGCGCGTTGTCGACGCCGCCGATGCCCGCCCAGAGTGGCTGTCTCAGCCCTTCGACGAGGCCCTCCAGCAGTCGTTTTGCGCGTCGCTTGCCGAGAGCCTGGGATTCAACGTCGTCGGCGGCAGGCTCGACCAGTCGCCTCATCCGTTCACGATGACGGTGGGGCCCGGCGACGTCAGGCAAACGATAAAGACCGAGCCCAACTCGCTGTTGCCGTCGATCTACGCCGCCATGCACGAGACCGGGCACGCGCTCTACGAGCAGGGCATCCCGAAGGAGATGATCAACCTTCCCATCGGCCAGGTGCCTTCACTCGGTATGCACGAGTCGCAGTCGCGGTTGTGGGAGAACCTCGTCGGGCGGAGCCGCGCCTACACCGACTTTCTCCTGCCCCGCATCAAGGAGCGCTTCCCGCAGGTGGGCATGGTCAGCCCCGAGGACTTCTACCGGGCAGTCAACTGGCCGCAGCGAAGCCTCATCAGGATCCATGCCGACGAGCTCACCTACAACCTCCACATCGCACTCCGCCTCGAGCTCGAGCTCGCCCTCTTCAGAGACGAGCTCGAGGTGTCTGACCTGCCCGGGGCCTGGAATGATGCCATGCAAAGACACCTCGGGGTCCGCCCGGACTCCGACGCAAACGGCGTGTTGCAGGACGTTCACTGGTCATCTGCGCTTCACGGGTACTTCTCGACCTACACGCTCGGCAACCTCTACGCTGCGGCGCTGTTCAACAAGGCGACGGAGGACCTCGGCGACCTCGAAGGCGACATGCGAAAGGGCGATGTGTCCCGTCTTCTCGAGTGGCTGCGCACCCACGTCCACTCGCAGGGATACCGCTACCCCGCAAGCGAGCTGGCGCAGCGCGTCCTCGGGGAGCCACTAAGCAGCGCCCCGCTGCTCAAGTACCTGACGGCCAAGTACGAGGCCCTCTTCGCCTGACCAGGGTGCATAGCAGTGAAGAAGATGGGGGTGATGGTTGGCGGGGGCGCCTATGTGTCTAGTCGTCGGTCGGCCGCCAGTCTCTCCAATGAGTCTCGGTCGAGAAAACTGTGGGGGACGACCGCCACCCTGCAGCGCGTGACCGCCACCAGGCTCGCCGTTCTCGGGCCCCCGCCAAGCGCCGCGATCTCACCGAGCACGGCTCCCGGCCCCACCTCAGCCACGAGGTCCCCGTCCCGCTCCACCCGCAAGATGCCGTCGAACAACAGAAAGACATCGTCGCCGGCGTCCCCCTGAGTCACGAGCACGTCGCCGGGTGACAGCCTTCGCCACTGCGGATCGCGGTTGATGATCTGCACCGAGAGCTGTCTTTCGAGCGAGCTCTCGACCGAAGCGACCACGGCCTCTGAGTCTTCACGGCCCCACGGGCTGTGACTGCCAAAGGACTCGAAGTACCACTTCCGGTAATCGATCAGACCAGTCTTCAACGCAAGCTTGCCGGCGCCGTCGTAGACCCAGTGCCTCGGAAACGAGCTCGCCCCCTTCAGCTCGAGCGCGGCGTCGCCGTCCGCCCGGATGGTGAGCGCAAGCGTCGTCCATACAGTCGGGCCCGAGATCTGTACGAAGGGCTTGCGCTTGACGTGGCGCGGGAGCGGCATACCGGGCCGTCCCCCGGCCGTCTGGACGAAACGCACCGCACCAGCGTCGGCCTCAGGCTCCGGCCGGAGCACCGGGTAGGCAACGGCCGGGAACACCAGGTTCATGCCCTTTGGCGCCACGCGCACCCTGGTGCTGCCGATCAGCCCCTTGCTCCCGTCATCGAAGCCATAGCCGGTGATGCGGCCGTTCTCGACCTCGATCCACGAGCTCAAGACGTTGGCGAACCTGATGGCGTCCTTGGCGATGAGTGACTCGGCGTCTTCGATGACGTCCGGCGGCGGCAGGTCGTAGTGACCGAGGCCCGTGCGAAAGGAAAGCTTTTGGATGCCCTCCACAGCCTCTCTGGGGATCCACGAGATCGATGTGACCGAGGAGTGGATGCGAGTCACGAGTCACCTCCCGACGATGCGGCCGGCCGTTTTCCGATCCCCATTGTGCGCGCACTCGAGGGGGGCCGGGAAACTTCGGCCGTACCGTAGTCGATTGTGGGTACCCGGCATCCACGATCGACCGCACCTGCGGTCAAACCCGCAGATCGCGGAATGGGATCGCGCCTTCTCTTAGGACCTCGGGCTCTCCTGTGAGCGCCAGCACGGTCGAGGGGCTTCCCTCGAGGCGGCCCCCGTCAACGAAGGCGCCGACCGCATGCCCGAGGGCAAGGCGCGCCTCGTCAACGGTCGTGGCCGGGGCTTCGCCCGAGCGGTTCGCGCTTGTCACCGCCAACACCCCGCTGCGGCCAAGCAGCTCGAGCGCCACGGCATGGTTGGGGACCCGCACCGCAATCGTCGAGTGGTCGCGCCCGCCGAGGTCGTAATCCCATCCCGCCGCCCGTTCGAGCACAAGCGTCAGCGGGCCGGGCCAGTGGGCGGCGGCGTAGCGGTGCGCCGTCGCCCCGAACACCACCACCGCCTCGAGGTCCTCGACTCCGGCCGCAAGCACAGGCAGCGCCTTGTCCTCGGGGCGGCCCTTGGCCGCAAACACGGCGGCGAGGGCACCAGGAACGTCGGGCCGCGCCGCGATCCCGTACACGGTGTCTGTCGGCATCACGATCGCCAGGCCGGCGCTCAGGGCCCCGAGGGCACGCTCGACATCGTCCCTCAACGGCGACCTTGGGCAATGCGGTCCTTGCCTGCGAGGTCCGTTGTGATCGAAACGTCGGCATATCCCTCGCCCTCGAGGAACGACCTCACCCCGGGGCCGTGTGTCTCGCCTATCTCAATCACGAGCCAGCCTCCCGGCCTCAGCCATTCGGGGGCCGAGCGCGCGAGCCCTTCGATTACGCCGCGGCCCCCTTGTGGCGCGAACAGCGCCTCAGGCGGCTCGTGCCCTGCGATGTCGGCCGGAAGGCTTGGGCGCTCCTCGGGCGCGATGTAAGGCGGGTTGGACACGATGACGTCGGCCGCCCCATGAAGCTCCTCAGGCAAGCCGGACAGTAGATCGCATGCAACCAGCGTCACGTCCGCATCGAGCGCGGCCCTGTTCTTGGTGGCCCACGCCAGCGCTTCGGTGTAGAGCTCGGTCGCGTAGACGGTCGCGTCCGGCCGCTCGTCTGCAACGGCGAGCGCGATCGCGCCGCTGCCCGTGCCGGCGTCGACCAGCGCTCCCCCGGCCGGTAGGCGCGCCATGGCTTGCTCGGCGACGAGCTCCGTCTCGGGACGGGGAATGAAGACGCCGGGGCCGACCGCAAGCTCGAGGCGCCTGAAGCCGGCCACGCCCGTGAGGTACTGCAAGGGCTCGCCCCGCACTCGACGCGACGCTAATGACAGGGCACGCGCGGCCTCGTCCTCATCCACGTCGCCCACGCCGGCGAGCACGTCGGCTGGGGGCAGCCCCGTGGCCGCTTCGAGCAGCAGCCACGACTCGATCCCGGCCGACGGCGCACCGCCGCCGTCGAGCAGCTTTGCCAGATGGGAACGAAGGGCAGAGGGACGAATCAGGAGGGCGCCCCCACGAACTCGGCGCGCTCCGAAGCGGCGAGCGCGTCGACGAGGTCGTCGATATCGCCCTCGAGGATGTCGGCCAGCCGGTGCACCGTGTAGCCGATCCGGTGGTCGGTGACCCTGTTCTCCGAGTAGTTGTAGGTCCGGATGCGCTCGGAGCGGTCGGCCGACTTGACCTGCGAGCGCCGCTCGTCGGAGGCGGCTTGGCTCTGTCTCTCTTGCTCCGCCTGCAGGAGGCGCGCCCTCAGGATGCGAAGCGCCTTGGCCTTGTTCTGCAGCTGGGACTTCTCGTCCTGCACTGCCACCTCGACGCCGGTCGGCAGATGCTTTATGCGAACCGCCGAGTCTGTGGTGTTGACAGACTGCCCTCCCGGGCCCGAGGAGCGGTAGACGTCGATCTTGAGATCGTTCGGGTCGATGTCGACATCGACCTCTTGGGCCTCCGGCAGAACGATGACACCTGCGGTCGAAGTGTGAATGCGCCCTCCCGATTCGGTCGAAGGCACGCGCTGGACGCGGTGCACTCCACCTTCATGCTTGAGGCGCGAGTACGCCCCCTTGCCCTTGACTGCAAAGACCGCCTCCTTGAGGCCGCCGATGCCGCTTTCGTTGAAGGCCAGGACCTCGGTTCTCCAACGCTTGAGCTCGGCGTAGCGCGTGTACATCCGAAAGAGGTCTCCGGCGAAAAGGCCGGCCTCCTCGCCGCCGGCGCCTGCGCGTATCTCCATGATGACATCGCGGCCGTCGTTGGGATCCTTGGGAACGAGCGCGTTGGTTATCTGCTCGGCGAGCGATGCGATCCCCGCGCGGCCTTCAGAGAGCTCGTCTTCGAGATAGGCGCGCTCGGAGCCGGAGGACCCCCGCAGCATCGTCTTAGCTTCCTCGAGATCGCCGGCCGTCCGACGGTATTGCCGCCACGCCTCAACGATCTCCTTTAGATCGGCATGCTCCTTGCCGAGTGACCTGAGCTCATCAGGGCGCGCTGCGACGGCGGGATCGGCAAGCAGTCGCTCGACCTCCTCAAGTCTTTTGGCCATGGCCTCGAGACGGGCCTCTGGGAGCTCCATTGGTCCTCCGGAACCGTAGAAGGGGGCAGATACTTCGCTACAAAGGATAACCGGCGGGGGCCGGGCAACTAGGAGCCGGGCAACTAGGAGCCGGGCAGCTAAGAGATCGGCGCTTCTGGAGCCTCGGGCGCTCCCTGGGGAGTGGCCACGGCTTTCATGGCGGCGATGGCGACCTCTATCTGATCGAGCGAGGGCGGCTTGGTGGTGATTCTCTGGAGCGCAAGCCCGGGAAGCATCGTGACCCTGAACACGAGTGAGTCCTCGTTGCGCGACGCAAGCTTAATGACCTCGTAGGAGAAACCGGCGAGGACGGGTATCGCGGCCAGCCTCACCGCGAGGCGAGCGAACAACCCCCCGGTCACGACCACATCGATCACGAAGTGGGCAACAAAGGTCAGAAACAGCACGATGAAGAGAAAGTTCGTTCCACAGCGGACATGCAAAGTCGAGTAGTTGTTGTCGATGTCCTCGGGGACGAGCTCATCCCCATTTTCATAGGCATAGATCGTCTTGTGCTCGGCACCGTGATACTGAAACACCCGCCGGACATCTTTGAAGTGGCCGATCACAAAGAGGTAGCCGACGAAGATGCTCAGCCGCAGGGTTCCCTCAACGAGGTTGAAAAGCAGGGGGCGCTCCTCGGACAGATTGCCGACCACGGCCTCGACGGCCCGCGCCCCAAACACCGGCAGCATTATGAACACGATCGAAAAGAGCACCATCGCCGTGCCGAGCGTCCAGTTGAGCTGCTTGTCCGAGATCTGACCCTCCTCCTGCTCGTCCTCGAGCGCGTAGCTGGCCGAGATCATGAGCGCCCTCATTCCGAGGGCAAGGGACTCTCCGAGCACCATCACCCCGCGCACGAGCGGGCGCTTGAGCCACGGATGACGGTTGGCGATGGTGGGCAAAGGATGCGCTTCGACGGCGATGGTGGCATCGGGCTTGCGACACGCGACCGACCACGATGATGGGCCGCGCATCATCACTCCTTCGAGCACGGCCTGGCCCCCTATCGAGGGTTTGGCTGCGACCGCCTCGTCACCCATGGCGGGTACGGCCTACTCCTGCGCCGACGGCTCGGGGGCGCTAGCTCCCGCGGTTTTGCGATTCGCGTACTTGCGCTGGAAGCGCTCGACCCGGCCCCCGGTATCGACCAGCTTCTGCTTGCCCGTGTAAAAGGGGTGGCACTGGTTGCACAGCTCAACGTGGAGCTCGGAGGTCGTCGATCTCGTGACGAAGGTGTTCCCGCACGAGCACGTAACCCTTGTCTCCATGTACTCGGGGTGAATGCCCTGTTTCATGGCCGTTCCTTTCGGTTTTTCTCTTCTCGTTGTCTGGATTCGCGAGCCTTGGCGTAGGCAACGGATGCCCGTGCCATCACCTTGAACGTTCCGATCAAGGCGCCAACTAAGCCGCCTATCAGCAGCCACTCCGGCCAACCCAGACCGAGCACGGATTATTCCCCTCTTACGGGGGCCTTGGAGATCTCGCGCAGGAACTGAACGTTGCCTTGCGTCGCCTTCATCTTGTCTATCAGCAGCTCAAGCGCTCCCCCGTCGGCGAGCGAGTGCAGCACCCGGCGCAGCCGCCACACGAGCTGCAGCTCCTCCGGAGTGAGCAAAAGCTCTTCCTTGCGAGTCCCTGAGCTTTGGATGTCGATGGCCGGGAAGATGCGCTTTTCCGACATCCGGCGGTCGAGCCGAAGCTCCCAGTTACCCGTGCCCTTGAACTCCTCGAAGATGACCTCATCCATCCTGGAGCCGGTCTCGACCAGGGCGGTGGCGATCACGGTCAGCGATCCCCCGTGCTCGATGTTTCGCGCCGCCCCGAAGAACCGCTTCGGCGGATAGAGGGCGGTCGAGTCCACACCACCGGAGAGGATCCGCCCAGACGCCGGGGTCGCGAGGTTGTAGGCCCTCGACAAGCGGGTGATGCCGTCCAGGAGAATCATGACGTCGCGGCCCATCTCAACCAAGCGCTTGGCTCGTTCAAGGGTCAGCTCGGTCACCTGAATGTGATCGTCCGAGGGCCGGTCAAACGTCGAGTAAATGACCTCGCCGTCCACCGAACGCTGCATATCGGTGACCTCTTCTGGGCGCTCGTCGACGAGGAGCACGATGAGATGGGTCTCGGGTGCGTTCCTTCTGACGGCGTTTGCGATCTCTTTCATGACCGTCGTCTTGCCCGCCTTGGGCGGGCTCACGATCATGCCCCGCTGCCCTTTACCTATCGGAGCGATGAGATCGATGATGCGAGAGGTTATGAGCCTCGGGCTTTCGAGTTGCTCGAGCGTGAGGCGGTCGTCGGGATAAAGGGGCGTCAGGTCGGAGAAGCGCGGGCGCCGTTGGGCTGCCTCGGGCTCGGCACCGTTGATGCGATGGATCCTCAGCAGCGCCTGGTACTTCTCGCTGTCTTTAGGAGAGCGCACAGATCCCGTGATCTCGTCGCCCCTGCGCAAGTGGAAGCGGCGAACCTGCGAGACGGAAACATAGACGTCCTTGTCGCCGGGAAGATAACCGCTCGTCCTCAGGAATCCATAACCTTCGGGGAGAAGATCGAGGATGCCGGTGCGCACCTCTGCACTCGGATCATCTTCGGCTTCGAGATCCTCCCAGCGTTCCTCCCTGACATAAGAGGGAACGTTTTGTTGTCCTCCCGTCCCGCCCCGTCCGCGGCGCCTCCTGCGACCCTTTCCTTCGCGCCCGTCCGCTTTCTCACGAGGACGAACCCGCGTGTCGCGGCCCTGTGGCCGCCGCTTCTCGTTGCGGTCCCGGTTGTCGCGTTCATCGGTAGCGCCCTCGTCGCGCACTCCACTTGAGGCGGATTGACCATTGCCCCCTTGAGGAGCAGAAGCGGCCGCCGCTTTCACGAGTGGGTCGCTCGAGGCCATCTCAAGAGGGGGCGCAATCTCACGTCTGGTCTCGGGAGGTGGCTCGGCGCCGGCCTCTGGGGAAGAAGCACTCCCTTGTGGGGAGGGCCCCGGCGATGGTGGCCCCGGTACCGCGGCTTGCGATGGGGACGGTTGCCCCCCGTTGCCCTTGGTACCTCCTGCGATGGCCTCAATGAGCTGAGACTTCTTCAATCCGGTTGTCTTGACATCAAGGGATTTTGCGATCTCCTTGAGCTCTGTAACGCCCTTGGCCTGCAAGACCGAGCGTTGTAGCGTTGCGGCCACTTATGCCTCCTGCACAGACGCGGGCAGCCCGGCGATCGTATCGACGGGGCCCCCATTCATCGGGTTGTTCTTCAATGTTGTCCCATTACCTTTCTCAACGGTCTCTAGAGCCTTTCTAAGCACGTGATCAACGATCTCTGAGAGAGCGTGATCGACATCGCAGTTGGATATGGTCGGTACACCTCTCATGGCTGCCGAAGATGTCATGTACCTCTGAATGCGCCGAATCTTATCGAACGATCTCAGGTAACGATCTACCGGACGCGAATCCCTCGCTCTTCGATAGAAATGACTGCGGTGAAGTTCCTCGTCGTCCACGGTCACCAGCAGGGAGACTATAACCGCTTTGTCGCTATTGAAGCTCTGGAGGAATCCCGGCACCAGATGGGCACCCTCAAGGATCATATCAGTTCCCTCGGCGAGCGCACGGTCAATGAGCGCCTGCGCCCCCACGGCAACTGCGGCGGCCTGCTCCCTGAAACCAATGATGAGCCTATCCCCGGAATGAGGGATTGGCTGCCGCACCGCCTTGTCTGCCTCAAATGAAGATGAGTAGAGCGTCGGAAACATCTCCGATGTAAAGGCGCTGCGAAGCACCTCCCTTACCGCGTCGGTCGAGACCACTCTCGTGATGCCGAGGCGCGAGGCAAGCTGCGTGGCGATCGTCGATTTACCGACCCCCGTTGCCCCGCCGATCAAGATGATCAAGGGACCGTCAAGCTCGGCGACCGCCTCCCACTTCAAGTAGGCGTCCGCGTATTCCGAACCGGCTTCGTCGCGCAGCACCTGCCTCGTCAGCTCCCTCAGCTGCTCGGGCGACACGGTCCTTGTGCCGGCCGCGACGAGCTTCTCTTCGATCTTGTTCGCAACCGCGTAGCACCTCGCCGGCCCCAGTCCCGTGATCATCAATGAGGACGCGGTCAGTCCCTTCGAGTAAGGCAGGCCAAGTCCCTCGTCGGTGATGAATGGGGGCCTGCGCCTGGGTTCGGTCATATCGATTCCTTTTCGAATCGTTCGGCGGCGAGCTCGGCCGCGCGCACGAACATCAGCGACGGATCGGCGCCGTCTACGCCCTCGGCGACGTTGTCCATGTAGACAACGCGCACTCCCGAGTCCAGGGCCCATCTCGTGGCAACATCGACGGCTGCCGCCTTCAGTTCACACAGCAACACATCGGCCCCCTTCCCGCCGGTGTCGAGCTCTCGCTTCAGCCTCTGTCGATCAGCCAATGCATGGCTGACTCCGAGGACCTTGCACCCGTGCTGGTCTTCGAGATGACGCTTGATAACGCCCCCCGCGGCTTGAGGAGCAGTGGTTACGACGAACACCGACGCCCCTCCCACTTGGCCAAGCGGGGCCGGCCTGAACACCGTGTGAACCACTTCGAGCGCCGCCCGCACACCCCCCTTGCGAAGGTTACTAAACGACTCCCGCAAAAGGGACCTGATCGCCGAGATCTGGGAGGGGGAACCGAAGGGTTCTTCACACATTGTAACCAAAATGAAGTCGGACAGCAACAGCCTGTAGGGCCCCATGTAGCCCCTGAGGAATTCCATGTCCACCGAAGCGGGGACCACGAGGGCAGTGACTTCCGAGTGCGCCGGGGGCAGGGCGGAGCCCGAGCCCTCAAGGATCGTGATGTCGCCCTCGATCTGGTTAGCCATGGCGATCGCCGGCCCCATGTTGGAGAAAGCCACTGCGCCGGCAAGCCCTCCCCCGCAGCGGTGACCGCCTACGGTCGGGACCCGGGCCGTGAGGGCGTCTTCGATGTAGTCGGAGGCGGCGTGCTTGCCTGCATCCGCCAAGGCAACCAGGTCGGTGGGCGCTAGGGCGACCCTGTCTCCACGCAGCACCTCGGGCTCGGCGGGCCCCCCTCTGCCCATGGCCACAAGGACCGGGCTATAACCGGCGCCCTTGAGGGAGCGTGCAGCGAGGCCTGCGATCGCAGTCTTCCCCGTCCGCTTACCCGTGCCGATGATGGCGATCGAGGGCCTGGTCGAAAGCTTGGGGCGCTGAGGCGGCGTAAAGGCGAAGTCGGCGCCCTCGTAAGCAACCGAGCGCGCAAGCGCAACCGCGGCCAGCTCATGCCGCCTCCTGTAGTCGAGCACCGGCTCGTCGGCGAGATCGAGCACGGCCTCGGGAGCAAGATCGGCGATCGCCCGATCGAGCTCGAGCGCGGGGTCGGGCCCGGTTCTGAGGGGCCCAACGCCGTAGGCCGGGGCCCCCTCAGTGGGCAGCTTCTCGGCCCCCCCGGCAAGGACCACGCCGGCGATGGCGTGCCCTTGCTCCAGTAGGTGCTCGAGGGCCGCCGCCACCACCGGTGGATAGTGGTCTCCGTCCACGATCACGAGGTAGCGCATGAGGCCTCCGGAGGGGGCTCGGGGTTAGCGGGGGGTGTTGGAGGGAACCATAATCTTGAGGCCGATCGGCCCCAGCCCACAAACCTGAGGAGTGGCAGAGATGTCCAGACCACAACGCACCTCGGAGCACGGCTCCGGCGAGCGCGAATCGGTGCGCCCCGACCGCCCCGACAAGGCGCGCGGCGGCGTTTCATTCTGGTCCGTGCTGACGGGCGTCGTCGTTGCCTTCGGCGCCTTCATCGTGCTTTCGGCAATCATCAGCGGGGTCCTCGCTGCGGTAGGGGTCCTGGAGGGCGGGGTCTCTGCGGACGAGGTCGTCGACGCCGGCGTTGCCGTCGCCATCGGCTTCGTCGTCGCGCAGTTTCTCGCCTACCTCTGGGGCGGTTACACCGCCGGGCGAATGGCGCGCGGCAAGGGCCTAATCAACGGCCTCCTCGTACCCATCGTCGCCATCGTGGTCGTGGTTGTGCTCGGCGCTGTGGTGGCCTTCGTGGCCAACACAGCCGCAGACTCGGTGGCAGACAACGCAAGCGTCAACGCCGACACGCCGCAGGTGCCTCTGCCGCTCAGCGAGCTTGCCGATATCGGAACCGTCGCTGGAGTCGGCCTCTTGATCGCCATGGTGGTCGGCGGCGCACTCGGAGGGATGTTCGGCGAGCGCTGGCACACCAAGCTCGAGCGCAGGCGCGAGGCCGAGGCCGAGGCACGTCGCGAGGCCCAACCTCCGCCGCCTCCCCCGGTGCGGAGGGAGACAACCGAGGCCGGGACTCGCTCCGACGCCGACCGGGACGGGGTTCCCGACGACGAGGAGGACAAGGAGGACAAGGACACGGGATCGAGGCGCCGCACCTAGCCTCACCCAGCCGCACCTAAGCGGGCAGAGCTCCGTTCGGCTCCCACTCACCAACGAACACCCTCCAGGGAGCGGCGCGGGCCCGGCACACACGGCGCACCTGCTCCGCCCTTGTCGCCGCCTCCGGGCGCGGCACGATGATCACGAGTGAAGGCCCGGCGCCTGCGAGCGCGACGGGCAGCCCGGCGGCTCGGAGCGCTCCCTCGACCTGGGCACTCTCCGGCATGAGCTCGAGCCTGGCCGGTTCATGGAGCCGGTCGACCATCGC
>JACCZU010000067.1 GCA_013695835.1 Candidatus Aridivita willemsiae
GTGGTGTTTGTAGCGCTTGGTATCTTCGTAGCCGGCTGCGGGGGCGAGACACCGGGCGCAAGCCCAGGGGGCGAAAGCGGCGGGGGCGAGGGCATCAGCGTGGGGGTCGCCTACGACATCGGGGGCCTCGGCGACCAGAGCTTCAACGACGCCGCCAACCGGGGGCTCCAGGCCGCCATCGACGAGGGGCTCGTGGCCGAGGGGGACACCGAGTCGATCGAGCCCAACGCCACCGGGTCGAACCGGGACGACAACGTCGTCACCCTCGCCGAGGAGGGCTTCGACCTGGTCGTCGCGGTCGGCTTCGCCTTCTCACCCGGCATCGATGAGACCGCCAAGGAGTTCCCCGACGTCAATTTCGCGGTCGTGGACGGCTTCGCCGCCGAGGCCGACAACGTCACCAACCTCACCTTCAGGGAGGAAGAGGGCTCGTTCTTGGTCGGGGCAGCGGCGGCCGAGAAGTCCGAATCCGGCACGATCGGCTTCCTCGGGGGCCAGGCGGGTACGGGCTTGATCGAGAAGTTCGAGGCCGGCTTCACGGCGGGGGCCGAAGAGGTCAACCCCGACATCGAGGTGCTCGTCGAATACATCGGCGACTCGACCGCTGCGTTCAACGACCCCACCAAGGGCGAGGCGTTGTCGGCCAAGATGTATGACGGTGGCGCCGACGTCATCTATCACGCTTCTGGGGCCTCGGGGGCCGGCCTGTTCAAGGCTGCGGTTGAAAACGACGCCCTTGCGATCGGAGTCGACTCGGACCAGTCTTTGACCGCGAGCGCCGAGCAGCGTGAGCTCATCCTCACCTCGATGCTGAAGCGCGTCGACACGGCGGTACACGATGCAATCGAGCAGACCCGCGACGACAATTTCAAGACGGGCTTCCAGACCTTCGGGTTGTCCGAGCAGGGCGTCGACTACGCCGTCAACCAGTACAACGACAACGACCAGCTTCTTTCGAGCAGCATCCAAGAGACGCTCGACGGCTTCAAGCAGGAGATCATCGACGGCAACATCAAGGTTCCGGCAGAGCCGGCCGGCTAGCCGCTAAAGGATGGCCCAACCAGATTCAGACGGGAAGCCGGCGCAGCGCGCCGAGGCCCCCCTGGTCGCCTTCGAGGGGGTCACGAAGCGGTTTCCGGGCGTCGTCGCCAACGACTCGGTCGACCTTACGCTCGAGGCGGGTGAGATCCACGCGCTCATCGGCGAGAACGGTGCCGGCAAGTCGACGCTCATGCGCGTGCTCTACGGGCTCTACCCACCGGATGGCGGGCGGATCCTCGTCCGGGGCGAAGAGGTCAGGATCACGTCCCCGCGCATCGCCCTCTCGCATGGGATCGGAATGGTCCATCAGCACTTCATGCTCGTCGATCGCTTCACGGTCGCCGAGAACATCATTCTCGGGGCCGAGGGCGGCACGGTCATCGACGTCGGCCGGGCGGGGCGCTCGATCGGCGATCTGGCAACCACCTATGGATTCAGCATCACGCCTTCCAAGCGCGTCGAGGATCTTTCGGTGGGCGAGCAACAGCGCGTCGAGATCCTCAAAGCGCTGTATCGCGGCGTTGATCTGCTGATCCTCGACGAGCCGACGGCCGTGCTCACCCCCCAGGAAGCGAGCGACCTGTTCGGCAACCTGCGCAACCTCAAGGCCGACGGCAAGACCATCGTGTTCATCAGCCACAAACTCGACGAGGTCCTTGACATAGCCGACAGGATCACGGTGCTTCGGCGCGGGAAGGTCATCGGCGCGACCCGCCCGGCGGAGACTACCAAGTCAAAGCTCGCCGAGATGATGGTCGGCCGCCCTGTGCTGTTCCAGCTGGACAAGCCGGACACGGACTCGGACTTGGACTCGGCAGGTCCCCTACTCGAGGTCGAGAACGTGAGCCTCGCCGGCAGGCTCGAAGGGGTCACCCTGAGCGTGGCGGGCGGCGAGATCCTCGGCATCGCCGGCGTCGAGGGCAACGGCCAGCTCGAGCTTGCCGAAGTCTTGATCGGGCTTCGCTCACCCGATTCCGGCACCGTGAGAATCGAGGGCACCGACGTCACCGGGCGCTCCGTGGCCGGCGTTCGCAAGCAGGGCGTCGGCTATGTGCCTGAGGACAGGCACAACAGGGGCCTCGTGCTCGACAT
>JACCZU010000083.1 GCA_013695835.1 Candidatus Aridivita willemsiae
GGCTCGACGAGACCTACGTCCTCGATCCGCCGAACTTCACCTTCCCCTCGGGAGCGCACATCTGCGCAGTCGAGGTCGACACCGAGACGGGCGTGACCGAGATCACCAAGTACGTCGCGGTGGACGACTGCGGCACCATCATCAACACGCAGATAGTCGAAGGCCAGGTGCACGGCGGGATCGCTCAGGGCATCGCGGAGGCGCTCTACGAGGAGGCGGTCTACGACGATAACGGTGTGCTGCTCACCAGCCACATGGGCTACTACAGAGTGCCTTCTGCGGCCGAGCTGCCGTCGTTCGAGACCGGCCACACGGTCACTCCATCGACCACCAACCCGCTCGGAGTGAAGGGCGTGGGCGAGGCAGGCACGATCGCATCGCCGCCGGCCGTCGTCAACGCCGTGATCAACGCGCTCGAGCCGCTTGGCATCACCCAGCTCGACATGCCGGTCACGCCGGAGCGCGTCTACAACGCGATTCAGGGTGCCGATTCGAGCCCAGGGGGTGCGGCATGATTCCTGCGCAGTTCGACTACGAGCTTGCGACCTCGGCCGATCACGCGATCGAGCTGCTCGGCGGCTATGGAGACGAGGCTAAGCTCCTCGCCGGCGGCCATTCGCTGTTGCCGCTTATGAAGCTGCGCTTCGCCACTCCCACCGCGCTTGTCGACATCGGCCGGCTCGAGGACCTCAAATACGTGCGCGATGCCGGGGACCACATGGCAATCGGCGCGCTCACCGTGTACGAAGACGTTCACTTCAACGAAGACCTCATTAGGGAGTGCCCCATCGTCGCCCACACAGCGGGCGACGTCGGCGACCCTCAGGTGCGGCATCGCGGGACCATGGGTGGATCGATCGCCCACGGCGATCCCGCTTCCGACATCCCCACGGTGATGCTCGCCCTCGACGCGACCTTCGTGGTGCGGGGGCCGGGCGGCGAACGCGAGGTAGCGGCAAGTGACTTCTTCAAGGGCACCTTCGAGACCGACCTCGCGGTCGACGAGATCCTCACCGAGCTGCGCGTCCCCAAGCTTGGGGGCGCAGGGTGGTCGTACCAGAAGTTCCACCACAGGGCCCAGGACTGGGCGACTGTAGGGGTGGCTGCCGTCGTGCAGAGGTCCAACGGCGACGTGGGCAGCGCTGCAATTGCGTTCACGAGCATGAACGACACACCGATGCGCTCTCATGCGGTCGAGCAAGCGCTCGCCTCGGGCGAGGACCCCGCATCGGCGTCGCAGCACGCCGGCGAAGGCACCAACCCCGTGAGCGACCCCCTCGGCACAGCCGAGTACCGCAGGGCCATGGCGGTGGTTTTCACGCGGCGCGCCTTGGAGGAAGCCTTATCCCGCTGATGCCGGCGGGGTCACGGCATGCAGGAGGGGCGCCTTAGATGGGCGCCCTTCCTTTTGCCTCGGTCGAAGAGCTCGAGAACTCACTGAGGGCGCACTCCTATCTGCCCGACCGCGGCCTCGCGACATCGATCTACCTTGCCCTGTCCTTAGACAAGCCGTTGCTGCTCGAGGGCGAGGCGGGCGTCGGCAAGACCGAGGTCGCCAAGGTGCTCGCCGCCATGCTTGGGCGCGACCTCATCCGGCTGCAGTGCTACGAGGGCATCGACGCGAGCCAGGCCCTCTACGAGTGGGACTACTCGCGCCAGCTCATCGCGGTGCGCGCGTCCGAGGCAGGAGTTGGCGCTGAGGGGACCGATCTCTTCGGGCCTCAATTCCTCGTCGAGCGGCCCCTTCTTGCGGCTTGCAGAGCGGGGGCGCGCGCGGTACTGCTCATCGACGAGCTCGACCGCGCCGACGACGAGTTCGAGGCCTTTTTGCTCGAGGTGCTTTCCGAGTTCGCGGTGACCATCCCCGAGCTAGGCCGCGTGGCGGCGGAGCATCCGCCTGCCGTGGTCATCACCTCCAACCGGACGAGGGACCTCCACGACGCCCTCAAACGGCGCTGCCTCTACCACTGGATTGACCATCCTTCACTCGAGCGCGAGGTCGCCATCGTGCGGGCCCGCGCCCCCCAGGTGCCGCGCGAGCTTGCCCTCCAGGTGGCGTCTGCGGTCGCCCGCCTGAGGGCAATGGACGTCGCAAAGCGCCCCGGCGTCGCCGAGACCATCGACTGGTCCAACAGCCTGGCCTTTCTCGGCGCCGACAGCCTCGATCCCGCCACGGCGGAGGCGACGCTCGGCGCCGCAATAAAAGACCACGAGGACTTCGAGTACGTGCGGTCGCACCTCGACGAGGTCGTGGCGCCGCCGGAATGACGGCGCCGGGAGGGGGCGGGGGCGTGCACCCGGAGGCAGACCCTTTCGCACAGCTAACCGGCTTCGGGCGCGCCCTGAGAGAGCGCGGCCTTCCCGTGGGGACCGGGCGCATACTGACGTTTGCAGGCGCCGCCCACACGCTCGCGCCGCTCGACCGGGACGGCCTCTACTGGGCGGGGCGGGCGACGCTCACGTCGAGGCCGGAGGACGCCGCCGTCTTCGACGCCGCCTTCAAGGACTACTTCGGCCGCCACGAGCTCGACGACACGCTCGCCAAGCTCTACGAGTTCGGCGACAAGACGAGGGTTCCCGAGCTCGAGCTCGAGGCCGAAGGCGATGAGCCTGGGACGCTCAAGGGCTTCGCCGCCGCCGAGGAGGCCGGGGGCGAGACCACTACCATGCGCATGGTGGCGAGCGCGGCCGAGAGGCTTCGATCGAAATCGTTCGAGGAGCTCACCGACGAGGAGCGGGCGCACGCGGCTGCCCTCATCCACAGGCTCGAGGTCAGCCTCCCGGCCAGGCGCGCCCGCAGGCTCAAAGCGGACCGGCGCGGCCGGCGCTTTGATCTCCCGCGCACACTGCGGATGTCGCTTCGCACCGACGGCGAGATGGCAAGGCGCGCATGGCGGCGCCGGCGCTCCAAGCTGCGCCCTCTCGTGCTCGTGCTCGACGTCTCGGGATCGATGTCTGCCTACTCAAGGGCGCTGATCCAGTTCGGCTACGCCGCTGCGGCCGCAGGAACGAGCGTCGAGGTCTTCTGCTTCGGCACACGGCTCACGCGCATCACCCGCACCCTCAAGACCAAAAAGCCAGACGAGGCGCTGCGCGAGGTCGCAGGGACGGTGCTCGACTGGGACGGCGGCACGCGCATCGGCGAGTCGCTGCGCCGTCTCCTCAACGACTACGGCCAGCATGTGGCGATGCGGCGAGCCGTTGTAGTGCTGTGCTCCGACGGCCTCGACCGCGGCGACCCCGACCTTCTCGCCGCCCAGATGGC
>JACCZU010000093.1 GCA_013695835.1 Candidatus Aridivita willemsiae
GTCGGCATCGACTATTCGTTGTTCATCGTGTCGCGCTACCGTGAGGAGCGCAGCCACGGGCTCGACAAGCTCGAGGCGATCCGGGCGTCCGGAGCGACTGCAAGCCGCGCCGTGTTCTTTTCGGGCACAACCGTCGTGCTTGCGCTCCTCGGCTTATTGATCCTGCCGACGACGATTTTCCGCAGCCTCGGGGCGGGAGCCATCTTCGTCGTCGTCGTAGCCATGCTTGCATCCCTAACCCTGCTGCCCGCGCTTCTCGGACTGCTCGGCGACAGGGTCAACTCTCTCCGAGTGTTCCGGCGCAAGCGCTCCACCGGCACCGAGGAGTCACACCCGTTCTGGGATCGCATCACTCACGGTGTCATGCGCCGTCCGGTCGTGAGCCTCGTGCTCAGTGCGGCGTTGCTGCTTGGCGCCGCCTACAGCTATCTCGACATCGACACCGGCTTTTCTGGGGTGAGCACTCTTCCCAAGGACACCGAGTCGAGGCAGGCCTTCGATGTGCTCGACCGAGAGTTCGCAGGGGGCCTGAACTCTCCCGTCGAGGTAGTGGTCGACGGGGACGTGTCTGCGCCGGCCACGAAGACCGGCATCGAGGACCTTCAGGCAGCTCTCGCTTCGGACGGCACCTTCGGCCCGGCGCGGGTTGAGGTCAGCGAAGGGGAGGAAGCGGCGGTCATCTCCGCGCCGATCATGGCCGACCCGACGAGTGAAGCTGCCACGGCAACAATCGAGCGTCTGAGGGAGGACTATGTGCCCGCAGCCTTCGACGGCACAGGTGCATCCGTGCTCGTCGGCGGCGACACCGCCTTCAACAAGGACTTCTTCGACCTCGCATCGGACTACACGCCGATCGTATTTGCTTTCGTGCTCGGGCTCTCGTTTCTGTTGCTGACCGTGGTGTTCCGCTCGATCGTGGTGCCGATCAAGGCCATCATCATGAATCTGCTTTCTGTCGGCGCCGCCTATGGGCTCATCGTGCTTGTGTTCCAAAAGGGTTTTGGGGCGGACCTCCTTGGCTTTCAACAGGTCGAATCGATTGAGGCATGGCTGCCTCTGTTCCTTTTCTCGGTTCTGTTCGGGCTGTCGATGGACTATCACGTGTTCCTGCTCTCACGTATTCGCGAGCACTACGATGCGACAGGCAACAACACCGAGTCCGTGGCCCACGGGCTTCGCACCACGGGTGGGCTAATCACCGGCGCCGCCGTGATCATGGTCGCCGTCTTCGGTGGCTTTGCCGCAGGCGACCTCGTGATGCTGCAGCAGATGGGATTCGGGCTCGCGGTCGCAGTGCTGCTCGACGCAACCATCGTGCGCTCTGTGCTTGTGCCGGCAAGCATGAGGCTGCTCGGAAATCGCAACTGGTACCTCCCGAAGTGGCTGCAGTGGCTGCCGGACATCAAGGTCGAGGGCGCGGTACCCTCCGCCGGCGCCCGCCCCGAGGCAGGGACCCGCGACGGTTTCGAGCCTGCAGCCGGCCAAGTCTGAAACGAAGCGACACCCCAAGGGCCGGGCCCGCACCCCCCGCGGGCCCGGCCCTCTTTCTGGCCGCTCCGATCAGCGGGCCGCAGGCCCCTGTTTGTAGCTTGTCCGCGTTCGTCACTGAAACGGCGCGCCGGCCAACGCGGATGACTCGGGAGCTCATCTCTCACCCCCCCGTTTGTCGCTTAACGTAGGGAACATGATTCTCCCTTGCGATCGGCCTTCGGAGCGAGCACTAGGGGGTGGCACATGAGCGAGCAGAGCTTTACTTGCGACCGCTGCGGCAGGGACCGGCTTCGCCGCCAGATGAAAGAGGTCATGTTCGAAGAGGGCAGGGAGCGCATACGCAAGCAGCTCTGCTCGACCTGCCTCGACGAAGTGATGAGGGCGTCGGGAGAGGTCCACGGCATCGTCGGGCAGGAGAAGAAGGCGGCCATCCACCTCAGCCGGGCACCCGACGACATCCGCTGAGAGGGCGCCATGCCGTTCAAGCCTCCCGCCCCGCGTAATAAAAATCCGCGGCGGGGGTCAAGGGATGACAATGGAGCAGGGGCGCCCAGGCCCCGCCGACCCAGGGGGTTGTGATGACGACAACGCAGAATCGTGAACAGCAGGTAGTCGAGGGCGTCGCCAAGGGCCTCTACATCGGTGGCTCATGGGTCGACGCCCACGACGGCGGGACCTTTCCCGTAGAGGATCCCGCCACGGGCAACGTGCTTTGCGAGGTCGCCGACGCCGACTCCGAAGACGCCCTTCGGGCCCTCACCGCCGCCGCAGGCGCCCAGGGGGACTTCGCCGCCATGGCCCCGCGCGAGCGCGGCGAGATACTGCGCCGCGCGTGGCAGCTCATGACCGAAAGGGCCGACGACCTTGCCTTGTTGATGACGCTTGAGATGGGCAAAGCGCTCGCCGAGTCCAAGGCGGAGATCACCTATGCCGCCGACTTCTTGCGCTGGTTTGCAGAGGAGGCCGTGCGCATCCAGGGCGACTACAAGGTGACCGCCAACGGCCTCGGGCGGACGTGGGTCATTCGCCAGCCCGTGGGTCCGTGTGTGCTGATCACCCCCTGGAACTTCCCCCTTGCGATGGGGACTCGCAAGATCGGCCCTGCGATCGCGGCGGGCTGCACCATGGTCATGAAACCCGCGCAGCTGACGCCGCTGTCGATGAACGCGCTTGCACAAATCCTCGAGGAGGCTGGGCTCCCGGCCGGCGTGCTCAACATCGTGACGACGTCATCCTCGGGCTCCACGGTTGCTCCGCTGCTCGAAGATCCCCGCACTCGCAAGGTGTCGTTCACGGGTTCCACGGAAGTCGGACGCAAGCTCATGCAGCAGGCGTCAGAGAACCTGCTGCGCACTTCGATGGAGCTCGGCGGCAACGCGCCGTTCATCGTGTTTGAGGATGCCGACCTCGACAAGGCCGTCGAGGGGGCGATGATCGCCAAGCTCCGCAACATCGGCGAGTCGTGTGTGGCAGCCAACCGCTTCTACGTGCATGAGTCTGTCGCCGACGACTTCTCGAGCCGGCTCGCCGATCGCATGGGCTCGCTGAAGGTTGGGCGCGGCACCGATGAGGATGTCGACCTCGGTCCGCTCATCGATGAGGACCAGCGCGGCAAGGTCGCCGAGCTCGTCGACGACGCCGTCGCCAAGGGAGCGAAGTCACTCGTTGGAGGCGGCAAGATGGACGGCGCCGGCTACTTCTTCGAGCCGACGGTTCTGGGCGGAGTCACCTCCGATGCTCGCCTTCTCAAGGAGGAGATCTTCGGTCCGGTCGCGCCGGTAATAACCTTCTCGTCCGAGGACGAGGCCGTTGCCTCTGCCAACGACACCGAGTTCGGCCTCGTCGCCTATGTGTTCACAGAGGATCTGCGACGCGCCCTGCGCCTCGTAGAAAAGCTCGAGACCGGGATGATCGGGCTCAACAAGGGCCTGGTTTCCAACCCTGCGGCTCCCTTTGGAGGAGTCAAGGCCTCCGGCTTCGGCCGCGAGGGGGGCAGCGAGGGCATCAACGAATACCTCGAGGTCAAACACATAGCCGTCGACCTGTAGAGCGGACCTTCGTGTCAGGGCTGCTCCACCGACGACGTTTCTGTCGCTATGCGGCAGCCAACGACGTCAGTACGCTAGATGCGGTGTGCCCCCGCCCTGCCGTTTTCCACGGCGAATGACGCCAGCGTGTAGACCGGCGCATCACGACGGGACACCGTCGTCACCATGCGCAGATCGGACACCCACTGGTCCTGGTCGACGGTGCAGCGCACGTAGCCGCGCCGGTCGCCATCGAAGAACTTGATGTGCTCGTTGAAGGGAATGAACGGTCCGTAGTAGGGGCCGTATACCTCGGCGTCGCCGTTGGTGCTGATCGAGGTTCCGACGAACTCCGTGGCCACGGGCTCGGACTCCGGCTTGTTGAAGTTCAGCAGTAGATCGTTGACGAACGTCGAATGCCAGTCGCCCGTGATCACGACGGGGTTGTTGATGTTGCGGCTCTCGAGATGCCTGAGGATGCGCGCCCTGGCAAGCGGGTAGCCGTCCCACGAGTCGTTCCAGAATATCTTGCCCGGCCCTTCCTTGTGGTCGAGCTCGGCCATCAGGACCTGTTGCGCAATGATGTTCCACTTACGTTCGTCCCGCTCCAGGCCGTTGAGAAGCCAGCGCTCCTGCGGGGGCCCGGTCATCGTCACCGATGGGTCGAGCGCCTCTGCACAGCGAGGAGTCTCGCCGTCGCCGCAGGGATGATCGTCCCTGTACTGACGCGTGTCGAGGACTCGGAACTGGGCGAGGTTCCCCCACATCAGATCCCTGTAGATGCGCATGTTGGGGCCGTGCGGAAAGGAACGTCGCCCCAGCGGCAGGTGCTCGTAATAGGCCCTGTAAGCGGCGGCGCGCCTCTTGAGGAAGCGCGTGGAAGGGTCCTGGGGGATGGCGTCGGTGTAGTCGTTTTCGACCTCGTGGTCGTCCCAGGTGACGATCCAGGGAAACCGTGCGTGAGCTGCTTGAAGGTCGGGATCGGTCTTGTAGAGGGAATGCTGCAGTCGGTAGCGCTGAAGCCCTTTGGTTTCACTTCTGAACTGACCGGGCACGAAGACGTTGCGGTTCCCGCCGTTGCGGTCGATGCCGGATTCGTAGATGTAGTCGCCGAGGTGGACGACGAGGTCGAGATCCTCCTCCGCCATCCGGTTGTAGGCAGAGTAGTAGCCGTCCGGCCAAGCCTGGCACGAAGCAAAGGCGAACTTGAGCTCGTCGACTTGCGCGCCGGGGGCCGGGGCCGTCTTTGTGCGTCCGATCGGGCTGGTGTCGTGGCCCGCCTTGAACTGGTAGTAGTAGTCGCGCGCCGGCTCGAGACCCTCGAGCTCGACGTGAACGGAATGTACGAGCTGGGGGGCGGCGAGGGCGGCCCCGCTGCGCACGACGTTCGACATGCCCTCATCGGTTGCAAGCTGCCACTGCACCGGCACCTCACGCCTCGGCATGCCGCCGGTTTGCACCAGCGGGCTCGGGGCAAGCCGGGTCCACAGGACGACGCCGTCTGCCGTCTGGTCGCCGGATGCGATGCCGAGACTGAACGGATTCGAGCTGAAGCTGGGCGCGGCCCACGCCTCGTCACCCGGCCTGAGGGCGAAGGATGCAAGCGCAGCAAGGCTTGCTCCCGCCTGAAGGAACCGCCGGCGATCCATCGCGCTCAGTCCGTTGCGATCGGCCAAAACCTGGTCGCTTGGCATCACAGAGCCCCCTTGGTCGTGTCCGGACCGGCGCCTCCCGAGGGCCCGGTCGCTTGCGCTTGAGAGGATGCATGGCCGGTATGAGCGCGGCATGAACGCCTGGTTAAGCGCGCCTGAACGAATGCAGAGGGTAGGTTCCGGCGCCACCACGCCCCTCCCAAGCGCCGAGGCGCGCTCGGAGTAGGCTAGGTCAAGGCGCCCGTAGCTCAGCTGGATAGAGCGGGAGACTTCTAATCTCTAGGTCGGGGGTTCGAATCCCTCCGGGCGCGCACCTCCGGGCGCGCCCGATTGATAAAGCGGGGCAAACAAAGACGTGTGTGGCCTTCGGATACGGATTTCTGCCTATCTGGGAAGGAATCCGTTAACAAAGACAACGATCCGTTATTATCGGGTCCGGAAAACCCGAATAAAAGGTCAGGAATCCGTAATCAATGATCACGAAGCCGCCCGCAACGGCCCTCCGGGAAGCTCTGCAGCCTGGCGACCCGATCTCCCTCGGGGAGGCGGCCAAACTCCTCGGCACCGACGTCGCGACAACTTCGGCCGCGCTCACTCATCTCGCCAGTCGGGGCGACGTCACCAAGGTGCGCAACGCTCTTTGGGCGCGGTCGGGCGCGCCTGCAGACCCCTACCGCCTGGGAGCGCGCGTCGTCTCGCCGTATGCATTCTCGTATGGAACTGCCCTTGCCCTCCATGGAGCAGCAACGACCGAGCGTTCCGAGTTTCTTATCACGAGCCCGCACCGTTTCGATTCCTTCCAGCACGAAGAGATCAAGTACCGCCTCGCCCGACCTTGGACGGAGGAGGGCCGAAAGAAGGTCTCCGTAGGGCCGGAGTTCGTCTGGGTTACGACCGCCGAGAGGACGCTGGTGGACTGCACGCGCATCCCATCGAACGCCGGTGGGGTTGTGGAGTTGCTCCGAGCAGTACCCGCCCTCCCAACGCTCGATCCACACGAACTCCTCAGGTGGGTTGATCACTACGCCGAGGCCAACCTGGCTGCCCGGCTAGGTTTTCTCCTGGAGACGACTGAACGACGCGAGGAAGAAACCGCCGTTCTCCCCCAGCTCGAGCGACATAAGCCGACTACCAGGATCTACTTGGAGCGAGGTCAGCGGGGAGGCAAACTCGTGTCGCGCTGGAATCTCATAGTGCCCTCCTACCTGCTTTCGCGAGCTACGCAGGCGCCGTGATCCGGTCTCGGATCGTCGCTACTACGACCGCATCGCATCGTCGTCGGGATTTCGGGCCGAACCTTTGGAGCGAGTCTTTCGTCTGACCGTGCTGCTGCAGGCGATCGGAGAGGAGCTGGGGGATGAGCTGTCGCTCCGGGGAGGCACGGCCCTCAACCTGCTGCACCTTGACTTCCCGAGAGTATCGGTCGACATAGATCTCGACTTCGTCGGGACCGTCGATGCCGACGAGGCAGGACGCCGTCGACCGGCCTTGTTGGAACAGATCCAGGACCTCGCTCGTGGATCCGGCTACGAAGTGATCCCTGAGCGCCGAGCTACGCGAGGGCCCATCTTCGGATGCACTACGACGGCATCGAAGGACATCAGGCATTCATTAAGGTAGACGTGAACTTTCTGGATCGCGTTCCGGTCATGGTGCCGGAGCATCACCTCGTCAGGCATCCATTTCAGGACGACGTTCCGGCGTTCGAGATCCAGACGCTCACCCTTTCCGAACTGGCGGCCGCTAAGCTCATGCTTTGTGCAGACGGGCCTCGCCCGCGATCTGTTCGACGCCGCGGCATTAAGCGCCCTCGGTGCCCTGAATATCGATGAGGTGCGTACCATCCTGGTCGTGCGCGGCGCCGCCTACCCTCCTCCATCGCCCGCCCGCCTATGAGCCGGCCGTGGTCGACCGCGTCAAGAAGGTGAGCTGGAACTCCGAGGTGATTGCCCTCGTTAGGCGACCGGCGCCCTTTAATCTGGCGCAGGCGAAAAGCAAGGTCGCCGAGCTGCTGACGGTGGTGTTGAGGCTCGGCGAAGGCCACCACGAATTCCTGGATCTCTTGGACGCTGGTGAGCTCCGGCCCGATGTGCTCCCGCTGGCCGAGCTGCATCCGCGCATCTCGGGGAATCCAGGCCTCTTGTGGCGGATAAGAGTCGGAGCGGAGGCCCTAGAGGAGCGCTGAAGCCCGCGCTCGATATCGAGGCCGTGCGGGTTACATCAGGGCCCACGAGCCAATCGGGCAGCTTGTGCCCATGACCACCTTTAGGCGACAAGATCTTCTGGCATCGAAGTGATATCATTTTGGGATCATGCCGTCGCTTCAGGTTCGGAACATTCCCGATGATCTCTATGACGCCCTGAGGGGTGCCGCCGACCGCGAGGGCAGGTCCCTGTCGGCGCAGACGGTTGCCATCCTCAAACGGGCACTTGCCGACTCGCTCGTCGATCGCGCAGGTGTTGCTCGGCGAGTTGCAGCGCGTCGAAGGTCGGCCGGAGTGATGACCCGCAGCGCCACCGAGCTGGTAAGGGAGGATCGCGATCGCTGAGACGGCTCTCGTAGTCGATGCCAGCGTCTTCGTCGAATACCTAGCCCCTGGTCCGGCCCATTCCGAGGTTGCTCCCCTTTTCGCCGCCGAGTTGAGTGTTGAGCTGTGGACGCCCGATCTCTGTCTGCTCGAAGTGGCCAACGCGCTGAGGAAGCGATTCCTAACGGATAAGAGATTCACCCGCCGGCATCTCGCAGACGGAGTCACCGATCTCGTGGCCCTCGGCCCCTTGGTCGTAAGCAGTCGCGCCTTAGTGGGAGCGGCGATCGAGTTCGCCGAGAACCTCACCGTCTATGACGCGGTCTATCTGGTGTTGGCCTCGGCCCGAGGCATACCGATCTGCACTCTTGATACGGGCATGGCGGCGCAAGCTCGGAAGGCCGGCATCGCCGTTCAAGAGCCGGGGGCGGGCCGTTTACTCGCCTACTGAGCCGTCGAGGCGCTCCCTGAGCAGATCTGCGTGGCCGTTGTGGCGCGCGTACTCTTCGATCATGTGCATGAGAACCCAGCGCAGTGAGATCGTTTCCTCGCGCCGCTGCCGTGTTACTTCTAGGGACGGCTCAGCATCCACGAGTTTCCTGGCATGGTCACACTCGGAGCGCCACCGCTCAAAGGCCTCGGCGACGTCGGCTGTATCTACCCGATCGAAGTCCCCATCGGGGTCTTCCTCCGAATAGAAGAGGGGTGGGGCATCCTCACCTCCGATCCCGCGCCTGAACCAGCCGCGCTCCACATCGGCCATGTGCCTGATGAGGCCAAGCAGCGAAAGGGTGGATGGAGGAACTGTCCGTTCGCGGAGTTGCGCTTCGCTCAGGCCTTCGCATTTGAGCTCGAGTGTCGCTCGGTGATACTCGAGCCACGCGTCGAGCATCGCTCGTTCACCAGCGATGTAAGACGGATAGGTACGATCATCAGCCATTGTGCGATTATCGCAGACGAGCGTTGCTCGATATGTGAGCGCCCCCATGAGGACGGGAGAACGATGGCTTCCTATCATTTTGTGACCGTCTGGCGGCTTCAGGCTCCAATCGAGCGAGTGTGGGA
>JACCZU010000150.1 GCA_013695835.1 Candidatus Aridivita willemsiae
GACATGGCGCGCAATCCGAAGAGCTATCACCATCGCCTCAATCAGGTGAACGCTCCGGACGTCGTCTTCGCCGTTCCGGGGCGCCGCCGTTACTCCACCGGCGATGCCGTGGGGCTCGATGTCTTCGCGTCGCACTACTCGTCGCTTGATCTGGGCGGCTGCAAAGTGACCTGGCACGCCTCCGGGCTTGACGTGGGTGGCGAGCTGACCGGACCCGGCCCCCTGGCCTCCGGAGAGGTGGCGCACCTCGGGAGCATCGGCTTCGAGGTCCCCGACCTCGCCGAGCCGGTGAGGACCTCGGTCGAGCTCGACCTCGAGGACCGGCGCGGCTCGCTCGTGAACCGCAGCTCCACCGATCTGTGGCTGTGGCCGGAGCGCGGTCGCAAGGATCGTCCCCATCCCGAGGTCCGCATCGCCGAGCGCTGGGACGACGACCTCGCCGGTCACCTCGCCGGCGGCGGCAGAGCAGTGGTCGTGGTCGCGGCGGACGACGCGCTTCCAGGGGGCCTTGGCGTCGCGCTTCAAAGACGTGAGGGCGCGCAGTGGGGCGGTGACTGGGCCCAGGGTATGGGCTGGCTTCGCCCCGAGCTGACCGCCGGGCTCCCGCTGAGGCCGCGCATCGACTTCGCCTTCGCCGGGCTCACGCCCGATCACCTGCTGCTCGGCTACGGCCCAGCCGAAAGAACTGACGTCTTCGCCGCCTATTACCTCGGCTGGATCCACTCAACCGCTGCGGCCGTCGCCGCCTTCAAGCATGGCCGGGGATCGGGCGTGATCTGCACCCTGCCCCTACTCGGGCCGCGCCTCTCCGGCGATCCGGCCGAGCCCGGCGCGCGCGCCACCGACCCCTTAGCAACCCGGCTGCTAGACCGGCTCGTCGATCTCGCAGCTGCGCCGAGCTTTCGCCCGGGCAGGGAGATCTAGCCGGGACAACTAAGGACGCTTCACCTTGAAATACTCGAAACGTGAGGTTGAGCCGTCTCCGCCCATCGAGACCAGCCCGAGTTGCGGGCGCGCATCGGGCGGCATCGTCCACGTCCCTCCCCACGTCCATGCCCTTCCGTTCCGGCTTGTGGCGGCGCGGTATTCGTGCTCACCGTTGTCCTGATCGACGCGGTGAGAAATGCGAAGCCAGGTCTCGCGGCCCGGTGTCCCGATGTTCATCCCGCCGTAGGAGACGCCGCCGGCAAAAGGGATCTCCTTGGCGTATTCGGTCTGGCGCGTGTTGAAGATCGCAACGTGGACCAGCTTGATGTAACGGTCGTCTCCGTCGTAGATGACGAGGCCCCCCTGCTCGAAGCTGCGATCGGTGTCCTTGCCGAGGTTGATTGCCAGCTTCGTCTGCACGGTGTACCTGCCGAGCGGGGCCGGCCGCACGAGCACGGATGCGGTGTTGTTGTCCTCGAAGAGGTCTGCGTCTTGCGCAGGGAACACGAGCTTGCCCCCCGACTGCGTGGCGGCCGGAGACCTGATCCACGACCATGCGCCCTCGATCTCGGAGCCGTTGAAGGCATCGCTGAAGGCGGGGAGCCGCTCCCCCACCGCCGGCCGTTGCGGTCGCTTTCCGATCGACCGGTACAGCCTGGTGGCCCCGACGTTGTCGGCGTCGGCGGCCCGGCAAGCTGCTGCGACGCCCACCGACCCGCGCGTGGCGAAGCTCCGTGGCAGCCTGAAGCTGTGCTCCGCCACCGGGTCGAAGAGCCGCGCGTCCGTGACCTCGACCGACGCCCGCCGCCCCCTGACTTCGAGCGCGATGTGGTGCCAGCCCTCGAAGCGGAAGCCTTTGGGCAATGAGCTACCCGTGGTGCTCCCGGTGTTCCCTTGTAGCACCTCGGTCACGAAACCTCTCCCGGCGTCGAGGTAGACGGCGAGGTGCCGGCCCGGCCCCCTGTAGGCGGCCACCAAGCCAACGCGTCCCCGCGGGCCGTCGCCGGGCCTGAGCCGCACGTCGGCTTCGGCTCGAACATAACCGGGCGCTTGATTGCGGCTCACAAGGTACGACGTGTCACAGGACGTGCTCCCCCTGCGCACGAACCCGCCCGAGTCGCGGTCGAGGAGGCGCCACGGCCCGCCGGAGCCGGCCCACTGCCCTGCCAGAGACCTGTCCTGGTTGAACTCGGACCCTTCCTCCCACGTCGTGTCGGGAGCAGGCCTCGGCGTCTCGGATGCCCACCGGCCCGCGCGCACCTTGGGCCAGCCCCCGCGCCAATCGAGGCGGTCCATGAGCATCGGTCTCTGGTTGACGCCGAAGGGCTCGTCCAGGAACGGGTCGCTGCGATCGATCGCGTGGTAAACGAACCAGTCCTGGCCGGCGAGGTCGGTGACGATCGAGTTGTGGCCGGTGCCTATCCAGGCGTTGCCGTTGGGCGTGACTACCACGCTCCCCCCGACCCTGGACTCGGTCATGCTGTTGCCCTGCTTGTCGACAAACGGCCCGAGCGGGTCGTTAGCGCGCCCAACGAACACGCTGTAGCCGGTCGTCGGCCCGGCACAGCAGTTGGTCGAGGAGGCGAACAGGTAATAGTGGCCCTTGCGGTGGACCACATAGGCGCCCTCGTAGCGGTCGTTGATCGCCACCTGCGTCGGCTTCCCGACGATGCGCAAGCCGCTCTGCGCCAGCCTGGTGGCGAAGATGCCCCCGTAATAGGAGCCGTAGTAGAGGTAGCGATGCCCTCTCTCGTCGGTGACGAGGGCCGGGTCGAAGGTCCACTTGAAGTCATCAGGGTCCGCCGAGTCGCCGGGGCGCGGCCCGACGAGCGGCTCGCCCGAGTCGGTCCACGGGCCCACCGGCGTCGGTGCGGTGGCCACCCCGATGGCCGAGTCGAACTCCCCCTCGGTCACGGTCGTCTCTGTGACCACGTAATAGAGGTAGTAGCGGCCGTTGAAGTAGCGGATCTCGGGCGCCCACATCTCGGGGACATCCATCCACACGGGCGCATTGTCGTCGTCGAAGGCGTCCCCGACGTAGTCCCAGCTCACGAGGTCGTCGGAGCGCGCCGTGGGAAGGAGATGGTAGTCGTTCTCGCCCTCGGTGAGCGGATCGCTCGTGCCGTACGCGTACCAGTAGCCATCTTTGGCGCGAATGATCGCCGGATCGGCAAAGGTGTCGGCGAAGGTCTTGGAGATTGGGTTGCGGTACTCAGCAGGCTGTGCACCGGCGCCTGAGCCGCCGAGCGCGAGTGTCATCGCTGCGGAGCACAACACCGCCGCGCCTCGGCGGGTGATCCGACTGCCGGTACTGTTCATTTCCCGCCCCCTATGTGCGGCACTAGCCTTTGAGGCCGCTACGCGCGACTCCTTCGATCACATAACGCTGAGCCACAGTGAAGATGATCAGAACGGGAATGCTCGCAAGCACGCCGCCCGCCATGATCACTGCATAGTCGGTCCCGTATGAGCTTTGCAACTGTGACAATCCAGGGGGAAGGGTCAAGTTGGGGCCGCTCACGAGCACGAACAGCGGCCACAGGAAATCGTTCCAGTTGTTCAGAAAGCTCAGGACCGCGAGCGTCGCAAGCGCGGGCTTGGACAGCGGCAACACGATGCGGGTAAAGATTGCCCAGTGGTTGGCCCCGTCAAGTAGCGCGGCCTCTTCGAGCTCGATCGGCAACGACACGAAGAACTGCCGCATGAAAAATACGCCGAAGGCCGTCGCCGCGGTGGGGACGATCACCGCCATGAGGGTATCGATCCAGCCGAACGTGTCAACGATCAGATAATTGGGGATCAGAAAGATGATCGGCGGGATGAACAGCGTGGCGATTATGAGCCCGAACATGAGGCGCTTGCCCGTGAACTCCATGCGGGCAAGCGCGTAGGCCGCCATCGAAGCAGTCACAAGCACGGTCAGAGTGTGGCCCACTGCAGAGATCGCGCTGTTGAGAAACCACTTGAGCACGGGTTGGTCGAGCGCCGGGTTGGCGATCTCGGAGTAGCCCTCGGTGACGAAGGGCTGGGGGATCCATGTCGGTGTCGCTGCCGTCGTCGCGCCGTTGGTCTTGAACGAGGTAACGATCATCCACACGAACGGCGCGACATAGAAAGCGGTGAACACGACCAGCGCGGCGTAGGCAAGCCACCACAGCGGGCGCCTCGAAGCGGTCGCCCGTCCCGGCGGGCGGGATGCAACCGTCGCCTCCGTCATCAGTCGTTCCTCCGGCCGAGCAATCTGAAATTGAACGCTCCGATGATCGCCAGGATGCTCGCGAGCAGGATGCTCATGGCGGATGCACTGCCCATGCGAAAGCGGCCGAGGCCCTCCCCTGTGATGTACATGATCGCGGTGCGGGTGGCGTTGCCGGGCGCGCCGCTCTGACCCGTGACGAGATAAGGCTGGCCGAAGACGTTGGCCGACGCCAGGATCGTAACGGTCACGACGAACAGGGTCACGGGGCGAAGCCCCGGCAGGGTGACGTGGCGGAACTGCTGCCACCTGCTCGCCCCGTCCACGCGCGCAGCCTCATAGAGATCGCGCGGGATCCCCTGCAGACCGGCAAGATAGATGACCGCGTTGAACCCGGCCGTCCACCACACGGTCATGCCAACAAGGCCGATCCACGCCCACGGCAACCCGTTGGTCCATGGGATGTCGGAGGGGAGCCCAATGAGCCCTAGGTAGTAGTTGATTACTCCGACGGTGGGATCAAGCAGGTAGCGCCACAGGATCCCGACCACGGCAACACCCAGGACGTAGGGCGCGAAGTAGACGGCCCTGAAGAAGTTCCGTCCGGGAAACTTCTGGTGGAGCACCACCGCTACGAGCAGCGGGAAGATGACGAGCGGCGGCACGCTGTAGATGGTGAACTGCGCGGTTGCCCACATCGACTTCCAGAACAACCCCGCCGACCCAGAACCCGAGAAGAGGTCGATGTAGTTGTCGAGCCCGGTGAAGGGCTTCCCGGGAAGGAGATAGTCCCAGTTGTGGAGGCTGATCCAAAACGCCGAGATGGTCGGCGCGGCGACGAATATCCCGAACAGGATCATGTAGGGAAGCATGAACAGATACGGCGTGAAGGTGCCCTGCTTCTGGGGCCCGCCTCTGGTCGCGGCGCGCGCCCGGCTTCTGGCGACTCCCGAGGCCGTTACCCGGGTCGTCTCCTGCGTCGCCACTTAACCGGTGCCGTATTTCTCGGCGTTCTCCTGCAGAGTCTCGTCGGCCGTGGAGGCCGCGTCGTTGAGCGCATCCGCAGGCTCCTTCTTGAGCAGCACCGCCTCGCTCACGGCGGTCTCGAGAATCACGTCGATGTCTCCTATGCCCGGGATCGGCGGCGGGAAGTGCACATAGGGAAGCTGCTCGGCAAAGGCCGACTGCTCCTCGAGCGCCGTGAACTCCTGACTCGTGCGCACCGAGTTGTCCGCCGGGACCTGGCCCGCCTTGGCCCAGTCGACCGAATGGTCGATGACCCACTTGATGAACACCTTCGAGGCATCGATCTTGTTGGGGTCCTGGCCTTCCTTGTTCATGATCACGAAGTTGTGAGAGCTTGCCCACGCCGCCTTTTCGCTTCCTATCTGCGGAATCTGCGTGACCCCCCAGTCGAGGCTTTTTATCTCCTTGAAGGCGTTGATCATCCAGATACCGTTCCAGTTGAACGCGTTCTTGTCGTTCTGAAAAGCAATGGTGTCGGCGTCCTGCCCGACGTTGGCGGGGCTGTAGCCGTTCTTCACGAGATCGACAAGCCAGGTCATAGCGGCCACGCCTTGCTCGGAGTTGAAGGTCGCAGCCGTCCCTTCCGAGTTGTAGAGCTCGCCGCCGTTCTGCCATAGGAGCGACTGCCACTGGAGGCCCCCGAGGAACAGGAACGGGGACACCCAGTGGCCCTCGATGCCCTTGGACTTGAGGTCCTCGAGCGCGGCCAGGTAATCGTCCCCCGTGGCCGGCGGGCTCTCGGGGTCGAGGCCCCCCTGCTCCATGAGCTTCTTGTTGTAGTAGAAGCCGAGCGGATGAGTATCGAGGGGGATTCCGTAGCGCTGGCCGTTGTAGGTGCCGCCGTTCCACACGATCGGCGCGAAGTCGTCCTCCTGAAGCTCGAGGGTCTGCGCGACGTCATCCAGCGGCAAGATCACGGTGCGCGCCGCATTGGTGGCGAGCTGGTTGATGTGCATGATGCCGACGTCGGGGCCGGAGCCGCTCGCCACCGCCTGCGGGACCTTTACGTAGTAGTCCGCCCACTCCTGAACGCTCATCTTGACTTCGATGTTGTCGGTCTCGGAGTTGAACTGCGTGACGAGGTCCTTCATGAAGGGGCCGTCGCCGCCGGTGAAACCGTTCCAGAAAGCAAGCGACACGTTGGGGCCCTCGTACTTGGCGCCGGTACCGCCGCTCGTCGAGCCGGAGACCGCGGGGTTGCCCTCCGGGCCGCTGCCGCACGACGCCAGGATCAGGCCCGCCGTCGCCCCCCCGCCGGCCACAAGAAAGTCCCTTCTGGTGAGGCCCCTGCGCCTCGCTCGGTCACCGCTCATGACACGCTCCTCCCCTAAGCCCGATGTCCTCGCTTAGTCTGCGACTTTTCGCTCCCGGCAAATGGGCCGCGTCCGCGAGAATGCTCTAAAGCACTTTAGCATTTCGCGCCCCGCCCTTACTAGCACGGTAGTGCCGGCCCCGACGGGCCCGCCCGGCGCCTCGGCCAGGGGCCGGTTCGAAACGCTTGCCGTATGCTCGATGGGAGAGGCAGGGAAGGCCGCTCGCAAGGCCTCCCGTCAACGAGCCCTCAGAGGAGAGTGAGCAAATGGGCTTGATGCAGCGGCTGTCGATGGTCTTCAAGTCAAAAGCGAGCAAAGCGCTCGACAGGGCGGAGGACCCGCGCGAGACGCTCGACTACTCCTACGAGCGCCAGCTCGAGATGCTCCAACAGATGCGGCGCGGCGTCGCCGACGTTGCTACCTCGCGCAAGCGCCTCGAGCTGCAGGCGCAGCAGCTTCAGCGCTCCTCGACCAAGCTCGAAGAGCAGGCCCGCCAAGCGCTCGACCAGAATCGGGAGGACCTCGCCCGCGAGGCGCTCACCCGCCGGACGTCGATCCAGGGCCAGCTCGCCGACCTCCAGGCCCAGCACGAGCAGCTAAAGGCGGAGGAGAACAAGCTTGTCGACGCCTCCCGGCGCCTCGAGGCCAAGGTCCAGGCGTTCAGGACTCGCAAGGAGACGATCAAGGCCAACTACACAGCGGCTGAGGCGCAGACCAAGGTCGGCGAAGCGGTGTCGGGCATCTCCGAGGAGATGGGCGATGTAGGCCTCGCCATGGAGCGCGCCGAGGACAAGGTCGCCAGCATGCAGGCGAGAAGCGGAGCGCTCGACGAGCTCATGGCGTCGGGCGCGCTCGAGGACCTCTCGTCTTCGAGTGATCCCCTCCAGGCCGAGCTCGACAAGACCGCATCGAGCTCGTCCGTCGACGCCGAGCTGTCGCGCCTCAAGGGCGAGCTCGGCTCCGGTGACTCTCCGGCCCTCGGCTCGACCTCGTCCGAGGAGGCAAAGTGATAGTTCGGATACTCGAGGAGGGGCAGTTCGACGTCGCCGCTTCGACCCTCCACGATCTCAATGCGCTCGACGATGCGCTCATCGCGGCGGTCGATGGGGGCGATGAGGCGAGCTTCTCCGAGGCCCTCGCAGAGCTGCTCAACGCGATTAAGAAGAACGGGGAGCCGGTGGCCGAGGACTACCTCGGGCCCTCCGACCTCATGCTTCCGCACGCAGGTTCGACGCTCGACGAGGTTCGGGCGCTCCTAGGAGAGGAGGGTTTGATCCCCGGCTGATGGCTACCAACCGCTTTCCGGCCGACAACGGGCTCACCGCCCGGATGACGTTCACGATGTTTCTGCTTGGGCTCGTCTACGTCGTCTTCATCGGCGTTCTGATCGCGATAGGGGTTTCCTATCTCATCATCATTTTGCTTGCCGGCGGCTTCCTGTTCGCGCAGTACTACTTCTCGGACAAGATCGCCCTCGCTTCCATGCGGGCCAAAGAGGTGTCGTCCCAGGAGGCCCCTCGCCTGCACGCGTTGATCGACAGGCTTTGCGCCCTCGCCGACATGCCGAAGCCGCGCGTGGCGATCGCCAACAGTCCCATGCCCAACGCGTTTGCGGCGGGCCGCAATCAGTCGGCCTCGGTCGTGTGCGCAACCACGGGGCTCATGGACCGGCTCGACGACTCCGAGCTCGAGGGTGTGCTCGCGCACGAGCTCTCGCATATCGCGCATCGCGACGTCATGGTGATGACGATCGCAAGCTTCATCGGCATGCTCACCGGCCTCATCACACGCTTTGCCTTCTACGGGGGCATGTTCGGCGGCTTCGGAGGAGGCGACGACGACGATGGAGGAACTCCCGCCATACTGCTCATCGTTTTAGCCTCGATCGTGGCCTACGCGGTCAGCTTCCTTTTGATCAGGGCGTTGTCCCGCTACCGTGAGCTTTCGGCCGACCGCTCGGCTGCGATCCTTACGGGGCGGCCTTCGAGCCTCGCCTCTGCGCTCGTGAAGGTGTCGGGCGACATGGCAAGGATCCCGACGCGCGACCTCAGGGCTGCCGAGCCGCTCAACGCATTGTTCTTCTCGCCGGCCGTGTCGAAGGGCTTCAGCCTGTCGTCGATTTTCACTACGCACCCCAGCCTCGAGCGCAGGCTCGAGCAGCTCACGGCCATCGAGGATCGCATGGGGGCCGGGGCATAAAGTTCCTCGACGCGCTGCTCGGGCGAACTACGCGCGTCCCCCCCAAGCTCGATGCGCTGTTCGGGTTGCCGGCGGCCGCCCTGTCCCTCCAGGCGGGGCTCGGCCTCCAACCCTCGGGCCGCGCCGGAGTTGCGTTCAAACCGGCATCGTCGGGGAGCTTCGCTGCGGCAGGAAGGGAGTTGCGCGAGCTGCTCGAGATCAGCTCGGCCGAGTTCAAGACCAAGCTCGAGGAGCTCGACGACTCTTACGGCTACCACTGGGTCCTTCTGACCGACCCCGACCTCGATGAGCTCGTGACCGCAGTGCACATCCTCAACCAGACCCTCGAAGAAAAGGGCTACGGGGCGCAGCTCCTGTGCTCGATGTTCGCCTTCAAGTCGTCGGAAGGCAAAGCGCTCGATCTCGTCTACCTCTACAAACGCGGCACCTTCTACCCGTTCGCCCCGCTCGGTGGTGAACGCCGCGACAACGAGCTCGAGCTGCAAGTGCGCGGCGCGCTCGGCTCGGAGCTTCCGGTCGAGCCTGACCTAACTCGCTGGTTTCCCCTCCACGGGGCGCCGCTCTAGCCACCCAGCCTTCTTGTGTTACATGTAGCACATGAGGTCAATCGGGATCAGGGAGTTACGCCAGAGGGCAAGCGAGTATCTGCGCCTGGTCGAGTCCGGCGAAACAGTCGAGGTGACGGATCGGGGTCGGCCTATTGCCATGCTCGTTCCGATCCCCGCCGACGATGCATTGGACGTCTGCAAGCGGCAGGACGGATGACCCGCAGCGACGGTGACCTGCTCGAGCTAGGCGATCCCTTGCAAGGCGCAGAAGGGGCGCCGTTGCCAAGTGAAGTCTTGGCCGGCTTGAGGGCAGATGAGAAGTGAGCGAGCCGCGGACCTGAACGACGGCCTTCGCAGAAGCCTTGATGCCATCCACGTCGCCGCAGCTCTGGCGCTTGCAGACCGACTCGAGTTGCTAATCACCTACGACGGCCGGATGGCGCAAGCAGCAGAGCGATTCCACTTGCCGGTCGTGATGCCACGCTAGAGCCCTTGTGAGGGCTCCGCACCAAGATCAAGAGGCGTCGCCGTCACTGGGGGTGTGAAGCTCGGGGATCCCTCGGCCGTCGTCTACCAGGCGTAGGCCTCGGGGGCAGTGCCGCCGGGGCCGGGCCAAATCTCGTCGAGCTTTTCCATCGCGTCATCGGAGAGGTCGATCTCGAGCGCCCTTAGCGAACCGTCGAGCTGCTCGACGTTGCGCGGCCCGATGATCGGCGCAGTCACCACCGGATTCTTCAGCAGCCACGCAAGCGAGACGTCGGCCGGCTTTTCGCCGAGGTCGGCGCACAGCTTCTCATAGGCCTCGAGCTGGGAGCGCTGGCCCTCGACGCGCGTCCGGAAATCCTCGCTCGCGCGCCGTCCCTCGGACGCTTTTTCGAGCGCACCGGCGACGAGGCCCCCAGAAAGCGGGCTCCACGGGATGACGCCGAGGCCGTACGCCTCGCACGCAGGGAGCACCTCGAGCTCGACCATGCGGGCGTTCAGGTTGTAGAGGCTCTGCTCGGACACGAGGCCCATGAACTTGCGCGCCCCGGCGATCTCGTTGGCCTGAGCGATGTGCCACCCAGCGAAGTTGCTCGAACCCACGTAAATGACCTTGCCGGTCTGCACGAGGCCCTCCATCGCCTCCCAGATCTCGTCCCACCGCGTGTCGCGGTCGACGTGGTGCATCTGGTAGAGGTCGATGTGGTCGGTCTGAAGGCGCTTGAGGCTCGCGTCGCACGCCCGGCGAATGTTGAGCGCCGAAAGCTTGTCCATGTTGGGCCAGTCGCCCATCCCGCCGTAGAGCTTGGTGGCGAGCACGACCTTTTCGCGTCTGCCGCCGCCCTTGGCGAAGTAGTTGCCGATGATGTTTTCCGTGATGCCTTCGCCCGGCTCCTGGTCTTCGCGCCAGCCGTAGACGTTGGCGGTGTCGAAGAAGTTGATGCCGTGCTCGAGGGCGCGGTCCATGA
>JACCZU010000169.1 GCA_013695835.1 Candidatus Aridivita willemsiae
CCACAGGCCAATGATCCACCCTGATCTGGGTCATTGGGAAGTCCTTGGGATTGCCGGTGGCGAGGGTCGCACCAACACGCAGCGCGGCGGCGGCGATCAGGCAGTTGGCTTGCGACAAGGTCACGCCATTCGCCGCTATTCCCGCGCCACGATCCAGCGCGCTTGCCCTCATCGGTCCCGAGCGGGATAACGACGAGTACCCGAGCTGCGTTCGTCGGCTTTCCTCTGCGCCCTGACCCAGCGACCTGGGTCCTCATCCCATTCGTGGAGGTGCCCGATGGACCCTTGAGATGAACGGATCAGCTCCCTGCGACGTTGGTTCTCCAAAGAGGATGCGATGGCTTCTCGGATGAATCTGCTCCGACCTCGGCGGCCGGCGACCTCGTCTATGCGCCCCACCAGTTCGTCTTCCAGCTCTATGCGCAGACGCATGTGCCTAGAATGGCACATAAGGCGCTTGGGGCCTCGCGCATAGACGACGCTTAAGGACGCGGGTGAGGTCGCCTCATTCCTCTCGAGCATCTTGACGGCGCGCGTCTGGCCGGGGGCCGTCTAGTTCTTTCCGCGCGCTTTCTCGCCGACGCAGGGGCGGCCGTCGGAGGCGAGGTGGCGTCCGCTGCGATCGCGTTTGGGCCACCACCAGTGCCGGTACTTGCGAAGCGCCTTGTTCTCGGCCCGCAAGTCAAGGTGGTTGTGTGACGTCGACGAGTAGCATTCGATGCCCTGGAAGTGGGTTCGCTTGGCGAGCCGGCGCGCTCGCCGCGAGGAGACACCGTGCATCTTGATGTCGACGCCGGTGCCGTAGAGGTGCTGGGATGCGCCGGCCCCTCCCACGCACGCGTTGTAACGCCTGCTGCGGAAGCCGGAGACAACCTCGATCGGCCTATGACCGCCCTTGGCGCGCATGGCCTCGAGGCGCCACATGACGCGGCGGACGTTGTTCCTCACCTTTAGCGCCCGCACCGCACCGCCCTTGAAGGTGCCAGCGTGCCTGTTGGCCGACGACGGGCATCCGGAGTTGCGGTGCTGCTTGAACTCGCCCCAGTTGAAGTGGGCGGTGGATCCGTCGCGGTCCTCGATGCGGTGGAGCGACCGAAACGTGTGACTCCCGGCTATGCCGTCCGCGGCAAGTCCGTGCGTTCGTTGGAACCCTGCTACCGCGCGGGCGGTGCGCCGCCCGAAGCGCCGGTCGATGACAACTCGCTTCTGTCCGTGCGCAGGAAGCCATCCCGCAACGCGGATCTCGAGGGCCTTCACGTCGCGGCCGTGCGAGCCGCGCTGCAGCAGACGCCCGAAGCGAAACGCCCACGCCGGGGCCATTAACGGCGCAATTACGGAGGCGCACAACAGGGCGCACAGGGCTCGCAGGGCCGCGGAGTCCGCCCAGCCTGAGACCCTGTGCCTGCCGAGCCGGCCCTCTCGGGAGCCGCCGGCGGCGGCGGGGTGGCGCGCGGTGGCCGCCGCCTCCGAATCACCCTGGGGGCCTGGCCACAGCCAGCTTGGCCCCGCGACCGCTTCCAAACGCCACTCCACCGCAGTTGATCTCCTCAATGAGCTCGATTCCTGCATCAAAGGTTAACAATGATTAACAGATCACCCAAGAGTGTCAACCAGAGCGAACTTCGCGCGAACAGCAGGGCGTGGCTCTGGACTTTGGGGCCCTCCCCGACGAGCATTACGAGCCGGGTGTTGCTGAGGCAAATAGGAAGCCGCGCTCCCCGAGCGCGGCCCGTGGGAGGTGGAGGATGAAGGTCAGCGGGCGTTGGGTCGCGGTCGCCGCCGTGGCGACCCTGGTCACATCTTTTGGAGCAGCAGGGTCGGCGCGGCCCACCACTGGGTCTCAGGGCGACGAGGCGGCTTCTCGCCGCTCGGCGAAGGCGCTGATGTTCGCAGCCGATGGGATGCGTCCCGACAGGGCCGTGCACTTCGCCACCGTCGGCAGCATGCCTGCGGTTAGGGAGATGATGAGCAGGGGCATCACCGGCGCTAACGGGCTCTTGCC
>JACCZU010000195.1 GCA_013695835.1 Candidatus Aridivita willemsiae
CGCCGTTCGGCCCGGCGTTAGGTGGTGCTGGCTTCAGGGCGACGCCCGAGCCGCAAGGGAGCAAGGAATGTCGTGGCCCTCATGGTTGCTGTGGGCTTTGACTTGCGAGGCAAGGGCAAACCTGGCGTGGGACGATCCCATGCCCTTTCTGCGGGGCGTCCTCTGGTCCCGGCTGCGGGGTATTCTTCCGGCGCCCCGTGGGCCGCACGGTCCAGTGAACCCGGGTTGCAGGCCATGACGACACCTGTGTTTCTGATCGGGAGTGGACGCTCGGGCTCAACCCTGGTCCATGAAGTGCTGGCACGCCATCCCGACTTTGCCTTCGTGTCCAACGTCGAGGACCGTGCCCGCGTGCTCCCTCCTGCAGCGAGCCGCTACAACAACTTTCTCTGGTACCACATCCCGCCGTCACTGACTCGCAAGGAAAGGCTCCGGTTTGCTCCCTCGGAGGCCTATCGCGTCCTCGCGCAGCAGGTTTCGCCGATGCTGGCCGACTCGGTGCGAGATCTCGTGGCGTCCGATGCCATGCCGTGGGTGGCACAGCGGTTTCGTTCCTTCTTCCTCGAGCGGGCCCGGGTGCAGAATAAGGAGTTCATCCTGCACAAGTTTACCGGGTGGCCTCGCACCGGATTCATCCACGCCGTTTTCCCTGACGCCCGCTTCATCCACATCGTGCGCGATGGGCGCGCCGTGGTCGCCTCGTCTGTCAAGCTCTCGTGGTGGACCGGCTATTCGGGGCCAGAACACCTCCACATCGGTCCCCTGTGTTCCGATTACGAGGCGGAATGGGAGCGTTCGGGGAGGTCCTTTCCACTGCTTGCCGGGCTGTCATGGAAGACCATGATGGACGCGCACGCCGCCGCCAAGCGCCTCATCCCTCCCGCTCAATGGCTTGACATCCGCTACGAGGACTTCGTCTCGGACCCGGGTGCGTACTCCGACGCAATGCTCGACTTCGTTGGCCTTGAAGCAGTCGAACGCTTTCGGGCCGGGCTCGCGCGCACGACCGTCGTGGGGGAGCGCCGCGACGCCTGGCGCAGAGAGCTCGACGCCACGAGCATCGGGCTGCTCGATTCTTCGCTCGAGGAGCATCTCAAGCTGTGGGGATACGCGTGAGCCTGCGGAGCTGACGGGCCCCCGAGGTTGTGCTGCCGTCAGCGACGGGGTTCCCAGCTGAAGAAGCGCGTCGCCGCCAGGAGGCCGAAGAGTCCCCACGCCCCCACGACGGCGAGGTAGCCGAAGCGGAAACCCGAGCCTGTCTCGAACGGGTTGAAGGCGGCCTGCATCGCCTGTGAGTAATGCCAGATGGGGAAGATCTTCGCCACATTCTCGAGCCACGCCGGCGCGTCGTCTAACCGTATGAAAATGTCGGAGATGAACAACAGCGGGAGTACCGAGGCGTTGACGATCGCGGGCGAGGCCTCTCCATTGGGGATCACCGACGTGATGGCAAGCCCAAGCGCGCAAAAGCTGGCGGCGCCGACCGCGAGCGTGATGAGGAAAGCAGGCATCGTGTTGGTCGGAATGTCTACACCGTAGAACAGCACCCCGGCAATGGCTACGATCGCCACCAAGAGGATCGCAATTATCGTCGAGTGCCCGATCCGCCCGGCCATGTAGGCCCACGCCGGCAGAGGTGTGCCCCGCACCCGCTTGAGCACACCCCCATCCCTCGACAGCGACACGCTTATTGCGATGTTCGTGTAGCAGGCGGTGATCACCGAGAAGGCAGCGATTGCGGGCACGAAGAACGTCGACGCCGACGTGGATTGTCCTGGTCCCAGTGTGATCTCCTCGTTTCCGAAGAGGAGGTTGAAGATCACGAGGAACATCAGCGGGAACGCAAAGGTGAAAAAGGCCGACGCCGGGTTCCTCCAAAAGGCGCGGTTTTCGAACTTGATCTGACGAAGGGCAAGTGCCGCGCTGCTCATCAGGACACCCCCTCGACTTCGTCGCCGCCCGTGAGCTCGAGATAGACGTCCTCCAGAGAAGAGCGCGTCACGCTCAGGCTTCCGAGCTCGACATTGTTGTCGAGCGCCCAGGACGTGAGCTTGTGAAGTGCGCGGGTCGGATCGGTGGTGCGCAGCTCTACGGTGTCGTTGGGCGCGGCCGGGGCGGCCATCGTGTCCCCCGCCCGAGCCTCCTCCGGAGCGCCCCTAAGCTCTTCGGGGATCGCGGGCGCCCCTGCCGGGAAGTGGAAGGCGATGCGGGTCGCCGCCTGTTCGCGCCCTGCGAGCGTGGCGGGTGGGCCAATCGCGACGATCGCGCCGGCTGCGATGATCGCTACTCGGTCGGCGAGATACTGCGCCTCGTCCATGTAGTGCGTGGTCAAGAACACGGTCTTGCCAAGGGCCTGAAGGTTCTTGATCATCTCCCACGCGTGGCGGCGCGCCGAGGGATCGAAGCCCGTGGTCGGCTCGTCGAGAAACAGCAGCTCGGGGTCACCGGCGAGCCCGATGGCAACGTCGAGGCGGCGCTGCTGGCCGCCGGAAAGTTTGAGCACGCGCTCATCTCTCTTGTCCTTGAGTCCCACAACCTCGATGACCTCGTCAATGTCGCGCGGCGAGGGGTAGTAGCCGCGATAGAGATCGACCACCTCGGCGACGGTGAGATAGGGCTCGACCCCGGTCGACTGGAGGACGATGCCGATGCGCTGCTTGAAGGCAAGCTCGCCGCGCCGCGGGTCGTGCCCGAGTACGGAAACCTCCCCCCCATCGCGCTGCCTGTGCCCCTCGAGGATCTCTACCGTTGTCGTCTTGCCCGCCCCGTTGGGCCCGAGGAGCGCGAAAACCTCGCCCGTTGCGATGTCGAGGTCGATGCCGCGCACCGCCTCGAGGGCCCCGTAGGACTTCTTGAGCCCCCGGACGGAGACGGCGAGGTCCTCTGCGCGTCCCTCGTCGCGGCCGGCTCCGGCGGCAGAGCCCGTGGTTGTGCTCGATGTCATTCCGATGTCTCCCAGGCGAGGACGGGATATGACCCCGAGGGTAGCTCAGGACGGGAGGACCTGCGGTGCGAGGCAGACCCGTGCACGCGCCTGCGGCTTTTGGGCGATCATGGGGACAATGGACTATGACGCCACGGCGGCCCTGATCGTGGTCGACGTGCAAAACGACTTCGCCCATCCCGCAGGCAGTCTCTACGTCGATGAGGGCGAACGAGTCATCCCCCTCATCAACGAGGAGCTCGCCAGGGCGCGCTCGGCAGGGGCGACCGTGGTTTTCACCCAAGACTGGCACCCCGAGGTTACTCCCCACTTCGCCAAGGACGGGGGGGTGTGGCCGAGCCACTGCGTCGCAGAAACGTGGGGGGCCGAGCTGAGCCCCGACCTCGAGGTCGGCGGCGAAATCGTACGCAAGGGGATCGGGACCGATGACGGCTACTCGGGTTTTAGCGAGTGCGACCTCACCACCGGTAACAAGGACCAGACCTCGCTCGAGACGATCCTGCGCGACAACGGCGTCACCAGGGTTGCGGTGACGGGCCTCGCCACCGATTATTGCGTGCGGGCGACCGCGCTCGATGCGTCCGGACGCGGCTTCGATGTCACGGTGCTCAAAGACGGAATCCGTGCGGTCAACCTCAAGCCCGACGACGGTGACAAAGCGGTGAAGGAGATGCGAGAGGCGGGGGTGCGCTTTGAGTAGAGCGCTTGTGACATGACCTGGGTTACCGACGACAACGCCGCCCTTCTTACCGACCTTTATGAGCTCACGATGGCGGCCAGTTATCACGCTCAGGATATGAACGAGCCTGCGACCTTCGATCTCTTCGTGCGTGCCCTGCCCGAGCACCGCAACTTCCTGATCGCCTGCGGCCTCGAAGGGGCGCTTGATTACCTCGAGCGCTTCAACTTCGACGACGAAGCGATCGGGTATCTGAGCTCACTTGGCCCGTTTTCCGACAGCTTTCTGTCCCGGCTTGGGGAGCTCACCTTCAGCGGCGAGGTGAGGGCGATCGCCGAAGGTGAGGCCGTCTTTGCAGAGGAGCCGATTCTTTCGGTAACGGCCCCACTCATCGAAGCTCAGATAGTCGAGTCGTTCCTGCTCAACTGCATCACGTTCCAAACCATGATTGCGTCGAAAGCTGCGCGCGTTGCGATTTCGAGCAAGGGCCGTTCCTTCGTCGACTTCTCCCTGCGGCGCGACCACGGCGCAGACGCCGGCGTGAAGGCTGCACGGGCCGCGTTCGTGGGGGGAGCAGCGGCGACGTCCAACGTTCTTGCGGGGGCGTTCTACGGCATTCCGGTCAACGGCACGATGGCCCATTCCTACGTCATGGCGCACGAGGACGAAGAACACGCTTTTCGGACATTCATGAAGGATTGTCCTCAGGGGACCGTACTCATCATCGACACTTTTGACGTCGAGGAAGGGGCGCGGCGAGCAGCAAGGGTCGCGCACGAGCTGGCTCCGCAAGGCATCGAGCTGCGGGGCGTGCGGATCGACTCGGGCGATCTTGCCAACCTGACCAGATCGGTGCGTAAGATCCTCGACGAGGCGGACCTCGAGCAGACAAAGATCATCCTGTCGGGCGATCTCGACGAGTACCAGATCGAGCGCCTCATCGCCGACGAGGTGCCCGTCGACTCTTTTGGAGTCGGCACGCAGCTCGGCACAAGCGGTGATCAGCCGGCCCTCGGGGGCGTTTACAAGCTCGTTGCCGACGCGCGCGGCCCAAAGATGAAGCTGTCGACCGGCAAGGGGACGCTTCCGGGGCGCAAGCAGGTCTTTCGTGTGTCACGAAACGGGACTCTGGACCATGACGTCATCGGTCTCGAGGACGAGGTGGCCGACGGGCGACCGCTGCTTGACTGCGTGATGAAAGGGGGCCGGCGCACGAGCCCGCCGGA
>JACCZU010000232.1 GCA_013695835.1 Candidatus Aridivita willemsiae
GGGATGGGGGCCGACGTGCTCGCGAGCATTGAAGACCTCGTCGGCAGCCGCCACGATGACCGGTTGACCGGCGACCGCTTTGCAAACACCATCTCTGGTTTTGCAGGCGACGATCGAATCTTCGGTGCCGCAGGCTCTGACTCGCTCCTCGGAGACGCTGGCAACGACTCGTTGTTCGGGAACCTTGATGGGGACGTCCTCGATGCGAGGGACGGGGTTCAAGGCAATGACAGAGCCGACGGGGGCGAGGACATTGACCGCTGTGCGGCCGACCCTGGTGACATTGTCAATAGTTGCGAAGTCTGAGTTAAGCGGCGCCTCATCCGGCCCGCTTCGGCTCCGCGCGCGTCACCTCAGACTCCAGCTTGTGCAATCGCCCCATCGATCTCGGCGAGGTCCGCTTCGGTGAGGGCGACGCCGGGCGCAGATAGCCATGAGTCCACCTGGGCCGGGCGCCGGGCGCCGGCAATTGCCGCGGTAACGCCCGGGACTGCCAGGGTCCAGGCGATAGCCAGCTCCGCCATACTCACGCCGAGGCGGCGCGCGATCGGCCGAACCCCCTCAACCAGAGCAAGGCCCTTGGATAACTCCGGGTCCCGGAACTGGGGTGAGCGACTGCGCCAATCGTCTTCTGGCAGAGTCTCGACGCGGGCGCGCTCGAGCTTACCTGTGAGCAGGCCCGAGGCCATGGGGGAATAGACGATCACGCCCGTTTCGTGTTCCCGGCACCAGGGAATCACATCGTCGGCGGCCGACCGCTTGATCATGTTGAGCGGTGGCTGGCAGGAATCGACGTGGCGAATCGCCTCGCACCGCTCGAGCAGGCCAACGTCGAAGTTGGAAACGCCGGCCCAGCGGACCTTGCCCTCATCGATGAGCTCGGTCATGGTTCCCCAGGACTCCTCCACCGGAGTGCCGGTTGAGTCGTCGGGTCGATGGAACTGGTAGAGGTCGATTCTTTCCGCGCGGAGCCGCTTGAGGCTCCCTTCACATTCGGCTCGTATGGACTCGGGACGGAGGTCGTACTCGACCTTGCGGAGCTCCGGCCTGTAGAAGCCCCCGCACTTGGTGGCCACGAAGACGTCGCCTCCCTGTTTGACGGATGCGAGCGCCTCTCCGACGACTTCCTCCGAGTGACCGAGGCCGTAGACCGCGGCGGTGTCGATCCAGTTGATGCCGGAATCGATGGCGTGCAGGATGGCTTCTACGGATTCATCGTCGCCTTGTGGTCCCCAACCGAACCTGTAGGGTCCGCCGACCGCCCACGTGCCGACACCAATACGCGTGAGCTCGGGACCCTCGGCTCCCAGCTTGCGCTTTATCACCGGTCCGGCTTTCTGCCCGAATGTGATCGCCCGGCCTGGGGAGAGGCGAGCCCGGTTTGCTCTGCGGGGTAAGAGCTCGGAGTCGGCCCGCCCGGCCTCGAGCGCCCGAAGAGACCAAGGAGCAACCGCCGGCTTAGGTCTCTTGCCTGGGTCGCCGAGTCGGTGTAGACCCGGCGCGATCCACCGAAGGGGTCGGCCATGTCCTCTTTGCCCACGAAACCCACAGACTCCCTTTGCTCGGCGGCGCTCTTGAGGGCAAGCCGTGCCCGCTCGACTGGATCCTCCGACTCTACGGTGTCGACGGTTTCCAGCAGCCTGACGATCTCCTTGAACAGGAAGACAGTCTCGTGGCGGGCGTTGCCTTCGACGACGGCAGCAGCAATGTGGGCGTGCTCGAAACCGATCACCAGGTCGGCGCCGGACAGATCGACGCCGGCAAGTGGCCGTGCCCTGTGCGATGCAAGATCAACTCCGAAGGAACCAAGCACCTCGAGGAGCTCCCGAGGGGGACCCAGCCGCCCGACGTCGAGGAGACCGACGGAGCTCACCTCGACCGGCAGCTGCAGGCCCGAGAGTCGTACAAAAGCCTCCGCCATCGGGCTTCGGCAGCGGTTGCCCGTGCAGACGAAGACGATGTTCAGCATGACTAAGCAGTATCCCTCAGCGGCTGATCCTGCACTTGGTCTGGGCGGCGGGCCCCCAGTCGAGGCCGAAAGCCAGAGGTTATTACTCTACCGGGGGTGTAAAATGAATAGTTACCTCGAGGAAGGCTGCTATGGCGACGATTTCCCCCTACTCCGAGGCTCCCAAACCGGAACGGGCACTCGACCTGCGCGAGTACCTGAGTGTCTTGCGCGCACGCAAGTGGTCGATCCTGGTCGTGGCTGCCTTGGTTGTGGCAAGCACACTGTTCTTCTCATTTCGCCAGACCCCGCTCTATCGCTCAGAATCCAGGGTTTTGGTCACCTCCGAAACCTCCACGACCCAGAACGGGGCAGTCGAAGAAGTAAACATCGCCAACGAGACGGAGCTTGCGACCTCTTTCAGTGTTGCCCGGCGAGCCGGAGAGGCCTTGGGCGAGGACGATTTTCAGGCCCTGCGTCGCAACCTCACGGTCGAAGACGCAGGAGAAGACACCGACATTCTCGTTTTTGGCTACGTCCACTCCAAGCCCACCGACGCGCAGAATCGAGTAGAGGCTTTCTCGGAGGGGTATCTCGACGACCGCTACGAAAGGCTCCTGGCCGAATCCCAACCGATCACCGATGAGCTCGAACGCCTGAGGACAGAGCTGACGGAGGTCGAGACAAGCCTCGCTGAAGCCGTCGACGAAACCGAGCAAATAACGCTGCAGAGCAGGCAGCAGCAGCTCGTTGTCGATATCAGCGAGCTCGAGCAGCAGTCCGAGGCCCTTACCCCCCCATCGCAGGAAGCGGTCGGACAAGTCATCGAACCCGCTGCGCTGCCGAGCTCCCCGGTCAGCCCCGATCACATCAAGAGCGCCCTCTTGGGCCTCCTAGTCGGCTTGAGCCTCGGGGTCGGTGTTGCTTTCCTGCGGGAGCATCTGGACGAGGGCCTCAGGGGACGTGACGATCTCGAGGCCCGCCTTGGGGTTCCGGTGCTTGCGGTGGTGCCGCGCGTCCCGAGCTGGCGAGCCGGCGGCCCGCCGGTGCTCGTAACACAAATGAACCCGGAAGCTCCCGCCTCGGAGGCCTACAAGACGCTACGCACGGGCGTCCTTTTCGCCGCCGGAAAGCAGGGCGCCAAGACCTTGCTCATCACAGGTGGAAGCCAAGAGGAGGGGAAATCGGCGACCACAGCGAACCTGGGCATGGTGCTTGCTCAGGCGGGCAGAAGGGTCATCTTGGTCTCGGGTGATCTTCGCCGGCCGAGGCTCCATCTTTTCTTCGGCGAGGGCAGTCGCTCGGGGCTCACGAACGTGCTTGCCGGTGAGATTACGCCTTGGGAAGCGATGGTGCGTCCTTGGACGGAGAACCTTCGGCTCCTTCCGAGCGGGCTTGTTCCCGGGAACCCGGCGGAGCTGTTGGGATCAGAGGCGATGCGACACCTCTTGACGGAGTTGCGGGAGGCCGCCGACTTCGTTCTCATCGACTCTCCACCGGTGCTTGCTGTTGCCGACGCCATCACAGTGGCGCCCCTGGTCGATGCGGTCATCTTCGTCGCCGACGCGCATAAGACGTCGCGAGACTCAGTCGTGAGCGCAAGGCAGCAGCTCGAGCAGGTAAATGCAAACCTCATTGGCGGCGTGCTCAATAACCTTGATCTGCAAAAGGCGGGAACACATCAATCACGCTATGACAGTTTCGCGAGTTATCACCCGAAGGAGGAAGCGTCAGCCTCCGGGTCTGAAGAAAAGAGGAGAGGTTTACGCTCCGTCCTGACCGGAGGCAACCGCTAGCCCGGTGGCCGTTAATAGATGGCTGGTCTGCCGGTTGGGTAGTAGGAGAAGCCGGCGGCGCGCATCTGTTCGGGTTCGAAGAAGTTGCGGCCGTCCACTATCACGGGGTGCTGCATGATCTCGTCGAGCTTTGCCAGATCGAGGTCACGGAACTCCGCCCACTCGGAGCACAGGACAAGGCAGTCGGCTCCGCCGGCGGCCTCGTAGGGGTCGGAAGCCACCTCGAGGCCGGGAAGCTCCGCCTTGGCTTCGGCCCCCGCCTCTGGGTCGTAGCCGACGACGACGGCCCCCTGCGACATGAGGCGACGAGCGAGCGCAAGGGCAGGAGAAAAGCGCACATCGTCGGTCCCGGGTTTGAACGAGAGTCCGAGAAGAGTGACTTTTTTGTTCTCGAGGTTCCATAGCGCGTCGCGGACCTTCTCGGCCGTTGCCTCGACCGCCTCATCATTGATTCGGGCCACTTCTTTCAGGAGGCGGAACTTGTAGCCGAGTCCCGATGCTAAGCGCTCGAATGCGACGAGGTCCTTGGGGAAGCAATAGCCGCCGTATCCCAAACCTGCGGCGAGGAACTGCTTACCGATCCGATCGTCGGCCCCCATCACCTCGGCCACCGCGACAACGTCGGCGCCCGACCGCTCGCACAGGCGCGCCAGCGCATTGGCGTAAGAGATCTTGAGCGCGAGAAAGGCGTTGCAAGCGTGCTTAGCGAGCTCTGCGGTTGCTATGTCCGTCTCGATCAGCCGGCAGCCGTTGCCGATAAGGGGCGCATATAGCTCGCGCATCACGGCGAACGCACTTGGGGATTCGGCGCCCACCAGGATGCGATCCGGGTTCAGCGAGTCCTCAATCGCTTTTCCTTCTCTCAGGAACTCCGGATTGGACACAACCTCGTGCGCAAGATCGGGCTTGAGCCGCACGAGCATCTGCTTGACCCTCTGGGCCGTCCCGGCGGGGACCGTGGATTTCTCGACCACCACTGTCCGGCGGGAGGCGTGGCGTCCAACCACGGCCGCGGCCTGCTCGACGGCCACGAGGCTTGCCTCCCCAGAGGCTCGAGGGGGGGTACCGACGCAGATGAACACAACGTCCGCTTCGGCGACTGCTGCGGTCGAATCGCTGGTGAAAGACAGCTTGCCTGCCCGCATACCGCTGACGAGCAGTTCCTCGACGCCGGGCTCGTAGAACGGCGACAGGCCCTTGTCGAGCTGACCGATCTTTTCCTCATCGGAGTCGGTCCCCACCACGACGTGGCCAAGCTCCGCCAGAGAGACACACGTAATTAGGCCCACATGTCCGGTCCCTATGACCGTTACCCTCATGCCGCGCTGCCCGGGGGGGCGACGAGTCGTGCCATGTGGGCTACCCAGCGACTGGGGCCGCGACGGGCGCCTTGCCTGCGTGGCGAAGCTCGGATTCGATCCACGGGTAGGTTTGCCTGAGCCCTTCTTCGAGGCTGACTTGTGGCTCCCAGCCGAGCACCTCGCGCAGCTTGGAGTTGTCGCTGTTTCGTCCCCTCACGCCCTGCGGCTTGGATGTGTCATGAACCTTGGTGAGGGACTTGCCTGCGATCTTGCAGACCAGGTCGACGAGGCCGTCCACTGTGATCAGTTCGTCGGTTCCAAGGTTAAGCGGGTGGGAGTAGTCGGATTGCATCAGACGGTAGATACCCTCGACGCAGTCGTCAACGTACATGAATGAACGCGTCTGGCGGCCATCCCCCCAGACCTCGATCTCGTCGCCGTCGTTGACCACGGCCACCTTGCGGCTGATCGCTGCGGGTGCTTTCTCGCGCCCTCCCTCGTAGGTTCCAAGCGGGCCATAGATGTTGTGGAAGCGCGCCACCCGGGTGGGCAGCTTCCCGTCCTCGTCGTAGTACTGGCACAGCTTCTCGGCATAGAGCTTCTCCCACCCGTAGCCCTCCTCAGGATCCGCTGGGTAAGCGGCCTCCTCCTTCAGGGGGGTGACGTCGGGGTCGTTCTGGAGATACATGGGATAGATGCATGCAGACGAGGAATAGAAGTAACGTGACGCGCCGTTTTGATAGGCGGCATCGAGCATGTGAGCATTTATCAAGACATTGTTACGCGCAATGTCGGCGTGGTTGCCGGTGATATAGCCGATGCCGCCCATGTCGGCGGCGAGCTGATAAACTTCCTCGACGTCGCGGGTCGCCTCGAGACAGTCTTCCCAACGGCGAAGATCGAGGACCTGGAAGTAGTCGGCCCTGCTCGGCTCGTACTCAGGCTCCTTTACATCCACGGCCCGTACCCAGTAATCCCGATCTTTCAGGTAGTTCACCATGTGGTGGGCAATGAACCCCCCTGCGCCGGTCACCAATGCTTTCTTCATCACAACACCTTTCCCTCTGCTTCGCCTCTGGTCGGCAACGAAGCTGATGTTCCTATCGTCGGTCAAGCCGAGGTCTTGAGATTCGATGGCTGGCAAGCTCCAGGGCGAAAAGGGCCGCAAAGCGGGGATTGTGGTAGAGGTAGCGCCTCCAGAGCCGCCGGGGCTCGGTCACGAGGCGGAAAAGCCACTCTGTGCCCGTCTTCTGCATGATCTCCGGCGCCTGCTTCTTCCTACCAGCAAGAAAATCAAACGCTGCCCCCACCCCCACCATCACGGATTGCACTTGTCCCCTGTGGGCAACCATGAAGCGCTCCTGCTTGGGGGTGCTCAAACCAACGAACAGAATCTGGGCCCCGGAACCGTTGACGTCCTCGATGACCTGCTCGTCTTCATCCGAGGTGAGCGGACGCCACGGCGGGCTCCACTGATAGGCAATCTGCAAGCCGGGCCAGCGGCGCCGGAGCTCGGCTACCAGATCCTGGAGAACGTCCGGCGCGCCGCCGTAGAAGCCGACGGAAATGCCTTGTTCGCTCGCTTTGGCACAAAGGGCGGGGGTCAGGTCGGGTCCATACACGCGCGTGGCCTGCGGTATCCCCAGGGCTCGCAGCCCCCATACGAGCGGCATCCCGTCCGATGTCACGAAATCGGCGCCGTTCATGATGGCCTTGAAGCCGGCGTCGTCGTGCGCCTCCATGACGTTGTTGACCGAGGCTACGCACACGTACCTGGATTCCTTCCGCTGGGCCCAGGTAAGGATCCGCTCGGACGCGTTCTCGTAGCTCGAGGCGTCGACACGCATGCCTACGATGTGCCGGCTGCCGAAATGGTCGATATCGGAGGTCCCGGCCGTGGCGTTCGCGCTCACCAGGGGCGCCTTGGCACGCAAGCACCGAAATTGCGCATGTTCGCGCCGGCGCTCAATATGCGCCCCTTTGCGCGAGCATGACTGTAACCGTCTTCAGCAAGACGTAGAGGTCCAGAGTCAGGGACCAGTTCTCGATGTAGAACAGATCCAGACGCAGCGCCTGCTCCGGGTTGAGGTTGCTGCGGCCGTTGATCTGCCACCAGCCCGTGACTCCTGCCGGAACCTCGTGCCTGGACCGCAGAAGCTCGAGGTTGGCGGCCACCTGCTCGGCCGGGAGCGGGCGCGGCCCCACGAGGCTCATATCTCCTCGAACCACATTCCATAGCTGCGGCAACTCATCCAGGCTCAGGCGGCGCAGCCACGCCCCGAGCTTTGTGATGCGCGGATCATTCTCCGGCTTGAAGAAGGGCACAGTGGGATCGGGGGACTCTGCCACCCGCACCTGATCTGCATTCCGCACCATTGTGCGGAACTTGTACATCATGAAGCTGCGGCTCCCCTTCGTGACCCGCGGTTGGGAAAAGAGCACCGGACCTTGCGAAGTTGCCCGGACGGCTAGAGCGATGAGGGCACAAAGGGGCAGCGAAAGCAGCAGCACGATGCCGGCCACGACAACGTCGAAGACCCGCTTGATCACAGTCTGGGAGCCGGTGAGCTGAACGGGCTTGACGGTCAGTGCCATGGCCGTACCCACCTGCTGAACGGACAGGCGTGAGGTCAGGATCTCGGGGAGGTTGGCGGAGACGCGCACCTCTACGCCTTCCTGGCGAGCGGCTTGCGCCACAAGCAGCATGTCCTCGGCCCCGACCGCAGTCGATGCCACGAAGACGCACTCGGCGGCGTGATCGCGTATAGCCTGCGGGAGGGACTCGATGCGCCCCACTACCTGAAGCCTGTCGGGCGCTACCTGAGGGCCTGAGGCGGCGATGTAACCGAGCGGCGCGAAGCCCGTCCGCTTCGGTTGCATGGCCACGGCGAGCCGGGATGCCTCGGCGTTCGTGCCCACGATCAGGGTTCGAAACACGAGACGACCGTCCGCCTTCATTCGGCTCTGATAGATCCTCCACACATGGCGTGCCGTCATCTCGAAGGCAACGGCGAAGACCCACACGAGGCCAACCCACGCTCGAGAGAAAGACGAATCGAACCAGAAACTTGCAACCATCACGAGCAGGACGCCGAGACTCGCCGCCCCGAGCGTGCGGCGGAACTCCTCGGCGGCTCCGAGATGCTGCGGAGCGTAGAGGCCGAAGCCGTGGAAGACGGCGAGCCACACCACCGGAGCGGTGAGGACAACGAGCATGTAGTCCAAGTGCATGGATCGAAGCCCGAACGTCACCAACCACGCACTGAGGAGAGCAAGGCACAGGCTTGCTGCGTCGGTTGCCGCCAGGCCCCAGGTGATCTTGCGGTAGAGACCGCGCACGTCCTTGACCCCGCGAACGCCGGCAGACACCGGATCGCCGAGGTGGCGCGCCGCAGGCGCACCCGATTCGAGGGCGCCGACGACGCTCAGGTCGTCTCTGGTGAAGACCCGGGCCGACGGCTCGTTCGCTTCAAGAACGATCTCATCTTCTTCCCGCTCTGTGACCGCAACCGAAGAGCTTGAAGTCAAATCGCTCGCGACAAAATTACCTAGCCCGGCCCGTTCCATTTGTTCCACCCGTGTTCCACCCGTTTCCCAAGTCTTCTTCGCTCTGGGCGCCCACGCAACCAGAGGTCTTCCACTCGTTTCTCACTGCGGTCTCAGGCCATGGTCGTAAAGAGCCCCATGACTCCAATGTGATTACAAACGGCCCCGGCTTGAAAAAGTTGCCTTTGCTCCCCGCCGGGCGGTTTACGCCCACAAGTCGTGACTCTCGCAGCCCAGCGCTCGCCCCTTTGAGCCCTGCCCTCTCTGGCTGGGTTCCCGGCCGGGCCTCCCAGGACCGGCGCTCAGCCCTCTTTTTGCCAGTGCCACCGTAGCCTAGTCTCCCGTAGTGGAACGCAGGGGCGCTATCTGTCGGGATCAACCGGCGTCCTGGAGGACCAACTGATACGCTGCCGGGGCCAGGGGTCGGCAAGGTGATGTTTTGGCGGGTTCGGCAGTGGGGAAGCACAACTTCTTGGCGTTTCCTGCGTTGTTAGGGAGTGAGGGACAAAAGCGTCGAGCGTAGTGGGCCTCAGCGGGTCCGGGCGGTTGGTCGCTTGCAAGAGTGAGGTTAATGGGTTGGATCGGATGAGAGGGGGTCACATGCGGAGCTTCAGAGCCATGGTAGTAGTCGCCACGGTGATCGCAACGATGTCACTGGCGGGAGCAGCGTTCGCGCAGAGCGCGCCGGACACTCAGCCCGATGTTGAGGACACGGTTGAGCAGGGAGCGCCTGGAACGCAGGGAGGTGTCCTTTCCGAGGTCGTCAATCCAGTCGCCGAAGAAGTCGCAGGTGCGGGCTCGACGCTTCAGGGTCCCGTTCTTCCCTTCACGGGAGGCGACGTCGTCCTGTTTGTGGTGATTGGGCTTCTCGCAGTGGGCTCCGGCTCGCTCATCCTGAGAAGGACCCGCGCCGTCAGGGCGTAGAAACAGAAGTTGGGTCCGCGAGGACCCTCCGAAAGTGGGCCCCCGTCCGGTTTGGGCGGGGGCCTCTTTCTTGCCAGAACAGGCTCGCTCACAAAGAAGAGCGGTTTCTTCACGAGAACACCGGGTCCCGCCAGAACCGCTGGATCGCACTCCATGCGGCCGGGATGCCCGTCCGCTGGTCGGGTTGGGCCTCGAATCGCAGCGGCCTATCGAACGGGCCGTCATAGACGAACGAACCTCCCGCTGGATCGCCAGGCCCGGCGACGGTCCAGCCCGATGGCACCTTGATTCCCAACTCCAGATGGGCATCGCGGGTGAGGGCCTGGGGGCTTGCCGACATCGTCAGCCCGTTTCCGTCGTTCGGCGGCAGCGAGTAAGAGACGGTGACTCTGCTTTGGTCTCCGCGGGCCAGCTCGACGTAGACATTGACCGCCATGCGGCCCTCTTCCGGCCTCATGCTGGTCTTGGCCGAGCGTCCGTCCCGCTTCACCTCGAGCACGTGGGCGGCGGCTGGGACGTAGATCTCGAGCAGAGTCTCGCTCCTGCCTGCCGGCCCCCCCGCCGGGCCTCCAACGGCGACGTAGCGTGGAAGCCCGGGCGGAGCCTCGTTGGCAAGGGTGACGCGCGTCGTACACGTCGCAGAGCCGTCAACCTCCACGACACAGCCGTGCTCCACCGAGCGCCTTATCCAGTAGTCGAGCTTGTCACCCCCGAAGTTCTGACCGGTGACGAGCGTGCTGTCCCCTTCGGGAGCCTCGAGCTCTCCGCTCGCGCCGAGCTTGTTCAGGACCGCCTGCTCGGCCGGCTCAAAAGACACCACCCGCAGGTGCCCGCCTGCGGCGGCTGCTGAGGCGGCGGGAAGGGACCGCATCCCAAGGCCCGAGTCAAGTACCGAGTCGAAGGCAGACTTGCCGACGTCGACAATGGCTTCTCTGCGGCCCGCGCTGCCGCCCCCGAGCGCCTCGTAGGCCTCCGAGTAAAGGAAAGGCTCGAGCGTTGCGGCGGTCAGCTTGCGGCCCTCGAGCGTGGGCACTTCAAGAGCCCGCCCCGAGGGGAGAAGGCCCGAGAAGGTGCGGGCGTCGGCCATGATCGCTCCGTCGGTCGCGACTCCCTGGCTCGCCTCGAACAGCCTCGAGGCCACGAGTGCCACGTCGGGCACATCGGGCGAGAAGGTGGTGTTTACGATCTGAGTCGTGTCCGCTCCGTAACGTGAGTAGCGCCGCACGAAGTCGGCGGGGGCCTGGACGCGCTGGTAGGGGGGGTCGC
>JACCZU010000284.1 GCA_013695835.1 Candidatus Aridivita willemsiae
GACAACGAGGACGAGAACGCCCCCGGCAACGTCGTGGTGGTCGCAGACGACTTCGACACCTTTCCCGGAGATCCCGACACCGACGATGATGGGACCGACGACGGCGACGACGACTCCGACCAAGACCAGGTCGACGACGAGGACGAGGATGACGACGACGCAGGCGTTGACGACTGCGAAGAAGACGAGCTCGAGGAAGACGACGACGACGGTGAGGACGACTAGCAGCTAGCCGGCGTCCGCAAGGTTCAAGCCAAGGGCGGTCCGCTCAAGGGGCCGCCCTTCGGCGCGCGCAGAGCCTAAGCCGAATACCTCCGTACGCCCGGCGGCACTCAGCCCGACAGGAGCCGTTCGGCCGGGCCCAGGTCGAACGGGTGCGGGCACTGGACGAAGAGGTGGCCGGCGCCGGCATCGGCGAAGGCGGCCGCGTTGGCGACGTCGTCTGCTGAGATGGTGCACGTCCGCACGATCTCGGAGGGATTCCTGCCAACCTCGCGGCACCACCCGTCGATGACCTCGTTCTTGTGGGCAAAGGACTCGGGGGGGCCAAAGCCGTTCCACCAGTCGGCATGCTCGGCCACAAGCCGCAGAGTGACCTTCTCACCGCCGCCGCCGATCATGATCGGAAGCTCGCCGACCGGCGGGGGGTTGAGCGCCGCCAGGCGCCGCTTGATGCGCGGTAGCGCCTCACCGAGCGCGCCGAGGCGCGCGCCCGGGGTCTTGAAGTCGTAGCCGTACTCGTCGTAGTCGCGCTCGAACCACCCGGCACCGATACCGAGCACCGCCCGCCCGCCCGAGATGTGATCGACGGTTCGGGCCATGTCGGCAAGGAGATCGGGGTTGCGGTAGGAGTTGCAGGTCACGAGCACAGCGACCTTCGCCCTCGAGGTGTCTGCGGCCATGGCGGCGAGGAGCGTCCAGCCCTCGAAGTGGCTGCCTTCGGGTTCCCCGCTCAGGGGAAAGAAGTGATCCCACACCGATACGCTGTCGACCCCGAGCTCGTCGGCGGCCACCCAGGCCCGCCTGAGCTCGTCGACTGACGTGTGCTGGGGTTGCAGCTGCACTCCCACCTTGAATCGCGCCATGGGTGCTCCTTTCGTGTCCGGATGCCTTCAACGCCGGCCGTCACGCGTCGCACGGGATCATATGAGAGACGAAATCCGGCCCCCCACCCCAAGGGGCTTCTATCGTGGAGTTGATGGAGGAAACCCGGCTGCAACTGTCACCGTCGAGCGCCACGAGCTTCAAGAGCTGCCCCCAGATGTTCAAGTTCCGCCAGATCGACTGCCTCCCCGAGCCGGTCTCACGGCCCCAGGCGCGCGGCTCGCTCGTTCACGCCGTGCTCGAACGCCTGATGGGCGAAGCGCCGGCGAGCCGGACCCCCCAGCAGGCCTACTCCCTCCTCGACGCGCTGTGGGCCGAGTGCGGGGAGGACCCCGAGTGGCGTCCCGAAGATCTCGATGCCCACAACGAGCAGGAGTGGCTCCAGGAGAGCCGGCGCCTGTTGGCCAACTACTTCAAGCTCGAGGATCCCGGCACACTCGATGTCGCAAGGCTCGAGTGGTGGGTCGAGTACGAGCTCGCTGATGTGCATCTCAGGGGAGTCATCGACAGGGTCGAGGAGCGCTCCGATGGCTCGTGGGTCCTCACCGACTACAAGACGGGCAGGGTGCCGCTCGAATCGAGAGAGCTTGCCGCCTCCTTCGGGCTGCGCTTCTACGCGCTGATGTGCTGGCGATCATTCGGCGTCATCCCCGAGGAGCTGCGCCTCGTCTACCTCACCGACCCTGCGATTCTTACCTGGCGCCCCACCGAACGCACCCTCATCGCTTTCGAGCGTCAGATGCAGGCCCTCGCCCGTGCAGTGCGGCGCGCAGCCGATTCCGATGACTGGCGCGCCCGGCCCTCGCCGCTGTGCATGTCGTGCCCATTCCAAGGACAATGTCCTGCCTGGACCGAAGCCGAGGCCGAGGCCTAGGCGCTCTTGGGGAGCATGCGCGTCATCTTGGTGCCACACACGGGGCACTTGCCCTGAGCGGCTTTCGAGCCGTTCTTCAGCTCGACGACCTCGCCCTCGAAGTCACGCTTGGTCCTGCATTTCACGCAATAGCCGTTGTAGGTATCGGCCATGTCCAGGCCTCCTCTCTCGGACGCTGGGTGTCAGCGAACGCCTATCCTGCCAGCTTGCCTGCTTGAGCGCAGCCGCCGACTACGCAGAGTCATCAGTCCCTCGCCTTGCGGACGCGGCCGGCGGCTCGCCGTCCTCGGTAGCTTGCCCCAGGGGCGGGCGCTCGTAACGGCGATCGCCCCACCTCGGGGGGGCCCCCCGGTAGCGAGCCAAAAGGCCAAGCGACAGCAGGACCACTACCCCGGCCAGGATCTGGCTGCCGGTGAGCCCGCCATAGCGGCGATCGACACGGAGCCAGTCGGTGATCAGGCGCATGCTCCCGTACCAGGTTGTGAACACGAGCGCGAGCGCACCGCCCCTGAGCGCCCTGCGGCCAAGTACGAACAGGAGCCCCAAGAGAACGGCCGTCGAGATGAGGTCGTAGAGCGCCGTCTGGTGCAGCGCGATGTCATAGCAACCGAGCGAGGGTGGGCTGCCCTCGGCGAGGGCGACCTCGTACTGCGAGGCCGAGATGGGCGCCCCGCCCCCGACCTCGCCGCTACAGCGCCATCCGAGCGCCCACGCCGTCGGCGTGCCGAGGTGGTCACCGATGACGAGATCACCGACCCGGCCGATGACGATACCGAGCGCAAGCCCGGGCGCAACGAAGTCCATCGCCTGCCAGAAGGGGATGCCGTGGTGGCGCATGTAGGGGATGGCAGCAAGCACGGCTCCGGTGATGCCTCCGAGCAGCGAGATCCCGCCCTCCCAGATCTTCAGCACGCCGAGCGGGTCCGAGCCCCCATCGGTCACCTGCTCGATGTGACCGAGGACGTAACCGATCCTTGCGCCGGCAATCGCTCCGAGCAGGGAGTAGAAGAGCCCATTCCAGATGTGGGTCTCGTCTGGCCCCCCGGTCCTCGCAGAGATGGCGATGCCGAGGCGCGCGCCGGCAAGGACGCCGAGCGCGATGCCGAGGCCGTGGGGTGAGATCGCAAGCGGCCCGAGCGGTATGCGGGGGAGGATGGGCCAGCTAAGTGGGTCGATCATGCCGCCGTCATAGCTCGTAACTAGTCACGGGGCGCGCCGCCCGCCCTCGACGAAGCTCGCGTGGGTGAGGGGCATGGCCCTCGCAAAGAATGTCTCGACCGCCTCGGCGTAGGCCCTGATCTCGTACTGGGCAGCC
>JACCZU010000282.1 GCA_013695835.1 Candidatus Aridivita willemsiae
CTCCTCCGGCGACATGCCCCAGAGTTGCTGCGCCGCCATGGCGTAGATCGACAGCTGCAGGGCGGTGAGGCCGTCGCCGGGGTTGGGCTCGCGCCCGGTTTTGAAGTCGACGAGCTCCCAGCTCGAGTCATCATGGACGTAGACCGCGTCGATGCGTCCCCGCACGAGATAGCCCTCGTCGATCGCGATCACGAACCGTTGCTCGGTGAAGCGCGGGGCCAATGTGGCGTAGGGACTGCTCTCGAATGTCGCCTTGAGCCCGGCGAAAGTCGGTTCCTCGGGCACCGGCGGGTCTTCGATCTCGTCGAGCGTGCCCTGTCCGATCGAGCGGATCTCGATCCAGCGGTGCAGCTCCTGCCCGAGGCGCGCGGCGGGGCTCGGCCTGCGCGGCAAGGGCCGCACGACGGTCCAGTAGAACTGCTTGGGACAGCGCGCCAGCTGGACGATGTTGGACACAGACAGGCTCCGGAGGCGATCGTCCGGCTCCGGCTCTGCGGGCGCCGCAGGGATGAGCTCGAGTTGACCCTCGGATAGCTCGAGTCCGGCCCCCTGAGGGCCGATGTGGTCCCCGTTAAGCGCAATAACGTCCGCAAAAGCATTGTCCGGCATCCGGTTAGTCCTCCGACGCTCATGTCCGGTAAGCACAGAGAACCTACTCCGCTGGACTCCGCTGGAGGGGAAATGTGCCACATGAAAAACCGGGTCAAATCCGGCCCTGCCGGTCCGGGCTGACTCATACTCTGCTCCCCTGCTTGGGGAGCCCGTCTTGCCCGAGCACGACTGGAGGCACAGGTGCACGAAGCGAATCTGCCGCAGTGGGAGCGCCAGATGATCGACGATGCGATCGGCGAGGCCGAGACTCGTCTCGAGGAAGAGAAGGCAGGCGCGGCGCGGCGCGCTCTACAGCTGGCGCGCGAGCAGGGATACCACCGTCTCGCGGTCGCAATCGACCGAGGAGACCCGACGGACCACAACCCTGCGCAGCTCCGCCTCTGGGGCTCAGAACCGACCCTCTTCGACGAAGCGGGATAGGTTCTTCTCGCCGGCAGCTCCTCAAAGCGCAGAAATTGGCAGGGGGGCCGGGCAACGGCCATACTTGACGAATGCGCACCTGGTCGGCCGTTCTTGTCGTCCTTGCCCTGCTCGTCGGAGCCTCTCCTCCCGCGCACGGACTGGTCGCAGAGCGGGATCTTGCAGCCACCACCGCAGCCGCCGCGCCGCGGCCGCAATGGAAGCGCACCATCGACCGCTTGGTCGGGGGCCGGGCCATGGGGGTGGTCGTGAGAGACGGCAGGAGGACCCTTTATGAGCATGGGGCCAGAGTCAAGCGCATCCCAGCGTCCAACCAGAAGCTGATGCTGTCTATGGCCCTTCTCGAGCGCTTTGGCGCCGGCCACCGGATACCGACGTCTGCGTTTGCCAGGCCCCCCCGGCGGGGCGTGATCAAGGGCAACCTGTGGGTCGCCGGCAAGGGCGACCCTTCTGTGAGCGACGGGGGGCGCTTCGCCCGGTCGCTGAGCTTCGATGCGACCCGGCTGCGGCAACTGGCGAGGGCGATCAAGAAAGCCGGTGTGAGAAGGATCAGGGGCCGGGTCATCGGCGCCACCGGCTACTTCAACCGGAGCTGGTACGCGCCGGGGTGGAAGTCTTTCTACCCGGGGGGTGAGGTCGCCCTCCCTACCGCATTGACCTTCAACGGCAACATCTATCGCAGGCGGCCGGCGCTGCACGCCGAGCGGCTTGCGGCAAAGGCCCTTACAAGGAGGCTCGAGGGACTTGGAATCGGCGTGAGGGGCCGGCCCGGCGCTGGACATCGGCCGGCGGCGACACGCATGGTCGCGCAGGCCAGGGCTAAATCCCTGATCACCCTGCTGAGGTGGACCGACCGCCAATCGTCCAACTTCTTCGCCGAGGTCCTCGGAAAGCGCCTCGGCGCCGAAGCGCGCGGCGCCCCTGGAAGCATCGCCAAGGGCGCGGCGGCAATCCGCGCCGTGGCGGCTCGCCGGGGCGTGCGCGTACGTTCCTACGACTCATCGGGACTGTCGTCCGGCAACCGAGTCTCGGCGAGTGGGCTGACCCGCCTTCTTGTGTGGGCAGGGAAACGCCCGTGGGGCCGGGCGCTCAGAAAAGCGCTTCCGACCGGCGGGCAGGGAACCCTACAGGGGCGCCTGGGGGGCGTCAGGGTGAGGGCGAAGACGGGGACCCTGGACGGCGTCTCGGCGCTGTCAGGCTGGGTACGGCTCAAGCGCCGCGCTAGCTGGGCCGAGTTCTCCATCCTGTCGAGCGGGATGCCAAAGTACAGGGCGGTCGCCCTCGAGAACAGGATCGTAAAGATCGTGAGACGCGCCGCCCGTTAGCTGCCCTACCATCTGGCCGGCGTTCGGCCGGGGACCCGCCAAGAGGGGCCCCGACCCTCTTACTTTGGAGCGCGGGTCAGTAGATGTCGCGATCCCGGTCGCGTTCCCTCACCACGGTGCGCTCCCGGCGCCCGTAGGGCGAGAAGCTGCTCCAGAACATTAGCGAGAGCAACAGCCCTATCGCCCCAACGATCATGAGGATCACGCCGACGGCGTTTATGTCGATACCCGAAGTCTCGAACTCGACGGCAAACGTGAGGATCGCTCCGATCGCCAGCATGAAGATACTGATCCCGATGCCCATCTCAACACTCACCTCCTGCGGTGACCGGTTGGCTTGACTCCCACGCTCATCATCGACCCGGCCAAGGTCAAACTCAACTACCTCGGACGAGGTCCCTCCATATCCCAGGTGTTGCCGCCAGGCCCCTAGCGCGCCGCCCGGTTCTCAACCCTCGGGGCGAAGTAGGCGGCCGAGACATAACGGTCGCCGTCGAGCACGACCGTGGTGACCGACCCCGTCTCACACGGCGTGAGGTTGAACCACAGGGGCACCCGGCGCCTTGCCAGCGAAAGCCGGGACACCCTGACCGGCGTCTGATGAGTCACCACGACCGCCTCCCCGCCGTCGGCGGCTTGAATTGCGTCGGTGATCGCCGCGAGCATGCGCTCCTTTATGTCGACGAACGACTCACCCCACGAGGGGCGCACCGGGTTCCTGAAGCTCCACGCTCGTCTCGGGTCCCGCAGGAGAGCCCAGGTCTTGTGGCCCAACCCCTCGAACGTCGTGTGGCTCTCCGTGAGGCGCTCGTCGGTCACGATTTCGAGGCCGTGCGGCTCGGCTATGAGGGCCGCTGTTTCCTGGGCGCGCTCCAGAGGACTCGCCCACACCGCGCTGATTGCGGCGTTCGAAAGTCGAGCCGCCGAAAGCTCCGCCTGCCGCCTGCCCCTCTCAGAGAGGTGATAACCCGGCAGGCGCCCGTAGATGATGCCCCCAGGGTTCTCGACCTCGCCGTGGCGGACGAGGTGGACGGTGGCGCTCACCATCCTCTCAAGCAGGCCTGCCGGTCACCGATCATCGTCCGCATATTGTGTTGCATCCGGCCCCCGCCGAGGGCCACGAGCGCCGGCGATCGCCTACGCTGGCACCTCCATGGCCGACATCGTGCTGTTCGGTGCCTCCGGGTTCACGGGACGGCTCGTAGCCGGCGCCCTTGGCCTGCGTGGAGCCAGCTACGCGGTCGCAGGCCGCGACCTCGGCCGGCTCGAGGCAGTCGCCCGTGCCCATGGCGCCGAGGAGGTCAGAGCGGCAGCCGTCGGGGAGGTCGACGGGCTCGTGCGCGCTTTACGCGACGCGAGGGTCCTTGTCTCCTGCGTTGGGCCCTTCGCAGAGCTCGGGGCAACGGCCGTCGAGGCCGCGCTCGAGGCGGGGGTCCACTACCTCGACTGCACCGGCGAAGCATCGTTCGTGGCCGGGCTCGTCCGTGACCACGCTGCACGCGCCGAGGACGCCGGCGTGGCAGTCGCCCCGGCGATGGGCTTCGATGAGGTCCCCGCAGACGTCGCCGCCACCCTTGCCGTGGCCGGCTCGAGTGGTGGCGCCGAGCTCGTGCTCACCTATGCGATGCCCTCGGGCGCGTCGCGTGGGACGATTCGTTCGGCGGTGGGAGCGCTGAGCGCTACCGTGCCGTGGGACGAGGGCGGAGTCATCAGGCAGATCGGCGCCGGCGAGCGGCGGAGGTGGGCGCCCATGCCGCCGCCCCTTGGGCCCCGTCTGGCGGTGTCCTTTCCTCTCGCCGAAGCCCATCTCGCCCCCCTGCACCTCGACGTCGGGCTCCCGGCCACATTCGTGACCGCGGGCCGGCCGGCTCGCGTCGTACTTGGGCAGAGGCGAGCCGCCGCCGGAGCACTCGCTACGAGGTACGGCAGGACCCTTGTCGAGCGGCTTGCCACGATGGGGCAGGGCCCGGCCGACGGCGGCCCGTCGGGTCGATGGACGATCCTTGCCGAGGCTCGCTGGGCCACGGGGCGGCGAAACGTCGTGATCGCGGGGCGTGACCCCTACGGGCTCACGGCCCAGACGATGGCGGCGGCCGCCGTGGCAATGGCAGAGCCCGGCTACCCGGGTCGCGGTGTGATGGCGCCGGTAGGGGCAGTAGGCCTCGAACCGCTGAAACGCGTGCTCGAGTCCTGCGGGGCGACGATCGAATCCTTCGAGCCCATCTAACCAGCGGACGGAGGGGGAAGGTGGTCGGCCATCCCCAGGCGCTCACCCCTGCAAGGCTAGTTCCCATTTTTTTCCTTTTGCGCTAGACTCACCTCGTAGACGTTAGACGGGGGCACTAGCTTCTCGACCACCAAAGGCAAACCCGCCGTGAGGCGGGGGCGCAGAGCCAGGGGCCTCGGAGAACCGAGGCGGCCCAGCCACCGAGAGGAGTGGTTGTTATGCAACTTAGTTCGGCCGTAAGAAGCAGGCCCGTTCGCATCGCAGCGGGGACCTGCCTTGCTTTCTACTCGAGCCTTGCGCTCATGGCGCTGCCTGCTGCGGCGGCGACAGACTCCGACCGCGACGGCATGCCGAACCGGTGGGAGACGAGCAACAACCTCAACCCCAACCATCCGAACGCCAAGGCTGATCCCGACAAGGACCGCTTGAAGAACCTCGCCGAGTTCCGCAACGACTCCGAGCCCAAGGACGAGGACACCGACAACGACGGGCTCGACGACGGTGACGAGGTCAAGATGGACGTCTTTGACGACCTCGATGTCGACGATAACGACAGCGACGGCGACAACGTCGAGGA
>JACCZU010000012.1 GCA_013695835.1 Candidatus Aridivita willemsiae
CATCGCAGGACTCAACCATCCTGTTGTGCACGCACGATCTTGCGGAGGCCGAGGTCCTCGCCGAGCGCGTCGGCATCCTTGACCGTGGGGAGCTCCTCGTGCTCGAGCCGGCAGAAGACCTCAAGCGACGCTACCGCGCAGCAACCCTAGAGGACGCCTTCTTTGTGGCGACAGGCAAGACGTTCGAGCAGGAGGACGCCGAGGAAGGAGGTGAAGACTGATGATGCGGGGAGCAACTGGAAGCCTGCGCGCCGAGCTGATCGGCCTCGGCGGCATCATGGAAAGAAACGCATATCTCGTCAAGCGTTACGCGCTGTGGGAGGTCGCGTTCTTCATATGGACGGTCGCCAACACCCTCACGATCGTGTTCATCGCCGAGGGGGTGGTTGCGGCCGGGGGGCGCATCGACCTCAACAGACAGACGACCGTGCTGCTGATCGGCGCAGTCATCTGGGCTTACCTCGGGATCATCTTCGAGATCCTCACCGAGACGGTGGCGTGGGAGCGCTGGGAGGGCACCATCGAGTACACGTTCATGGCGCCGCTGTCGCGCACAGTTCACTTGACGGGCATGGGATTGTTCGCGGTCCTCTACGGAGTCGTGCGCGCCGGGTTGCTGTTCGCCGTCATCGCGTTCTTCTTCGATCTCGCGCTGCCCGATGCAGATTTTGTCGCCGCGCTCGTCGTGCTCGGCGTGGCGTCCGTCTCGTTCATCGGCATTGGGATGATGACGGCGGTGCTGCCTTTGATATCGCCAGAAAAGGGCACGCAGCTCGGCTTCATCGCGCAGGGCATGCTCCTTGTGGTCTCCGGAATCTATTACAGCGTTGAGGTACTGCCTCAGCCAATGCAGTGGCTTTCGGTCATCTCACCGGCTACCTACGCGCTCGAGGGCATTAGAGACGCGATCCTCGAGGGCGCTGCGCTCGGGACGCTGTGGGACGAGATCGTCCCCCTAATCATAATCGGCGCGGTGTCAATCCCGGCGGGACTTGCCGTGTTCCGGCGTGGAGAGCAGTACGCAAAGAAGCACGGAAAGCTAAAGCGCTCCGGCTAGCCGTGGCGGGGCCGGCCCGGGTCGAAGGAAAGGGCAGCGGTCCGGCGTCCGCCACGCTCGGGCTCCTATGTCTTTTCCTCCCGCAGCCTCTTGTAATAGACGACCTCCGGGTCGTCGTCGTCGAGGTTGTCGATGACGCCGCTTGGAACGAAGCCCGTGCGGCCGCAAAGGGCCTGCATGATGGTGTTCGACTGATTGGCCGAGGTGAACAGCTTTGCCGTGGGACAGATGGATTCGATGTAGTGGATCAGGCTTGTGGCGATCCCACGCCGCCTGTATTCAGGTGCAACCACGAGCAACCAGATGAAGCCGTAACCAAAGAACGTCTGATCGAAGACGACGAAACCTGCAGCCCGTTCGGCCCTCGCGATCCAACACTTGCTCTCCCGGATCGCCCGCGCCAGATACTCGGTCCTGCCAAGGGGATCGATGGCGACGAGCGCGGGCAGGTCGGGCCGCCGTGCGTGCCGGATCGAGATGGGTGTGCGGATGGGTGTCTCCAGGCCGGCCCCCTGCTCGTGGTCTAGAGCTCTTCGAGCGCGGCGCGCAGCTCGGGCGCGCCGACGACTCCCTCGAACTTCGAGGTCAGAGCCCCCTTGGCGTCGGTGACGAACACCCACGGCTCGGTCGGGAGTCCCCACTCGCGCGCCGCCCTAACGGGGGCCGGGTTTGAGCTGTCGTAAGGCAGCTCGTAGGGCTCGACATGCACGAAGTTGATGGTGGGAAAGTCGTTCGACACGCCCTTCACGATGTCGAGCGTCGGCCCGCACGTCGCGGTTTGGCAGAACTTTGGTGTCGCAAAAGTTATGACCGAAGGCCGGCCCGACTTCAGCGCCTCAGCGATCGACAACTCATAGAAACGCTTGATCGGCTTTACATCGGTGGAGATCTGCGACAGATTCCGAACGTCTCCTGCGGTCGGGGTGTCGGACGCAGGGGGCCGGGCCCCAAGGGCCGGCGTTGCCGGCTCGTCGGCGACATCGAAGCTCGCCTTCACAGTCTCGTCGATGCCCTCGCCCGTGATGCTTACCGCCGCGCCCCAGGAACCGGATGATTCGAATCTCGTCGTGGTGACATAAAGACCGAGGCGCGGCTTGAGCGTCCACAGAAAGTCCATTTCGCTGCGGGCGACGGGCTTCTGCGCCGAGCGGCCCAGGTCGAAGAACTCGATGTCCATGTCGATGTCGGGAGAAGCGATTGGAGCGTCGTTGTCCCCGTCGAGGAGCCCGACGAGGAAGCGGTTCTCGCCCACGACGATCTCTGAGGACACGATCACCGGGTAGGCCTCCGTGTCCGTGAAGGGCTGCTTGAACGATTCCGCTCCGGCCCCGGCCTTGTCGCCGCGGGCGTCTCCGCCTGCGCTCGTCTGAGCGTTGTTCGCGCAGGAGCCGAGGGGAAGCGCCAGAGCTACGGCCGTTGCACAAACGCACAGGGTTTTCCTCAACACGTACGAACTCTAGGCGCGCCGGATGGGTAATGCAGGCGAGTAGCATCGCGCACGAATGAAAAACTTCCGGCGACTTGCGATCGCCTCCACCGTTGCGACCTTCATCCTGGTCACCATAGGAGGGGTCGTGCGATCAACGAAGTCCGGGCTCGGCTGCGGCACGGACTGGCCAGACTGCTCCGGGCAGCTGATTCCGTCCCTGCACAACCGGGCCGTCGCCATCGAGTACTCCCACAGGCTTGCTGCATCCGTGGTCCTTGTCTTGCTCGGCGCCCTCGCCGTAATGGCCTTCAGGCACTTCAGGCGCTTCCCCCAGATCCTGTGGGCCTCGGTCGGCGCCTTCGTCCTCGTCGTAGGGCAGGCGCTCCTCGGCGCCCTGGTCGTCGTGCTCGAGCTCGAGGCCGTCTCTGTGGTCCTCCACCTCGGGACGGCTATGGCCCTTATCGGTGTGCTCGTTTATGTGGTCATCGCCTCGGCGCCCCCCTCCGGCGGGCGGCACCCCTTGAGGGATCGCTCGATTAGCAGAGCGGCCGGCCTCGCCGCAGCCGCCGTGTGGGCGCTGCTGTTGTCGGGGTCCTACGTCACGGGCAGCGACGCCGGCTACGTGTTCCCCGACTGGCCGCTCATGAACGGCGCCTTGATCCCCGACCTCGGGAACGAGCTTTACGCGATCCATTTCGCCCACCGCGCCCTCGCCGCCCTGGTCGGCGTCGGCGTCGGGCTCGTCACCTGGCGGGTCATCAGACGCAAAGGCGATATGCCGGGAGCGGGACGCCTTGCGCATGCGGTGGCCGGGGGCTTCGCAGTTGAGGTCCTCATCGGCGCTGCCAACATCTGGACGCAGTTGAACGCCGCTGTCGTGACCGCCCACCTGCTCTCGGGCGCACTGATCTGGGCCGGTCTCGTCGGGATCGCGGTGGAGGCCCACCCAAACCTCGCCCGCGCCACCGCCGAGCAGGAGCCCTCCCGCAGCGGCCACCCCTCGTACGAGCCGGAGGCCGTCTAGATGCAACGAACGGTTACGCATGGCGAGACGGCGGTCGTCGAGACATCCGCACAACAGGCGCCCCCCGCCACGTTCAAGCAGAAGGTGAGCGCCTACTTCGCGCTCACCAAGCCGCGCATCATCGAGCTGCTCTTGATCACGACCGTGCCCCCGATGATCGTAGCGGCCGATGGGTGGCCCCCCCTGAGCCTCGTTGCCGCCACGCTCGCGGGGGGCGCGCTCGCGGCCGGGGGGGCAGGGGCGATCAACTGCTACTTCGACCGGGACATCGACGAGATCATGCCGCGGACCGCAAGGCGCCCGCTCCCGACTCACAAGGTGGCACCCGGCCATGCTCTTGCCTTCGGCATCGCGCTCGGAGTTGCGGCCGGGGTACTGCTGGCCGTGACGGTCAACCTCCTCTCAGCCGCCCTTTCGATCGCAGCCCTGCTGTTCTACGTGTTCGTCTACACCGTGGGGCTCAAGCGGTGGACGCCCCAGAGCATCGTCATCGGGGGGGCTGCGGGGGCCGTACCCGCCCTGGTCGGCTGGAGCGCAGTGACGGGAACGATCGAGCTCCCCGCCGTCGCCATGTTCGGGATCGTCTTTTACTGGACGCCGCCCCACTTCTGGGCGCTGGCGATGCGTTACGAGCACGAGTACGCCAAGGCCGGGGTGCCGATGATGCCGGTCGTCTACGGCAAGGCCGAAACGGCGAAGCAGATACTCCTGTACTCCTTGCTGTTGTTCGCAATGTCCCTTGTGTTCTTCTCCGTCGGCCGGATGGGGTGGCTCTATCTCGCCACTGCGCTTGGCCTGGGCGGGGTCTTCATCGCTCTTGCGGTGAGGCTGTGGAGGCGTCCCGAGGCAGCCGTCGCCTGGGACCTGTTCCGCTACTCGATCACCTACCTCGCGCTGTTGTTTGCAGCCATGGCGGCCGATCGCCTCATCTCCCCCTGAGCCGGGTCGCCACCCCTCCCCCCAGGGTGCTACGGGTGGTGGGTGGTACCCTATACCGATGAAGAAAACCAGCATCTACCTTGACCCGGATCTCGACAGGGGCCTCGAGCGCCTTGCCAGGGATCGGCGCATCACGAAAGCCGAGCTGATCCGCCGGGCCCTTGCTAGAACCGTGGCTGAGGCCCCCCGGCAGCGGCTGACCGCCATCGGGGTTGGGGAGGGCCCAGGAGACGTCGCCGACAACGTCGACCGGCACCTGAGGGACTCGGGGTTCGGCCACGATTGATAATCCTCGACACCTCGGTCCTCTATGCGTTGCTCGACCGCAGGGACCGGCGCCACGACGAAGCCGCGCTCTGGTATTCGCAGACCGACGAGGAGATGGCGACCACGCCCCTGATCGTTGCCGAGGTCGACCACCTGGCCCGCACCAGAACCGGGCGGCGGGCGGTCGAGGCGTTCCATCGCGACCTGGCCGGCGGCGCCTACCTCGTTGAGTGGTGGCCTGGAGCTGCGGCTCGGATCGTGGAGGTAGCCGGGCACTACTCCGGGCTTGATCTGGGTCTTGCGGATGCCTCACTCATTGCACTGGCGGAGAGGCTCGGGACCACCGCCCTCGCAACCTTCGACGAGCGTCACTTTCGGGCGGTGCGCCCACTGACCGGCGGGCTAGCCTTTGCCCTGGCCCCAACCGACTCTTAGGCTGTTGTGCTCTGGGCGTGAGGGCGCCGGGCGCGGCGACCTGAGGCTCATCCTCAGCCCCGGCCACCACGTCTGGAGTGGTTGGAGGTCCCGAGATTGAGCTACTTGCGGCCGGTTGCTCCCTTGACCGCGTCCTTCAGCTTCTCGCCGGCTTGCTTCATGTTGGCCTTGCCCTGGTCCTTGCGTCCCTGACGCTCGAGGTCCTCGTCGCCTATGGCATTGCCGACATTCTCCTTGACCTTGCCGCGGGTCTCTTCGCCCTTGTTTCGCCTCTTGTCGGGATCGGTCACAATCTCACTCCCTTTCAGGGTTGGCTGCAGGTGCAGCCTGAGAGTTACCCTACCGCCGCCGGCTTTCTTGAGTCCTAGCTGCTCCCGCTGTAGGTCTTCGAAAGTTCTCTCAGTTTGGCTCTCGCCCCCCTGTAAGGGTCCCCTTGCGGGAGGTAGCGCTTCGCCGCCTTGGCGATGAACGTGTAATTCGGGTCGCACACGTTCGCCACCGGGCTTTCCGCTATCTGGGTGACGAGCTGGTAGGCATCGAGCGGATCGAAACCATAGTCGGAGGCAAGCCAGCCGACGAGGTCGGCATGTGCTATGCGAAAGGCGTCCTCCAGAGGGCGCGCCGAGCCGGTGGACATGATGTAGTCGTCACTCTCGAGGCGAGGCCACGCCGTTGCCACGCCCTTGATCAACTCAATCGCGATGACGGAGTCCATGGCGCCCTCTACAGCTACCCCGCAGCTCTCGCCCTCGCCCTGTCGATAGTGACCATCTCCGATCGAGAAGAGAGCACCCTCGACATTGACCCCGAGGTAGCAGGTGACTCCTGCGCGCATCTCGGGAGTGTCCATGTTGCCCCCGTGCGCATCGGGGACGAGGGAGGATCGCGCCTCGAACGACGCCGGGGCCACTCCCACCGTTCCGTGCATGGGATCCAACGGCAGCTCGACCGAGTACTCGCCACGCGCCCCGTGCATGGTCAAGGTTCTCTTGGCGCGGTCGACCTCGTAGATCCACACGATCTCCGGCAGTGGGTCCTGCAGCGTAGGGGTATGCGCTGTAGAGGTGAGGGCTCCGAAGAGAAGAACCGTGGTCGACGCCGCCCAGTCCCGTGCGGGCTCGATGGAGATGAAGTGAATGGCCAGTGTGTCGCCCGGCTCTGCGCCCTCAACGTAGAAAGGCCCCGTTTGAGGGTTGACGAATGGAAAGTCGATCACGCGGCTGACCAGATCATCAGGCGTGCGGACCTTCCCCGCAAAGCAGTCCTCGGTCCAGAGCTCGAGCACGTCGCCGGGCTTCACCTTGCGCACCGGGCTCACGCCGCCGAAGGTCCATGCGAACTCGCCCGGCTCGGGCCTGTAGCTGATTACATCCACGCCGTCTCCTTCCCTTTCAAGAACAGGATCAGCCGACCGCTTCCTCCTCGAAGACCCTGCCCGTGTCGTTGATGCGGTCGCGCGCATTGACCATCAAATAGCCCATGTAGGCAACTCCGATCAAGTACCAGACCGCGACCACCGGGCCGGCGAGCGAGAGCGGGTATTCGAGCTTGGCGATGAACTTGAATGCAGGTATGCCGACTGCGGTCAACCACGCCGGCACGAACATCACGATACCTACAAGCGGGACGAGCAGATGCTTGAAGGGGCTGAACTCGTCCCGACGGTCGCGCAGGTAGAAGACGATGCAGGAGACATTCACCGCAATGTAGATGAGGACGATGACTGCTGTGAGGATCGTGGCGACCAGGACGAACGCAGGAAGCACACCGAATTTGAATCCAAGCCCGAGGGCCACTACGAGGCCCACGACAAACTGCAGCCACACGGCAACCACCGGCGACCTCCAGTGAGGATGCACGTTCTCGAGAGCCGTTGGCAAGAGCCTGATCCTCCCCATGGCATACCAGGTCCGGGTAGCTGCATTGGCGGCGGCGTTCGCGTTGGCGATCGCAGAGTTCGCCACCGCCAAGAACACCGCTATCCACCCGATCCCCCACACTTGGCGGGCAAGCCCGTCCCACGGGTTGCCCCCTCCAAAGGCGGCGAAGCCTTCCATGCGATCGAGCCCGAAGAAGACTGCCGCGGCATAGGTCGTGAAGACGTAGAAGAGCCCGATCCCGAGGCACGACAAGACGACGGCCCTCCGGATTGTCCGCTTTGGATCTTGTGCCTCCTCGGCGAGCGGAGTCGCCGCCTCGAAACCGATGAAGGCGAGGATAGAAAAGATGGTTGCGGCAAAGACTCCACCGACGCCCTCGAAACCCTCCACTTGGGCCTGCCCCGGGGAGAATGCTGCCGGTGTGTTTGCGCTTCCCGCCTGGATTATCAGCCAGAGCGCGAGCGCCGCAAAAACGACGATTTCGAGAAGTCCCAGAGCGGTGCCCGCTTCGGTGCTGATCGTGATCCCGTAATAACCCAACGCCAGAACAAGTAGAGCGGCAATCACAACCCAGACCCACCAGAGGTCGGCGGACCAGCCAAGCGAGACGCTCAACGTGCCCGCCACCACGTTTCCGAAGATGAGAAAGAGGAGCGGCGCGCCCAGCGGCTCTGCGAACGCATAGCCCCACGCGACTAGAAACCCTGCCGTTGGATGGATGCCCCGCGCCACGTACGTGTACATACCGCCGGCCGAGGGCAGGTGGCGTGCCAGCTCTCCAATGGAGAAGGCGACCGACATGCAGGCGATGAGCGCAAACAGGACCGATAGGGCTAGCGCGCCTCCTGCAAAGCCTGCGCCCACGATGATCGAGAACGCGACTGCGGCCGCCGGAGCCATGTGGGTGATCGACTGGAACAGAACCTCACGGAGACCAATTGCGTCGCGAGCAAGCCCTGCGGAACCGGCACCCGGCATCGATCTGGCTCATCTCTTCCCCCTTCCCGTGGCGTTGCGAGAGTATAGGGCGCGCCCGGAATCTCGGGACAGACGGTCGTGGCACGCGGCTAAGGGCGTGCAACTCGCCTTCACGTCAAGCCAGAGTAAGCGGGCGGTCAGGCCCCCTCGCCGCCGCCACCGTTGCCGCCCTTGCCACCCCCGGCACCCCCGCCGCCGTTGCCGCCCTTGCCGCCGCCGGCTGGCTTGGGCTTGGACGAGCCACCCGAGCCCGAGCCGGCCCCCTTGCCTCCGCTGGCCCCTGCTTCGGCTACGACGTCTCCGTTCATGGTCGGGTGGATGTCGCACTGGAAGTAGTACTCGCCGGCCGGCAGCGGGTCGACCTGGTATTCCGTCGAGTCCCCTGCGGCGATGTTGTCGCCTGCGAACAGCGCGCCCTTCTGTGACTGGCCCGCCTCCTCGTCCTGGTAAACCGAGAGATTGTGCTCGGCGGAGTCCTGGTTGTCGAAGGCGATTGTCTGCTGTTCGCCGGCCGCGAGCTCGATCGTGTCGGTGTCGAAGGCGAGCCCGTCGGCACTGAGCTGGAAGTCTCCCGCGGCCGCGGCAGCTTCGGTGGGGGCGCTCTCGGCCCCCGGAGCCTCGGTGCTTGCCTCGCCGATGCCGATCACGGCGATGACGACGCCGATAAGTAGCGGATAGGCCACCACCATGGCGAGCTCTGCTCTATGAACACGGGTCAGATCAGGGCGAAGCGCCGCAAAGGCGAAGGCGCCAAGGATGTTGATGGCCATAACACTGGCAATGACGATGGCGGCTTCGCGCGGGACGCTAAGGAGCACCCGAGAGAACAGAAACGCCACAAGCGCTATGCCTGCAATGGCCGCAAGGGGGATGAGAATTGGAAGCGGCGCCCGAAACTTGATCTCATCGGGAAGATTCAGCTGCGGGACTTTTATGCGGACGTCGTCCATCATCGACGACCCGGAATCGTCGTCCTTGGTGGGCTGTTCGGTCATGTCTGCGTCCCGCCATCTTCGATATGACTGTTTCTCAAGCCGAGCACCTGCAGCTCACTTTCGAAGTCGTCCCAGGAGAGCTCATCGACAACTTCCGATTCCTCCCTGGCGTGCCACCTGAAAAAGATCACGGCGATAACCGACCACAGCAGCAAACCGCCGCCGATCTTCATTATCAGGCCTGCTATGAGCTGGTCGGTCAAGGCGGAAAGGCCCCACAGCCGGGGCACCGTCTCGTAGAACTCGTAGATGGGCCGGCTCGCAAAGGTGAGAAAGGAAGCGGGGACCGTCGGCAGGATCGACTGCCCGAAGAGGTAAAGAAGCTTGGCCGGGTCGGACAGCCGGGGCATCTCAGGCAGCGGCCCGATGACGGGCCACCACATCAATCCCGCCGAGACGAACAACACCGTGTGAAGCGAGAAGTGCAAGGGGTCGGAGCGCAGCGAAGCGTCGACAAGCGCCGGCCAGTGCGTCAGGGCAACCAGAGCGTTGAACATGAGCAAAGCGACGAGCGGCTTGGTGAGCAGACGCATGAGTGCCATGACCTTGGGCGGCGCAAGCAGCCTCCGCAGCAGCCACTTCGGGGTTCCGCTCAATAGAAGGGGCGGCGCCACGAAGGTAAAGAGCATGTGCTGGATCATGTGCGCGCTGTAGAGGTAGCCCTCTGCGAGGTCGTGCATGGGCCAGTCCGAGCCGACCCAGACCGTCCCCACACCAAGGAAGAACAGGGTCTTCTGTCGCGCCGTGGCGGCCGGGATAACCGGGCGCTCGTTCGGCGGTTCCGCCGAGCCGTCCCCATCTATGGGCTGCGATCCCGCCGAGCGGCCCCCGTCGATGGGCTGCCGCCCGACCGGGGCGAGCCAGCGCAGAGCGGCGAGGTATCCCACGCTCAACAACGCGATCAAGAGCCAGACATCGAGATGCGGGGACCACGTCCATGGTGAGGCCGCAGCTGCGGCCTGAGCGACCGGGGCCACGTCAGGTGATACCTGGGGGCGTTGGAGCCGGGCCCCCGCGCAGGAAAAAGGTCAGCAGCATGAGAATGAAGACGGTCAGGGTCAGCAGCAGGCCCGCTGCAAAGAGGCGTGTGAAGATCCGGCTGTCGAAACGCAGATGCATGAACCACAGAATGACGAGCATGAACTTAGCGAACGAGAACGCCACTAGCAGCGGGATCAGCAGCGAGGCCAGCGCAGGGATGTAGTAGATGGCTATCTCGGCGAGTGTGATCAGGGCCAGGACGACCGCGATCTTCACATACTGGCTCGGGCCCGGATGGCCGCTTTCTTCGTGTTGGAGATCGGCTTCGCTCATGGTCTCGCTAACCCGACGGAATCAGATAGATCACGGTAAATATCACGATCCAGACGATGTCGACGAAGTGCCAGTAGAGCCCGACGACCTCAACCGGACGGGAGTCGTCCGGGCCGAGCCGGCCAAACGACGACATCACTGTGAGTCCAAGCAGCATCAAGATCCCGATGGTGACGTGAGCGCCGTGAAACCCGGTTAGGACGAAGAAAGAGCTGCCGAACGCGCTCGTGCTCAACGTGAGGCCCTCCTCGACGAAGGTCGTGAACTCGAACACCTGGCCGCCGATGAAGGTGAGGCCAAGAAAGGCAGTCGCCATCAACCAGATGCGCATGGCGCGCCGGTCGCCGTTTTGAACCGAGGACAGCGCGAGCACCATCGTCAGACTCGACATGAGCAGCACGAACGAGCTGATCGATGTGTAAGGGATGTCGTAGAGGTCGGCCGACGTCGGGCCGTCGCCGGTTACGTTGCGATAAAGCAGATAGGTCGAGATGAACGACCCAAAGAAAAGGCATTCCGACCCCAAAAAGGCCCACATCGCCAGCTTGGCATTATCGAGCCCGGTGGAGGTATGGGGGTGCTCCGCAGGCGGATGTGCGGCGCTCATGCTTCCTCCGCCGGAGGCTCGAGCACCCAGCCGAACGCGCCGACGAGGAGCATCACGGCGCCCGCCGCCAGGAGTATCGGACTGTAGATGAAGCCGTAACCGATGACCGGCATCCCCGCTGCGGTCAGCAGAGGGAAGTACGACGGCGAAGGCAGGTGGATGCCGTGGCCCTGTTCCTCGGCCGAGGCGCCCGCATGGGGGCGCTCCTCAGACGAGCTCTCCGGGGGGGCCGCCCCGGCTGTGTTCGGCTCTCGGTCCGAGGCCCCTTCGGCCGACGAGCTTGGCGGTTCGTCCGAGGCCGCTTCACTCGAGTGCTGTTCTTCGTCCGAGGCCGCCCCGCCGGCGAAGACGCGGGCAGACTCGCCCTCGGGTGTGGTGATGTATTTGCGATACCAGAAGTCGTCTCTGTGGCGCACAACCGGTATGGCATCGAAGTTGTGCTCAGGCGGCGGGGACGTCGTCATCCACTCGAGCGTGCGCGCGTCCCACGGGTCCGCTCCCGCTGCCTCGCCCTTCTTGCGGCTCACCGCGACGTTGTAGAGGAACACGAGTATCGACACAGCGATCGTGAACGCGCCGATCGATGCCAGGAGGTTCCAAACCTCGAAGCCCCTGTTGGCGGGGAAGTAGTACTGACGGCGCGGCATCCCCAGAAGCCCGAGAATGTGGAACGGCATGAACGTCAGGTTGAAGCCCACGAGCATGAGCAGGAAGTGAAACTTGCCGATCTTCTCAGACAACAGACGACCGAAGACCTTGGGCCACCAGTAGTAGATGCCGGAGAAAAGCCCGAAGATCGACCCTCCGAAGAGCACATAGTGGAGGTGTCCGACGACGTAGTAGGTGTCGGTCTGTTGGGCATCGTGCGGCACGATTGAGTGTGTTACTCCCGACAGTCCCCCGATGATGAACATGGAGACGAACCCGGCCGAGAACAGAAATGGCGTGGTTAGGCGCACCGAGCCACCCCAGATCGTTCCGATCCAGTTGAAGATTTTCACGCCGGTGGGCACGGCGATGAACATGGTCGAAAGCGCGAAGGCCGAGTTGGCGACCGGGCCCAGCCCGGCCGCAAACATGTGGTGTGCCCACACCCCCCAACCCATGAACGCTATGGCTGCGCCGGAAAAGACGATGGCCGGATAGCCGAACAGCGGCTTGCGCGAAAAGGCCGGCAACACCTCCGAGACGATGCCCATGGCCGGGAGGATCATGATGTAGACCTCGGGGTGGCCGAACAGCCAGAACAGATGCTGCCACAGCAGCGGATCGGCGCCGGCAGCCGGATCAAAGAAGTTCGCACCGAAGAGCCGGTCGAACATCAGCTCCCACAGCGCCACACCGATGACGGGGACCGCAAAGAGCAGCAGGAAAGAAGTAATGAGTGTCATCCACACGAACACGGGCATGCGCATGAGAGTCATTCCGGGAGCGCGCATGTTGATGATCGTGACGATGAAGTTGATGGCTCCTGCGAGCGAGGCGATACCGGCGATCTGGAGGCCGAGCGAGTAGTAGGTCATCCCGTCGGTGACGGGGTCGAGGCTGAGCGGTGCGTAGCCGAACCACCCCCCGTCGGGAGCCCCCCCGAGCAGGAAAGCCGAATACATGAACAACCCGGCCGACAGGAACACCCAATAGCTGAAGGCGTTGAGGCGGGGAAAGGCGACGTCGCGGGCCCCGATCATGAGTGGAAGCAGGAAGTTCATGAGCGCAGTCCCCATCGGTATAACCACGAAGAAGATCATCGTGAGCCCGTGCATAGTGAACAGCTGGTTATAGACGGCCGGGGAGAGCACCTCGCCGTTGGGTGTCGCAAGCTGGGCCCTGATCAGCAGGGCCTCGACGCCGCCGACGATGAAGAAGAAGAAAGCCGTGACCCCATAGAGGATCCCGATCTTCTTGTGGTCGACGGTGGTCATCCAGCTCCACCATCCCGTTTTGGCGGTGGGCCTCGCAAACAGACCCCCCTGTTGTGGAGCAACCGCGGTAGCCATCTAGTCCTCTCCTTGGCCTGTCATTCCAGAGTCTGAAGATAGGCGACAAGCGCATCGATCTGACCGGTCGTCAACTGAAGATTCGGCATCTGAGAGCCCGGCTTCCGCTCGGGCGGATTGGCGAGCCATGCCCGCAGGTTGCTCTCGTTGTTCTGAAATATCGCGCCCGCGAAGGTGTTGCGTGCGGCAAAGTGGGTCAAGTTCGGCCCGATGATTCCCACTGCACCGTCAAGTCCTTCGATCGCATGGCAGCTTGCGCACGAAGGCCCCCCCGCGAACTGCGCGTCCGCAGCGCCGTTGACGAAAAGCTCGGCCCCCTCGGCTGCAAGCGAGTCGCTCGGGGCGGCCGCCGGCTCTTGTTGATCGGACACCCACTGTTCGAAGTCGCCGGGGTCGTGAGCGATCACTCTGAGGTTCATGTTGGAATGGGAGAGCCCGCAAAACTCCTTGCACTGACCGAGATAAGTCCCTGGGTCGTCGGCCTCGAGCGTCAGGCGGCTTGTGCGGCCCGGCACCACGTCCTGAGTTCCGCCGAGCCTCGGCACCCAGAAGCTGTGATTGACGTCGTAGCCCTCGATCGAGAGATCGATCGGCTGCCCGGTTGGGATGTGAAGCTCGTTCGCGGTGACGATGTCGAGGTCGGTGTAGTCGTAGCGCCACCAGAACTGGCGTCCCTCGACGCTTATGTGGATGACGTCTGCCCCCGTGGGCTCGGCTGCGAGGTCAAACACCGTAGCAACCGTGGGAACCGCAAGCCCGAGCAGGATGAGTGCAGGGATTATGGTCATGGCGATTTCAAGCCGTGTGTTGCCGTGAAACTGCGCCGCCTCGCGCCCCGGCTTGTGGCGATAGCGAAAGATCGCGTAGAGCAGGAGGCCCTGCACGACGACGAAGACCGCAATGGCAATGGCGAAGGTGATGTCCCACAGAGCGTCGGCCTTACGAGCGAACTCGCCTTGTGGTTGCAGCACGCTCTGGGGGGTGTCCGTCGAACAAGCGCTCAAGGCAAACGCGGCCACGGCCGCGACGCAAACCGCCCGTCCCCGTCGGGTGCTTGGAAGTCTCAACCGGCCCTCCGTGTGGGAGTCGCTTACCGGGGAAATATAGCCGACGGCAGGCGTCTAATCTGACCTCATGGTGCCCGGAAACGAGCTCGAGGGGCTCGGCGGGACCGGGGGGAAACGGGGCCGGCGCGTTATCGCCGTCGCCGCTGCGCTCGCGGTCGCCGGGGCTGTCGCCTACGGCGAGTCGAGGCCGGCACCAAGCATCGACGTGGCCCCCCGAGCTTCCCGAGTTCTCCCTACCTCTGCTGGTGGGCAAAGGAGAGCTCGACAGCGACCAGCTCGCCGGCCACCCCACCGTGCTCAACTTCTGGGCGTCGTGGTGCCCGCCGTGCAGGGAAGAAACCCCGCTGCTCGAAAAGACATGGCGTTCTTACAAGGACCGTGGCGTGCGTTTCGTCGGAGTGAACCTCAGGGACGCCTCAGCCAACGCCAAGGACTTCGTGCGTAAGTT
>JACCZU010000022.1 GCA_013695835.1 Candidatus Aridivita willemsiae
GTTCCTTATTCTCCAATCTGCTACCCCCTTGGGTTTGTGGGTTGGTCTGACCCTCGCCCTTTCAGCGACGAAGGCACGTTGCGGGTAACACGGCCGCCCCATGGCCGAATGGCTGAATGGGGCGCGTGCGCGACTGACCGGGTGGCGTGCTCGGGGCTCCTCCTCTCTGGCGGACGGCCTCGCTTCAGGGGGGCCGGCCGCCTGCCCTCCAATCGGGCCACTAAGACCTTGTTACGCTCTGCCCATCGGCAGGAGCCGGGCTTGCTTGAGGGCAAGAGGGACAAAAGTCCGAAACCGATGCTCACAAGCTCACGAGGGGTTCCCGTTACCAGGGGTTGGCAAGAGTGGGCGGCCACGCTTCCCGTTGCCAAGGGTTACTAAAGGGTGGGCGTCCGGCCATGCTTCCTGCGGGCGCGGCCATCCCGGCTGGGGCGAGGCTTCGAATGAGTGGTGTGTCGGCCACTTCCCCGCTCGGCCTGAGGCTGCTTGGCGCTGCACTTCTGCTCGTGTCGGCGTGCGCCCAGCCGCGGGAAACCCCGGCGACTGCAAATGACGCCGATCGAAAGTCGGGCCGCACCGAAACCGTCCCGAGCGCGGCCAGGGGCGAAGAGGACAAGACCACAGCCGGTGGCCGGGGCCGATCCGAGGGCGCGGGGCGGCCAGGCGACGGCCGGCGCCGCTCCGAGGGCAAGCGGGGCGGAGAGGGGGCCGAAAAGCAAACAACCGTGGCTGTAGTCGACACGGCCTTTGACCCATCGAGGATCTCGATCTCCCGGGGTGCCGAGGTGGTATGGAAGCAGACCGGGGGCCTGCCCCATTCTGTGACTGCGAGCGATGAATCCTTCGACTCGCATCCCGATTGCAGCCCGATATCAGTCGATGACTGCACCGCCGAGGGTGACACCTTCTCGTTCACGTTCGAGGAAGCCGGAAGCTACGACTACTACTGCCGGGTTCACGGCCTTCCCAACGGCACGGGCATGTCCGGCACCGTCGTCGTGCAAGGTTAGGGCGGCCGCCTCAACTTCGCCGGGCGAAGCCTCCGCACGGCCTTCGCCGTAGGCCCAAGTGGTAACCCGCCGGTCCCGCTATCCTCCGACGATCGTTCCGGCGTGGCTGAGGTCGTAGCCGCCGAGGGGGGCGACCCTGCGGCGGAAAGCGGCCGAGGCCACGACCTCGCCGACGGAGTGCGCCCCGGGGTGGTCCCACCACCGCCCCGCCACCCACAGTTCGACGAGGTGCTCCTCGAGGGCCACGAAGTCGAGCCGAAATGCGTGCGCAGCGGGGGCCATGGTCAGGCCAAGGTCGGCCGCGCCATAGGCGACGAGCCGCGCCGCCTCGAGATGGCCGGACGCCACCGGGCCGGCCGGGCGGGAGGGCGTGGCGGGGCCGGCCGCTGGGGACAGGGGTCCGGAGGGACCGGTGGGGTGTCCGAGGCGTGCGAGCGCCCGCTCGAAGGCGCGCTGGGACTCGGCCCCCGGCTCCCTCCTGGCCAGGGTCACCTCGCCGCGGCCCGCAGCGGCGAGGTCGATCGTCGTGCCCCTGCGAGCGGCGACTCCGACCTCCCAGCGGGCGATCCGCATGCGACGCACCCCTTCGGGCGCCGCAGCCACGCGGTCTGCGAGCCCGTGCACCACAGCGGCGTGGAGGCGGCCGCGTGCGAGGGCGGCGGCCGCAGCCCCGCTCGACGCCTGGATCGGGACGAGGCGGCGGGGGCCACCCATCGGCAGCAGGTCGGCGATGAGGCCGAGGGCGGGATCGCAGCCGGCGACAACCGTTCCGGCAGGCTCCAAGTCTCCGAAGGAAACAAAACGTCCCCCGGCCACGGCGCCGTCGGCTCCCCCCCAGTAGGGCCCGGCCGCACCGCCGTCGGGGAGCTCCGCATAGACGAGGCGATCGCCGACGCGCGCGGCCACCACAGGGGCGCCGTCCGGCACGGGCTTCCCGAGCGCAGGCGCATGGTCCTCGGAGCGGGGGCCGAAGACGGCCTCGACCGTCATCCCGAGGGTCTCCGCTATGGCGAGGGCGGCAGCGACGCTCGGGGTGTTCCGTTCCGCCTCGATCGCCCCGACGAGCTGGCGCGACAACCCGGCCGCCGTGGCCAGATCTGCCTGCGTCAGGCCCCGGCCCTCCCGCAGGAGCTTGAGTCGATTCACGGCTACTATAGTAGCGAAGCGCCAGGTTTCTGGCGAGAACCTGGGGTGGTTCCCGGA
>JACCZU010000038.1 GCA_013695835.1 Candidatus Aridivita willemsiae
TGGGCCCGAATGAAAGCATGCTTGAACGACGAGTGCAGATGGCTGTTCTACGACCATTCGAGAAACCACTCGGGCACCTGGTGCACGATGGCAGTGTGCGGGAATCGCATGAAGGCGCGCACCTATCGACAACGACACCGTCCCGGATCTCAGGACGGCTGAGCTTACTAAACTAGTGCTTCTCCCCTCCGGAACGCACGGCACCCGGGGTCCGCTCTACCTCTTCTGCCAGCTCCGCTAGCCTTTCCTCCTCAGCCCTCAGTTGGGCCCACCGCTTCGAGGCATCTTTGAGTGAGTCCTTCTGGAACTCCTCGACAGCCCGCAACCGCTTCCGAGCAAGCTCCTCGGCTTCCGCCACGATCCCCTCGGCCTCCGACTGCGCGGCCTTACGCGTCTCCTGGGCTTCGGTTTCGGCCCGGCCTCTCAATGCTGCTGCGGCGGCGCGCTTCTCCTGTGCCTCTTTCTCGGCGCGGCCCCTGAGTGCTGCGGCGGCTGCGCGATCGTTTCCGGCCTCCTTCTGGACCTGCTCCGACATCGCTGCCGCGGCAACACGCTTCTCCTCGGCTTCCTCCTGGGCCTGCTTCTTCAGAGCCTCGGCCTCAGCACGCTTGTCTTCGGCTTCCTCCTGAGCCTTCTTCTTCAAAGCCTCCGCTGCAGCGCGGGTCTCCTCGACTTCCTCCTGAGCCTTCTCCTTCAAGGTTTCGGCCTCGGCGCTGGTTTGCTCGGCGTCTTTGCGAGTTCTCGCCGTCAGTGCAGCTGCGGCAGCGCGTGTCTGCTCGGCGTCTTTGCGAGCTTGCTCTTTCAACGCTTCGGCGGCGCGCGTCTGCTCGGCAGCTTTCCCAGTCTGACCTTCTAGAGCCTGTGCCGCTGCGCGGGTCTGCTCGGCGTCTTTGCGAGCTTGCTCTCTCAAGGCTTCGGCGGCAGCGCGAATCTGCTCAACTTCCTTATGAGCCTGTTCCTTCATCGCCTCGGCTGTGGCGCGCGTCTGCTCGACGGCTTTCTCAGTCTGCTCCTTCAACGCCTCTGCTGCAGCGCTTGCGTGCTCGGCGTCTTTCCGAGCCTGCTCTTTCAACGTTTCGACCTCAGCACGTGTCTGTTCGGCGTCCCTGCGGGCTTGCTCCTTCAACGCCTGCGCCGCTGTGCGCGTCTGCTGGGCGTCTTTGCGAGCTTGCTCACTCAGGGCTTTGGCGGCGCGCTCCTGCTCGGCGGCTTTCCCAGTCCGCCCTTTCAAAGCCTCTGCCGCCGCACGCTCCCTCTCGGCTTCTTTGTGGGCCTGTTCTTTGAAAGCCTCTGCCGCCGCACGCTCCCTCTCGGCTTCCTTGTGGGCCTGTTCTCTCAAGGCATCGGCTGCAGCGCGCGACTGCTCGGCGTCCTTGCGAGCCTGCTCCTTCAGCGCCTCGGCTGCTGCGCGCGTCTGCTCGGCTTCTTCGTTAGCCTGCTGTCTCAAGGTCTCGGCTGCGCGGGTCTGCTCGGCGGCTTTCTCGGTCTGTTCTTTCAACGCCTCGACTGCGGCACGAGACTGCTCGGCATCCTTGTGAGCCTGCTCCTTCAGGGCCTCGGCTGCTGCGCTCGTCTGTTCGGCATCCTTCTCAGCTTTGGCCGTCAGAGCGGCGGCCGCGGCACGCAGGGCCTGCGCTTCCGTCTCGGCCTCGCGCGTCAGGGCGGCCGCAGCGACGCGCTTTCGCTCGGCCTCTCTGTGAGCCTGCCCTCTGAGAGCCTCCACTGCTGAGCGCCGCTGCTCGGCCTCTTTGCTAACTTGCTCTCCGAGAGCCTTCGCTTCGGCGCGCGTCTGCTCGGCATCTTCTTGAGCCTGCTCTCCCAGAGCCTCAGCTTCGGCGCGCGTCTGCTCGGCATCCTTCTCAGCCTTGGCCGTCAGGGCGGCGGCCGCGGCGCGCAGGGCATGCGCTTCCGTCTCGGCCTCGCGCGTCAGGGCGGCCGCAGCGACACCCTTGCGCTCGGCCTCTCTGTGAGCCTGCTCTCTGAGCGCCTTCGCTTCGGCGCGTTCCTTCTCGGCCTCTTTGCGGGCCTGCTCTCTGAGCGCCTTCGCTTCGACGCGCTCCTTCTCGGCCTCTTTGCGGGCCCGCTCTCTGAAAGCCTTTGCTTCGGCGGGCACTTGTTCGGCCCCTTTGCGGACCCGCTCCGGCAACGTCTCATCCGTGGCAGCCTTGCGCTCCGCCGGACGGGCGTCCTCCTGCGAGCGTCGGCGAAGCTCGTTGGAGGCTCCTGCGGGGGCCGCACCAGGCTTGACTCCGGACGAGGGCGTTTCAGTAGTCGCGGCAGCCGGTGCACCGGAACCGGCCACCGACTTGATCGGCGCACGCGTGGAAAACCTTGCTTTACTCGGTTGGCCGGCGGGCCCCCCCGATGCCACCCGCTCGCTCGAGGCAGCCTCCGCACCGTCGCGCGCCGAAGCCACCGCACCCCGCCCAACGGCAGCGGGACGGGGCGCCGCTGTGGCTTCGCTCGCCGGGGAGGCGTTCTTGCGCGCGCGCGAACGCAGCAGGATCAAGACGCCGAAGACAACCGATAGAGCCAGGAGGACGCTCGCAACGTCCAGGAAGCTGAACAGGGCCAGGCGTACCACACTGGATTCAGATGGGTCGAACTCGCTGGTGAGAGAGAAACCCGGGCCGTCTGCACTGACCTCGTAGAGCCCGGGAGGCAGCGCGCTCAGTGTGGTCTCGGCATCCGAAGCCAGAGGCATACGCTCGAGCCGGCCATCGGGATAGCGCACCTCGATGCCCGTCCCGATTGGAAAACCAAACAGCGCATCGCGCGCCGTCACCGTGACCGCACCTTCATCTGAAGGCTCCTGTGCGCTCGGAGCTTGGTCGGCCACGGGCGCCCCACTTGCGAGCTCTATGCGCCATTCCTCCCCGGGGCTTGGGTAAAAGGGATCCTGCTCCAGAGCCGCGGCATTGGCGCCTTCGACTACGACACCCTCCACTGAATACGCGACCCTCTGCCCACCTTCGCCTGAACCTTCTGCGTCTACGGTCCTTGCCTTAAGCCACGTCGGATCGGCGTCGGACAGAACCACACTTCCACCGAGTCCGTTGCCCAAGATCACCGAATCCACGGATTCTGGATCCACAAGCGCCCCGTCGGGGTTGACGAACGAAAAGGTGGTGAGGTAGCTCACTTCCAACTCGGCCTCGAGAAAGGCAAAGGTGTCGACCTGGACCTCACGAGCGGGGGCGCTCTCGCCGTCCGACCACTGGGAGAACTCGATGAATGAGTCGCCGCCTACCTCCTGAGGCAGGAGTGCCTCGACGTCATACGCGCCGGGATCTTCAACGCTCACGACGGCAAGGCCGTCCTCGTCGCTTGTGAACTGACGGCCGTCCAGGGTGAAGGACACGCCCTCTACTGCGGGGATTGTCTGGATGCTCACGGGAATCAGCGGGGGGGTCTGCTGAGCCCGAGCAATACCACCGAGGAGCAGGGGCGCCAGGGCAAGACCGGCGAGGAGGCAGGCAAGAGAACCTGGGGGGGCAACACGCCGAAACGGCCGTCGCCTTTGCCTCATCAATTTCACCTGTCGCTCCAAGCTCTCGAGACCGAAGTGGCCGCCGGCACCCGAGGGCAACGCCCAGTCCGGATCTCCGATCTGAAACATTGCCCTCAGCTCAAGGTGCCGTCGCCTTACAAAGCATCCCACCGGTTACGCCCGCTCGCGGTCCCTTACTCACTTGTTCTCCATCCAGGGCCGGACCGGATTGTCTGCTGTGCCAAAGTAAGTCTGCCTTACCTCAGGCTTTGGGGGGCCGGTGCCGGGTACGCCAGTGGCTCCCGGCCAATGGCGGTGCGTGTCCACTTGAGGACGAGGCCGGCGAGCCTTAGGCCCGGCGAGTCTTAGGCCCGGCGAGCCTTGCGCCGGCGAGCCGCATAGGCTAGCTGAGGCCATGACTCCCACCCTGGCCCCTACCCACCACTGCCCCTGCTACAGGCGCCACGCAGGGGTCCATCGAGCGCGCTCGCTCCCGGCGCTGCCCCCGGCGTGACGCAGATCGCAGTGCTCGCTCTGGGAGGAAACGCCCTGACCAGGGACGATCAGGTCGGAGCACACGAACAGCAGAACGCCAACGCCGACGAGATGGCTCGGGTCGTGGCCGGGCTGCTCGACTCGCATTACCAGGTCGTTATCACCCATGGCAATGGGCCACAAGTCGGAAGCCTGGCGATCCAGAATGAGGCCACGGACAATGGGGTCCCGGCGCAACCCCTGTTCGTGTTGGGCGCCATGACTCAAGGTCAGATCGGGAGTCTGCTAGCGCTCGCCCTTGCGAAAGTCACCGGGGGCTCAGCGGCAGTGGTGGCGGTCGTTACCCACGCCTTGGTCGATCCCGAGGACCCCGCCTTCGACAACCCGACCAAACCGATCGGCCCGTTCTTCGGAGACGAGGTCGGGCCGGCCGTCGCTGGTGAGGGGGCGTGGCAGATGGTGCAGGACTCAGGGCGGGGTTTGAGACGCGTGGTCGCCTCGCCGCTTCCCAAGGCGATCATCGAGGCCGATGCAATCCGCACGCTCGTGGAGGCAGGGTTCGTCGTCATTGCCGCGGGCGGCGGCGGCATCCCTGTGACATTCGAAGACGGGCATTTGGCCGGCATCGACGCGGTCATCGACAAAGACTTTTCTGCGGAGCGGCTTGCGACGGCCCTGCGAGCCGAGGTTTTGATGCTGCTGACGGGAGTCGATCGCGTGGCGCTCGATTTCGGGACTCCCACGGAACGAGCCGTCGACGAGCTGACGCTCGAGGATGCGAAGCGCCATCTCGACGAGGGCCAGTTCGCCCCGGGGAGCATGGGGCCCAAGGTTGCGGCGGCCATCCGCTTCCTCGAGAGGGGCGGCAAGACCGCGATCATCACGTCGCCGAAACGCGCAGCCGGTGCGCTGGCGGGCAGAAACGGCACGCGCATCGTCAACCTCTACGGCACCGCCCCAAGGGTCGGCACCAGTTAACGGCTTCCCCCAAGTCTCGAGCGGGTTGAGGTTACGGACGCTGCCACTGGCGCAAATCGCCCACGCGCTCGAAGCCCAACCGTCGATACAAGCCGGCCGCCTCCGGGCTTGGGCTGAGCACCGCAGGCAGCGAGGGATCGATCAGGGTGCGCGTCAACGCCGAAGCGTAGCCACGTCCCCGCGCGGACGGAATCGTTGTCACTCCGTAGATGCCGACCGCTTCGGCACTCCTGTAGCTGGTCGCCGCCGCAACTCCGTTGGCGCCGACCCGGCCGATAAGCATCGTCATGCTTGGGTCCCCGAGTATCGAAGCCGGATGAAAAGCACCGGGTTCGACCGATGCCTCCTCCCCATCGAAACCGCGCACACTGACGTCTTCGAACTCGGCGACTTGGGAGGGCGTGGAAACAAAGACGACGTCGAGCTCGGCAGGCGTCCGCTCTGCTGCGAGCTGCCGGGGGGACCGCAGGAACCAGGGCTCGCGCGCGCGTTGCTCGCACCCATCGCGGTCGATCGACTCGAAGCCCAATGGCCCTAGTTCGAGCAGCGACCATGAATCGCAGACCGTCCCATGCGCGTCCTCCACGTCGGAAGGAGATGTGGTCTGCGCAAGCGTGATCGCCGTCCAGTAGATGAACGGCGGCGAGTCGACGGCGCGCCACACGGAGTCACGTCGTTCCGAGCGAAGACCAAGGGCGCTCAGCCACGAAGCGTGCCAGCGGGCCGTTGTGTCAGCGCAGAGTGCAATGGGTCCCATGGCGCGTGAACGCTAGCGGATCAGCTTTTCCAGCGCAGCCTCACTTGAATCCGCGCCCCAACCCTGCCTACGCAGTCCGTCCTGTCGCGGCCCGCGACTCGGAGCGGGCGACAACACGTTCGTAGTTCATCCGCAACAACTTGGTCACGTCCCTAATGTCGTCGTCGTTCTCTATCCGGCGCGCCGCCGGGCCCGGCTTGCCGGGGAAGACCGGATGGTCGACAACCCTGCCGGCACGCTTGAGCTCCAACCCGACCTGGGTTGGGAAGAAGAAGTGGGCGGCGCCGTCCCCGTGCAAGTGGCCGATCTCGCGGCCTTCGACGTTGAACCCGAACTCGCCGCGGTCACCGTAGCCGGACTCTACGCCCGGCCATGAGGTGACCTCCTCGGTGATCTGCTCGCTTGCCCTTCGGATCGTGGTCATGGCTGCCTCCTGGTCACTTGGCTTGAGACCTCAGACTACAAGTTCGAGTTAACTTGAAGTCAAGTACTCAACCTGCTTTAATGGCGGCATGGCAGAGCTCCTCAATATCGGTGAGGTGGCGCGGCGCAGCGGCGTCGCATCCTCGGCGCTTCGCTTCTACGACGAGCGGGACCTGATCACCTCCGAGCGGGCCGGCTCGGGCCACAGGCGCTATCCACGCTCGGTGCTCCGGCGAATCGCCTTCATCGTCTTCGCACAGCGCGTCGGGCTGACGCTCGACGAGATCGGCGCTGAGCTCGCCAAGCTCCCGCCCGATCGGGTGCCGACGCGACGCGACTGGTCACGCCTTTCGACCAAGTGGACCGCGCGCATCGACGACCGAATCCATGAGCTCGAACGTCTCAAGCTCGGCCTGACGGAATGTATCGGCTGCGGCTGTCTCTCGCTCAATCGCTGCAGGCTCTCCAACCCGGGCGATCACGCTGCGAGCCTCGGGCCCGGCCCCCGCTACTGGATCGGAGATCGCCCCGCCAAACGACCGACCTGACATAAGGGTTCAGTCGCGAGGCGCCCTCCAGAGCTCTCAATAGCTCCCGGGCTCCCTCCGCATCAACGGATGAGCTGGATATCGATGTCCAGGTCCGCTCCAATCCAGCGGGACTCGGCCGTGACCGCCGGCAGCTGCAACCTATGGGCCACCGCCAGACACAAGCGGTCACCCAAAGAGAGGGGGTTCATAGAATCCCAGAGCCTGGCAGCATACTCACCATCAGCTCGAGTGACATCCGCCACATCGAGGCCCAAGGACCGCAGCAGCACGCTGACCTGATCGGGATCGCCACCGTGCTGACGAACCTTCTGAAGCACCTCCGACCAGTTGGCAGCCGTGAAGATCCCGCCGTCCAACATCTCCTCGACCTCCGCTCCGCCCGGTTCTTGCTGCAGCCACGCGAGCAAGACGGAGGCGTCGAGCACGACGCTCAAACGGTGTCGGCCTCGGCTGTCGCCTCTTTCATGCGCTCTTCCCGAAGTTCGTGGACCATGCTCGAGGGCACGCCCTTGAAGATCGCATGAAGGCGGCGCTCGATAGCCTCGCGAGGGACCAACACCACCGCCCCCTCGTCGACGAGCACCGCCAAGCGCGTGCCCTGCTCGATCCCCAGCCTTCGCCGAATGGGGGCCGGGATGACCACCCGACCCTTTGGTCCCACTTCTACGAAACTGGTGTCCCCCATCACAGCATTGTGACACAGGAGTCGAGCGGTCAATCCGCCGAGCTCGTCGAGCGGCGATTGCTCATGTATAGTCGATCCTTTCTTCCTTCGGCAGATTCGCCTATACTTAAGCAACCATGAACCCCGCCGACTTCGATCCGGAACCTCGCACGCTGTCCCCTCAGGAGGCGGCCGTCGCTTCATGGCTAGAGGCCGAGCGTCGACGGGCGGTCACCACACAGGAAGTGGCCGCCACCCTCGGATGGCCGGAGCCAAGGGTGTGGCGGGTAATGCATCGGCTTGCCGCCAAAGGATGGCTCAAACGAACTGCTAAGGGCCGCTACGAAACCGTCCTTGCCGAGACCGGTGGATACGCCCCTCCCAACCCCTGGGCGGCGCTGTCGAGTTGGAAGCCTCCCCACTACGTTGGATTCCAGTCGGCGGCATACGAGCGTGGCCTCACACCAGACCGTGCCGGCGACGTTCAGGTCTCAACCCCATCCGGGACGCGCCGCCCCCGCGCGTGGCAAGAGATTCCGATCTCCCTGATCTGGTTGCGGAAGTATTCGGCGGCCGGAACTGAACGAAAAGAGCTTCACGGTTGGCCGATCTCAATCGCGTTGCCAGAGAAGATCGTGATCGACGGCGCAGCGCTCCCCGGGAGGATCGGTGGATTACCGGGCCTCGCGCGCATCCTTGCGCGCGCTCTCGAAGAGCTCGACTGGGAGCAAGTAAGGATCTATAGCCGCGAGATCAGCCATGGTGAGGCTGGGCTTCGCCGCCTCGCTGCCCTCCTGGAGCTTCTCGATATCCCGGTTCCGTTGGACCTTTCGGCCGGTATCAATGACGACGAGAGCCGGCCTCCCCTTTACCTTGGAGAGCGACGCGTCTTCGGCGCGCACGGTCGTCTGCTTCCCCGCTGGGGTGTGATCGACAACGTAGGAGCCGCCACGCTGCGCGAAGAGGTCGAGCGCTGATGCTGACACAAGCGGTGATTCGCCAATATGCGGTGGGGCAGCGCATCGAC
>JACCZU010000072.1 GCA_013695835.1 Candidatus Aridivita willemsiae
CAGCGCGCCGGGGATTGCCCCTCCTCGTCTATATACTCGGGGCACCTTGGGAAGAGCGCTGATTCTCAACGCGTCGTTCCAGCCGCTGTGCGTGGTGGAGGTGCGGCGGGCGCTTGTGCTTGCCCTCAAGGGCAAAGCCGAGGTGCTCCACTCCAACGGCCACCTCTTCCGCTCCGAGACCCTCGAGATCGCGGCCCCGAGCGTGGTTCGCTTGAACTACTTCGTGAAGGTCCCCTATCGGGCCCGCTCCTCGCTTTCGAGACGGGCCGTGTTCGTGCGGGACGACTTCGAGTGCCAGTACTGCGGGCGCGCTGCGGAAAACGTGGATCACGTCATCCCCAAGAGCAGGGGGGGGCCGCACACCTGGGACAACGTCGTTGCCGCCTGCCGCAGGTGCAACGCCCTCAAGGAGAACCGCAGTCCTACCGACGTCGGGCTGCATCTTAGGCGCCCGCCTCACCCCCCTCACGAAAGCGTGTGGATCATGGTCGCTGTCGACAGGGTGGATCCGTCGTGGGAGCCATACCTGAGTCGCCCCCCGCGCCACCCGGCCTCCACGGCCTGACGGGCACCTAACCGGGTTCGTTCGGCCGGTCCCGGGGTGGGCGTCCCCTGTGCCTCGGCCCGGCGCCTCCGTCCACTGCCCCCCTTTCTTTCTTCGAGAGCGGCACACTAGCCTCGATAGTTAACTCTAATAACAGCGGGACTGAATAACAAGCATGCAATTAGGCGGCCAGACGTTGACCCAGTGGGGGAAACGGGACTAAGGTGGCGCCAAGTGGTGAGTAATGGAGGGAAGTGGGGAACAGAACCCCCCTTCCGGGTCAATATTTGACCCCCCTCCGCCACCGGCTCATCGAGGCCAGCAGCCAGGGGAGTGTGCTTGTCGTTCACCGGGGAGTACCGCCACACCGTGGACTCGAAAGGGCGCCTGATCGTGCCATCCCGGATTCGGGACGAGCTCGACGATGAGGCCATCGTCTTGACGAGGTACTTCAACGGGTGCATAGCCATGTGGTCGAGACGCGGGTGGGCCGACCTCGAGCGCAGCCTGCTGCAGCTTGGCCGCTCCAACCCCGAGGCGCGCTCGGTGGTGCGATCGGTCGCTGCGAGCGCCCACCAGGACGAGGTCGACAGGCAGGGGCGGATAACCCTTCCCGCCAACCTCAGGGACTACGCAGGTGTCGATCGCAACGTGGTCGTGACCGGGGCACTCGACCACGGGGAGATCTGGAACCCAGAGGCATGGGCGCAAGAGGAGTCCAAGGTCCAAGAGGGACGCCTGGACGAGCTTGCCGCCGAGCTCAACTTCTAGCCACGAGGAGGCACTAGCTTATGGAGGCGCAGTGGACCACGAACCCGTCCTTGCAGGACCGGTCGTCGACTACCTCGCTCCTGCATTGGAGGGCGGGGGCGTCTTCGTCGACGCCACCCTCGGCCGCGCCGGCCACGCGCTCCGGGTCCTTCAGGGCTCGCCCGGGGCCGAGCTCGTCGGCATCGACCGTGATCCCGACGCGCTGGAGGCGAGCAGGGCCCTCCTCGCCCCTTTCGAGGGGCGCTTCCGGTTGGTTCGTGACGACTTCGCGCGCCTCGCGGCCGTACTGGAACGACTCGGGGTTGAGGAGGTTCGCGGAGTCCTACTCGACCTCGGAGTGGCCTCGCCCCAGCTCGACCACCCGGAGCGAGGGTTCAGCTTCAGACATCAGGGCCCCCTCGACATGCGAATGGATCCGGATGGATCAAGAACCGCGGACGAGGTCGTGAATCGCTACCCGGAACGGCGCCTTGTGCAGGTCATCGCCCGCCTTGGGGAAGAGCGCTTCGCCTCCAGGATCGCCAGCGCAATAGTTGCGGCCCGTCCGGTCGCCACGACCACTGCGCTCGCCGACATCGTCAAGGGCGCGATCCCGGCCGCAACGCGCCGCACCGGGGGCCATCCCGCACGGCGGAGCTTCCAAGCCATCCGGATGGAGGTCAACGACGAGCTCGGCCAGCTCGAGAGCGCTCTCCCAGCCGCCGTTGACGCGCTTGTACCAGGGGGGCGCGCAGTCGTCATCTCGTATCACTCGCTCGAGGATCGGGCCGTCAAGAGGGGCTTCGCCGCCGAGGCCCGTGGATGTGTGTGTCCGCCCGACTTCCCTGTGTGCCGCTGCGACGCCGAGGCGCGCGCCAGGATCTTGACCCGCAAGCCGGTGCGCCCATCGGAGGCCGAGGTCGCGGTCAACCCGCGCGCCTCCGCCGCTAAGTTGCGTGCGGTGGAGCGGCTGCCGGAGCAACCCCCCCGGGATCTCGCGTCCAGATGAGCGCGCGTCCAGCGCCCCGCCGGCGCACGCGTTCGGGTAGCGCGCCCTCGCCGGGACGCGAGCGCACCCTCCGAGTGGTCAGGCGGCGTTCGAGGGGGCTTCTTGTGCGCAGCGGCACGCGCCGGCTTGCGCCGCTCGCGGCCTTCGGTGCGATTTGCGTTGGCGCACTCATCTTTGCCGTGTTGCTCGAGCGGGTGATGATTGCGCAGTCGGCGTTCGAGCTTGATCGTCTCCAGGGCCGTCTCGTCCGCGCGGAGACGGCGCAGGGCGAGGCGCTGCTCGAAGCGTCGCAGCTGGAGAGCCCGGCGCGCATAGAACGCTACGCCCTCGGCACGCTCGGCATGGTCGTGCCGCCCCAACCGCGCTACATCGCCGCCGACGTTCGCTTCCCGTCCGGGGTTCGGGTCGCCACCCGCACCCGCCCCCCGCCCGGGTCGGGCCTGGCGGGGTCGTCGCCATAGCAGTCATGGTGGGCGACTGCCGGGGCCGGGGAGCATGAGCGGCGGCCGGCGAAGGGATGGCCGTCGATCGGCCGGGGGAGGGCGCCTGGTCCGGCTCTTCGTCCTGCTCGTGATCGCTTTCTGCGGGATGGCCGGGCGACTCGTAACCCTCCAAATCGTTCAGGCCCCCGCTTACGCGACCCTGGCGGTGGATCAGCGCAGCAGGGTCGTGGAGTTCCCGGCCCGCAGGGGGGCGATATTCGACCGCAACGGCAACGCGCTCGCGGTGTCCGTGGACCTCGACACCGTTTA